>NZ_JAGWUA010000211.1 GCF_028868675.1 Bradyrhizobium sp.
GAGCCCGGCCTACCAGGCGCTGCCGCCGGCCATCGCCTGCACGCCCACCACCGCCGGGCCCTACCGGCTGAACAACAAGCTGCGTGATGTGACGCTGATCGGCGTGGGCCGCATCGAGGCGCCGGAGGACGTGATCCTCGACCGCCACGACAACCTCTACGCCGGCAGCCGCCACGGCGACATCATCAAGTTCTTCGCGCCCGACTACCAGCGCATGGAGGTCTTTGCCCACATCGGCGGCCAGCCGCTGGGCCTGGCCTTCGACCGCGAGGACAACCTCAACGTCTGCATCGGCGGTATGGGTCTGTACCGCGTGACGCCGCAGAAAGAGGTGCAGCGCGTCACCGACGAGACCAACCGCAGCTGGCACTCGATCAACGACGACAGCCGGCTGCGCCTGGCCGACGACCTGGACATCGCCGACGACGGCCGCATCTTCTTCAGCGAGGCCACCACCCGCTACGAGATGCACGAGTGGCCGGTGGACGGGCTGGAGGCGCGTGGCAACGGCCGCATCGTCTGCTACGACCCGCGCGACAACAGCACCCGCACCGTGCTGCGCGACCTGCGCTTCCCCAACGGCATCGCCATCGCCAAGAACGGCCAGTCCATCCTGTTTGCCGAGACCTGGGGCTGCTGCATCAAGCGCTACTGGTTCGACGGGCCCAAGACCGGCCAGGTGGAGATGGTGCTGGACAACCTGCCCGGCTACCCCGACAACATCAACCTGGCCAGCGACGGCAACTACTGGCTGGCTCTGGTGGGCATGCGCTGCCCGGCCTACGACCTGGCGCTGCGCATGCCCGGCTTCCGCAAGCGCATGGCCACCCGCGTGCCGCTGGACGAGTGGCTGTTCCCCAACATCAACACCGGCTGCGTGCTCAAGTTCAGCGAGTCGGGGCAGGTGCTGGAGACCTTCTGGGACCTGGGCGGCGTCAACCACCCGATGATCACCTCGATGCGCGAGCATCGCGGCCATCTCTATCTCGGCGGCATCGCCAACAACCGCATCGGCCGCTACAAGCTCGACAACGCCGATCCGAACTTCGTGCAGTATGACAAGCGGTGGGGGAAATCGTCGTGATCGCGGCCGTCAGGGAGTTCGCCAACCGCTTTCTCGGGCGTGGCGAAGCCACCATCACGGTGCCGTCGTTCGACGGCGCGCTGAAACCGAACCAGACGCTGGAAGCGGCCGAGACGCTGCTGGAATGCGAGGCGCCGGAGGATCTCGCGACCGACGGCCGTAATCTCTATCTCGCCGACGGACGGCGCCTGTTGCGCCTCGACGGCCATGCGGCCACCGAACTGCGCAGCTTCGACCGGCCGATTTCGGCGCTCTGTACGCTGCCCGGCGGCGGCCTCGCGATCGCGCTCGCGGGCCGCGAGATGCGGCTCTATCCGGATGTCGCCGCCGCCGAGCCAAGCGCGACCATCGCCGATCCCGCGTTCAACGCGATCAACGCGCTCGCCGCGGCGCCGGACGGCAGCCTGATCGCCACCGACGGCTCGGCCACGTGCGGCGTCGACGACTGGGCACGTGACCTGATGGAGCTCAATCGCAGCGGACGCGTGCTCCGGATCGATCCCAAGACCCGGTCCGTGACGCAGGTTGCCGGCAGGCTCGGCTACGCCTTCGGCGCCTGCGCCGCCGGCGACGAGGTGCTGGTCAGCGAGAGCTGGCGCCACCGCCTCGTCGCGGTCTCGCCCGGAGGGCGGATGCGGGTCGTGCTCGCGCACCTGCCGGTCTATCCGTCGCGGCTCGCAAAGGCGGCCGGCGGCGGCTACTGGCTGACCGCCTTCACCGCGCGCACCCAGCTCGTCGAATTCGTGCTGCGCGAGCCGGCCTATCGGCGGCGCATGATGGCGGAGATCGACCCGGCCCACTGGGTCGCGCCGCGGCTGCGCTCCGGGCTATCGTTCAAGGAGCCGATGCAGGGCGCGCACATCAAAACCATGGGCGTGATCAAGCCCTGGGCACCGCCGCGCTCCTACGGGCTCGTCATCCGGCTGAACGCGGACGGCATCCCGCTCTACTCGCTGCACAGCCGCGTCGACGGCGTCAACCACGGCATCGTCTCGGCCGTCGAGGCGGGAGGCGACCTCGTGCTGGTCGCCAAGGGGCCCGGCCGCGTGCTCAGATTGTCGCTGGCGGCGCTTGCGAAGGAGTTCGGCGCATGAACGATATCGTGCTGTCCCTGAGCAAGGCGACAAAACTCTATGCCGGCGTGCCGGCGATCGAGCAGGTCGATTTCGATCTGCGCCGCGGCGAGATCCATGCGCTGGTCGGCGAGAACGGCGCCGGCAAGTCGACGCTGACCAAGGTGATGGCCGGCGTGGTGACGCTGACCTCGGGCGCCATGACGGTCGATGGCGCGGAGGTTATGCCGCGAACGCCGCTGGAAGCCCGCAACCTCGGCATCGCCATGGTGTTCCAAGAGAACAGCCTCGTCCCGACGATGACCGTGGCGCAGAACCTGTTTCTCGGCCAGGAGAAATTCTACAACCGCCTGCGCGGCATCTACATCGCCGCGCAGCAATTCTTGCAGTCGCTGAATTTCGACGTGACGCCGACGGCCACCGTCGGTGGGCTGGGCGCGGCCAAGAAGCAGATGGTGGAGATTGCGCGGGCGGTGCTGCACAAGGCGAAGGTCATCATCTTCGACGAGCCGACGGCCTCGCTCACGCCGGAGGAGAAGAAATACTTCTTCGACCTGGTCCGCGACCTCAAGAGGCGCGGCGTCTCGATCGTGTTCATCTCGCACGCGCTGGAGGAGGCGCTGCTGCTCGCCGACCGCATTACCGTCCTGCGCGACGGCAAGCAGGTCGTCACCGACGACGCGGCGAGGTTCGACCGCGGGAGAATCGTGCAGGCGATGGTCGGACGCGACCTCTCCAACACGCTCTACGGCGCGCGCAAGGCCAGCGTGCGGCCCGCCGGCGCGCGCGTGCTCACCGTGCAGAACCTGAAGATGGCGCCGATGGTGAAGAACAACTCGCTGTCGGTGTTCGCCGGCCAGATCACCGGCGTGTTCGGCCTCGTCGGCGCCGGCCGCACCGAGACCTTCAAGATCGTCTCGGGCGTGCTGAAGCGCGACTTCTTCCACGGCGGCGAGATCCTGCTGCACGACAAACCGGTCCGCTACCGGGTGCCGGCGCCGGCGGTCAAGGCCGGCATCGCCTACGTCACCGAGGACCGCAAGGTCGAGGGCTTCTTCGAGACCGCCTCGATCGCCCGCAACGTCTATCTGGGCCTGCTCGCAAAATTTCCCGGCGGGCGCTGGCTGCTGTCGCGGCGGGAGGCCAACACGGCGGGCAAATCCTGGATCGAGCGGCTCAAGGTTCGCGCCATCGGCGACGACGTCAAGGTGGTCGAGCTCTCCGGCGGCAACCAGCAGAAGGTGGTGATCGCCAAATCGCTGGTACAGGAGCCGGAGCTGATCATCTTCGACGAGCCGACGCGCGGCGTCGATGTCGGTGCCATCGTCGAGATCCACGAGCTGATCAACCGGCTCGCCGACGAGGGCAAGGCGGTGGTGGTGATCTCGTCCTATCTGCCGGAGATCATGGCGCTGTCCGACCGCATCCTGGTCTCGCGCCAGGGCAAGGTGGTGGAGGAATTCTCTGCACTGGAGGCGACGGAGGAGAGGATCATGTACGCGGCGATCCATTAGAGCGACCACGCCGGCGCCGCAACGCCGGCTTCGTCCGCCGCCTGCTAGCGCAACACCTCGCTCAGGCGCAGCTTCAGTTCATCGGCGGCCTTGCGGCCGACGTCCTGGCCGATCTGCGCGCTCTGCTGCGTCAGCGCGGGCCATTTCTGCAGCAGCTTCTGCCCGGCAGGCTGGGCGTAGAAGGCCTCGATCTGCTTCATCTCGTCGACGGTGAAGCTGCTGGCGAAGACCGTCGCCATCTGATCGATCATCGAATTGAGGAACGGCCTGTAGACGTCGGCGATCAGCTCGGTCTGCGAATTGTACTTCCGCTCGAGTTCCGGCCGGTCCTGCACCAGCACGGGCTTCAGGGTCAGCAGGATGACCGGCAGCTGGGCGCGGTACTGGTCCGCGAGCCTGGTCGTGGCCACGAGCTTTCGCGCGACAGCCATCGTCTCGGGCGACGGCGCCTGCGCGGCCGCGCCGCCGACCAGGAACAGCAGCGTGCCCGCAATCGTCAACAAGCGTCTGGACATGCACCCCTCCAATGACAGGTCTCGCCGCGGCGCCTGGCGCCGTCAGGCTTTCGCGGGAGCCGCAGCGGCGCTTGCCAGCCCGGCTTCGATCGCAGGTTCGGTCTCCTCGGTCTCGACCACCTTGACGAAGAGGTCAGGCACCCTGGAGGCGCGATCGAGCGCCCAGGCGATGGCGATCATGATGAAGATGCCGCCGAACGAGACCGCGAATTGCGTAAACAGATCCCTGCCGTACTGAGCCAGAATCCAGTGTGCGGAGAACGACAGGAATACGCCCATGCAGAACAACGGCAGCGAATGCTGGCCGCACAGAATCACCGGGCGCAGCCATGTCTTGTTCAGCGCCTTCCATTTCTGCGGCACGAACAGCGTGACCCAGATGGCCAGTGCCAGGAAATGCGTGAAGCGAAGCATGTCGAGATCGGTCTTGTCGATCGGATAGATCAGCTTGATCATCCATTTCGGAATCATGGCTTCCAGCGCGTGAAAGTGCCAGGTCATCACGATCACGAATCCGAAGGCGATCCAGATGCCGGCCATGACCTTGGCAGGGGTCGACCAGACCCATTTGGCGTATTTCTGGATCTCGCCGATCCCGCACCAGGCGGCGAACACGAACATCAATTGCCAGCAGAACGGATTGAAGTACCAGACCGTGCCGGGCGGATAGGAGGCGACGTTCCAGTCGAACAGCCGCGACAACAGGTAGAGCACGGCCGAGGCCAGCAGGGTGAGGTTCGGGCGGCGCGTGAGGCACCAGACGATGAAGGGCGCGGCCGCGACGAGGGTGATGTAGAGCGGCAGCACGTCGAGATCGACCGGCTTGTAGCGCAGCGTGAGCGCCTGCCCGATCAGGATATCCGGATGCTCGAGGAAATTGTGGACGTTGAACTCGTCGGCATACATCGGGTTGTCGAACCGCCTGATGGTCCGCGCGATCTGGGCGGTGAAGATCAAGAACAGCATGATGTGCGCGATATACATCTCGGCGGATCGCTTCCACAGCCGCTTCAGCGCCGCGAGAAACAGGCCGCCCTCGACGATCGGACCGTAGATGAAGCCGACCAGATAGCCGGAGATGAAGACGAAGAACTCGGCGGCGTCGCTGAAGCCGTAATTGCGCAGCGTCAGCCAGGACACGACGTCGTCCGGGACGTGGTCGAGAAAGATCATCCACAGGCCGACGCCGCGGAAAAGATCGAGCCGCAGATCGCGCCCGACCGGCGACAACAGATGCAGATTGTCCTTGTCCTGACTGACCATGGCCCCCGCCCATTTCAATGAATGTCGCGGCCGAAACTCGGCAAAATCGATTCCGGCAAGACGATCAATGCAAAGTATTTGTGACGAACGTCGCCGGCCTCCATCGGCCGGCACACGAGGCTAGCGAACATTGAGCGCGACGAAAAGACGCTTGATCGCGATAAGTTGCGCAAACCCGACGGATTTCGTCACGGGGGCGTGAGCGCTGCTCACGCCGGCCTCCGCACCGCAGCATCGGCCATGATTTGAGCCCGACCGATCCGATCCACCGCGCCGTGCGGGCGCACGGCAACATCGCCGAATACGCTCCGTTCTTTCCGGTGGTGTTCTCCTGTGGTTCGCCGCGCACCCAGCGCCGCTGTGGATCACCGTGACGATCGTGATCGCAACCGCTGCCCGCTTTTCACTGGCGGCCAGCCTCTTGTGGGGCGCGTCGCTGAACCGGCCGAACCCCGGACGCTTCGCCGGCGCGCTGCTCACCTATCTGAGCGGGTTCGTGCCGGCGGTGGGGCTGGTGGCGGCGTGAGGGGCGCGGGCGCAGCAGGCCGCGTCGCTGCAACTGAGCCAAAAAAGAAAGCCGCCCCGAAGAGCGGCTTTCGAAACCTCATGAAATCCGAGGTCTGTTTGGTTGCGGGGATAGGATTTGAACCTATGACCTTCAGGTTATGAGCCTGACGAGCTACCGGGCTGCTCCACCCCGCGATAAACCATTGCGCGCCTAGCACGAATGCCCGGGGACGGAGATTGCGGACCAGCGCTGTTTGCGTGGCTGCCGCCGTCCCAAAGGCTTCCTTGGAAGGCAACCCGGGG
The DNA here is from genome assembly GCF_028868675.1 of Bradyrhizobium sp. GTDB lineage: Bacteria > Pseudomonadota > Alphaproteobacteria > Rhizobiales > Xanthobacteraceae > Bradyrhizobium. The sequence continues at coordinate 6,260 of NZ_JAGWUA010000211.1, forward strand.
CGAAGCCCGTCGGGTGCGGGGGCTATGTATCAACCGGAACGGTCTTTGGAAAGGGCCAGATGGGCGATTTCTTCGACTTTATGACAGGCGAAAACGGGCCTATGCCGCCCGAAACCTGTGCCCTTGCCATAAGTTCCACAAAGGGCCAGCTTGCGGCAACAAGATGACGGGGAAATGCCATGGACCAGTCCCTGACGAGCGCGCCTTCGCGGGCGCTGGATGATGCCTTCCACACCATGTTCGAGCGGTCGCGGGCGGAAGCCGCCCCTGACCTTGCCATGCGGCTCGACCGGCTGGCGCGGCTGCGGGCCGTAGTCGCCGACAATGAGGAGCGCTTCCGGCAGGCGATCTCGGCCGATTTCGGCCACCGCTCCGCGATCGAGACCACCATCGCCGAGGCGCTGATGCTGTATGGCGAGGTTCGCCACGCCACGAAGCATTTGAAGAAATGGATGGCGCCACAGCGCATCGCCACCGCGCTGCAGTTCCTCCCGGCGCGCAACCGGTTGATCCCGCAGCCGCTCGGCGTGGTCGGCATCATCGCGCCCTGGAATTATCCGCTGCAGCTGACGCTGGCGCCCGCGATCGGCGCCCTCGCCGCCGGCAACCGCGTGATGATCAAGCCGAGCGAGTTGTCGCCGCATTTCTCCGCGCTCCTGAAGGAGCTGGTCGGGCAGAAATTCGACGCCGCCGAGATGCTGGTCACCGGTATCGAGGACGAGATCGCCAAGGCCTTCGCCGCGCTGCCCTGGGATCACCTGGTGTTCACCGGCTCGACCCGGGTCGGCCGGATCGTGGCGGAAGTCGCCGGGCGCAACCTGACGCCGGTCACGCTCGAACTCGGCGGCAAATCGCCGGCGATCATCGATCCCTCGGCGGACCTGGAAGAGGCAGCCGAACGCATCGCCTATGGCAAGCTGCTCAACGCCGGCCAGACCTGCATCGCGCCGGACTACGTGCTGGTACCGGAAGGCTCGCTGCAGGCGTTCGCCGAGAAGGTGCGCGCGCATATGCGGCGCATGTTCGGCGCCGATCCCGCCAACAAGGACTACACCTCGATCATCTCCGACCGCCATTATGCGCGGCTGGAGGGCCTGGTTGCGGATGCCGCCTCCCGCGGCGCAAAGATCCTGCAGCCGGCAAAACCCGACGATCCCAACTGGAAGGCGCACCGCAAATTCCCGCCGACGCTGATCGTCGGCGCCACCGAGCACATGACGATCATGCAGGAGGAGATTTTTGGCCCCGTGCTGCCGGTGATGGGCTATCGCGAGCCGGCCGAGCCGGTCGCCTTCATCAACCGCCACGACCGCCCGCTCGCGCTCTACTGGTTCGGCAAGGACCGCGCCGCGCGCGACGAGGTGCTGGCGCGCACCGTCTCCGGCGGCGTCACCGTCAACGACTGCCTGTTCCACTTCGCGCAGGTCAACCAGCCGATGGGCGGCGTCGGTGCTTCCGGCACCGGCTCCTATCACGGCGAGTGGGGTTTCAAGACCTTCAGCAAGCTGAAGCCCGTGTTCTATCGCTCGGCGTTCAACCGGCTCGCCGATCTCTATCCACCCTATGGCGGCAAGATCGCGCGGCTGGAAAAGATGATGCGGTTCATGTCGTAATCGCCGCACCGTCACTGCGAGCGAAGCGAAGCAATCCAGACTGTCTCCGCGGAAACGGACTGGATTGCTTCGTCGCTTCGCTCCTAGGAAGAAAGTGGGTGGGTACCGGTCTAAACTCAGTCAGAGTGGCTCACCCATTTTCATCTAAGGCGGGTCGGCCCCTCGGGC
>NZ_JAGWUA010000212.1 GCF_028868675.1 Bradyrhizobium sp.
GCAGCCCGTAGCCCGGATGGAGCGAAGCGCAATCCGGGGCAGATCGTGCCGGATTCGGGAATCCCGGATTATGCTTCGCTCCATCCGGGCTACGCAACTGGCCGGCTGAGCCGGGGCGGAGGAAGCAGCAGCCACCGTCATTGCGAGCAGCGATTGCGACGAAGCAACCCTCTCTCCGCTGAGACAGTCTGGATTGCTTCGCTTCGCTCGCAATGACGGCGTTGAGGCGCCGCCGTCGTATCAATTCGCCGCCACCGATCTCGGATCGCGTACCGGCCATCTTCCGGCCTCCACCAGCGTCACGAACCGCTCAACCGTCTCGTTGAACAGCGCGGGCTCCTCGAGATTGAGCACGTGGCCGGACTTCGGGAACATGGCAAGCCCCGCTGCGGGGAGATGCTTCTTCAGGAAAAGGCTCGGCTCGACGCAGGGGTCGTCCTCGTCGCCGCAGATGATCAGCGCCGGCGTCGGCACTTTCCGGATCGCCTCCGTCATCGTGTAGATCGAGGGACGGCCGCCCTGGAAGCCGCGCATGGTGTTGGCGGAGCCCTTGGAATTATGCCGCGCGAGCGCCGCGTAGAAGTCGGCGTGTCCCCGCGGGTCCTTGACCAGGAAGGGAATCCGGCTCGGCGCCTCGCGCGTGACCTTTGCGACTTCGGCCGAGCCCAGCGTGTCGAACTGCTCGGCATTGGCGCGGCACTGCTTGCGCCAGGCCTCGAGATTGTCGAGCTCGGAGCCCGAGCCGACGCCGGCCAGCGTCATCGACAGCGCGCGCTGCGGCGCGTTCAGGCCGATCTGCAGCGACGAATAGGCGCCCATCGACAGGCCGACGAAGTGCGCCTTGCCGATGCCGAGATGATCGAGCACCGCGAGCGCATCGGTATAGAAGTGCTTGTAGCTGTAGACCTCGCCCGAGGGGACGTCCGACGGCGTATAGCCGCGCGCCGAATAGGAGATGCAGCGGTGGCCGCGCGAGAAGTAGCGCATCTGCGGCTCCCAATTGGTGTGGTCGGCCGCGAATTCGTGCAGGAAGATGATCGGCGTGCCCTGGCCCGTCTCCTCGAAATACAGTCGGACCTTGTCGCTCGTGACGGCGTGGGGCATATCGTCTCTCCCGTCTTGTTCGTTGTCAGCGTTCGAAGGAGCCGATCAGCGCGACATTGGCCTGTTCGACGGCGTTGAGCGGAACGTCCCAGGCGTAGGGACGGTACCAATTGAATCGGCTGAAATACTGCGCGAGCACCGGATCCCTGAAGTAGCGGCCGCGCCGAGCAAAAATCTCGTTGCGCGCGATGCGGAGCTGCGCCGCGGACAGGCCCGCCAGCATGTCGCGCGTCAGGCGGATGCGGTCGGAATCGGGGAAGATGAAGTCGCGATCGGGACTTGCCGGGGTCGGGGACGGCGGCAGATCGGACCGGATCGCCGCCTGCGTGTCGGTGGTGGGCGGCGGCAGCACGACGGGCGGCGGCAGCGACGAGGACGTCGAGCCCTTGGCCAGGAAAATCTCGCCGTCGATCTCGTCGTAGTAGGCCGGCGATTGCGTCTGGCCGATGCTGCCCGCCAGCGACTTCACGGCCGCTCGGGTCTGCTTGGCGACTGCAATCAGGGAGTTGTCCGGGTTCTCCAGGAGCGGCAGGAAGCTTCGCGTGAACACCGAGTTCGGATTGGCGTCGCTGTCGGACAGACGGTCGAGTGCGACCTCGCCGACGCCGGCCGAATAGATCATGAACACGCCGCCGGGGAGGCTCGCGCCGGCCAGTCCCCGCGCGCCGCCGACCGAACGGCCGCCGGCCTGGCGGAACGGATTTTCCCGGCAGGCGTCCAGCACGATGATCTGCGTTCGGGTGCCGCGCGCCTTGAGCCGCTGGATCAGATTGTCGGTCGAGATCGAGACGTCCTTGAGCAGGCTCTGCTGCTCGGGTGCGACCCTCGGCGCGTCGACCGGGATCAGGTAGTTGGCGCCGTCGATCTCGACGCCGTGGCCGGAATAGAACAGGAAGGCGGTGTCGCCGGGCTGGATCGAGTTCTCGAAGATGCTGAACTTCTCGACGAAGTCGCGCCAGGCGAGATTTTCTCCCTGCGTGACCCTGAAGCCGAGCTGCTGCAGGCTGCGGCCGACGGCGCGGGAGTCGTTCACCGCCTTCTGAAGCTGGGTGACGTTGCGATAGGCGTCGTTGCCGACGACGAAGGCGAAGCGGTTCTCGGCGCGCGCAGCGCCGGTCGCAAGAAGCACTGCGATGACACCAAACAACCGCAGCGCTCGCATCGTCTCCCCCTGGAAGCCTGATTGCCCGTCGCGACTATTCGCGCGGCCAGCCCTGCTTGGCAAGCGCTATCAATTCGGGCCGGTACTCGAAATGCAGGCTGTCGAAATGATACCAGCGGCCGCCCCAGATGAAGCCGTGACGCTCGAAGATCTCGACGATCTCCCTTGGGATCCGGTTGCGCCAGGCGATGCCGCCGTCGGGTCGCTTCGCCCACAGCCAGTAGTCGCCGAACCTCGCATTGACGTCGATGGCTGCGCCGAAGGCGTGCACGGACAACCGGTTGGTTTCGGCGATCGGCCGGCAATTATAGGTGCCGGACGTCGGAACGAGATACGCGATCAGCGCGGCAGGCAGCCGGTCCAGTTCGCGCGAGACCTTCTCCAGCTGGTCGGCCACGCCGTTGATCGTGGTGACGCGGACGCTGCCGCCGCCGTGGCTCGGCAGCCACGGCACGGATTTCATCCTGGGCGCGATCTCGCCCTTGCGGCAGTCGCCGTACATTTTCAGGAAGAAGGCCTCATTGCGCAGCCGGCCCGGATCGATGTCGCGCGGTGGAGCCTGAAACGGCGCACCCGCCAGGGGATAGGGAATGGCGAACTGATCGCGGATGCTGGCCTGGTTGAGCCGCTGCTCGAACGGCAGGTTCGGTTGCAGGCGGCCGAGCGGCATGCGCGATCCGTCCTTCCAGACCAGCTCGGTTTCGCTGTAGGAGGCGAGCCGATCGGGGTAGGCGGCCACCAGGGCATCGAGCGCGGCGTCGGCGAAAGCCTGGGAGGACAGGCTTGCCAGGACGGCGACGAGAAGAGGCAGGCGTTTCATGGCTGGTGCGCGGTTTCTTCCGGACGCTTCCTGATCGTCAAGCGCGATCGGTGGAGCGCGCGTCTTATGCAAGCGAAGTTAACATGCGTCGGATGAAACATCGTGGCAATCCGAAGACGTCAATCAATACTGAATGGCGGGTCCTCTGAATTGCCCCGAAAGTGCTCGCGTACCGCCCCATCGCATCTTCGTCTTGCCACATCGCCGATTTCATAGGGGCGTCGCTGCCGCCCGCGTCGGGCTGCAGAGAATGGGGGTGTCACAAGAGGATGGAGTATGATCGAGTTGTTTGCGTTTCGCCGGCCGCACCGTGTCGTCGCGCTGGCTGTTTTCTCCGCGGCGGTCGCCGCAGTTGCTTCTCCCGCGTCGGCACGGCCTCATCGCCATAACCTCGCGCGCCATCACGTGCGTCACGCGGCCCACTATGCCGCCAGGCAGTACCTTCATCAGCGGTACCGACGCTATGCGCGGCCCTCACGCTACGAGAGCTTCGCCGGGCCATCCGGCATGTCCCCGATTGCCAACACCCGAACCGGCATCGTGCCTGCTGCGACTCGCAACGCGGTCGTGACCGGCGGTTTCGGCGGCGGGTCGAGCCTCGTGTCCGAGGCGCGCCACTATCTCGGCGGCAATCCGACCGGTCGCGGAAGCCTGTGGTGCGCGCGATTCATGAACATGGTGCTGCAGCACACCGGTCATCGCGGCACCGGTTCGGACATGGCGAGCTCGTTCGCCCATTATGGCCAGCGCATTTCGGGTCCCCAGGTCGGTGCGATCGCGGTCATGGGGCGACATGGCGGAGGCCATGTCGGCATCGTCACCGGCATCGACGCGCAGGGAAATCCGATCATGATTTCCGGCAACAACGGCAACCGCGTCCGTGAGGCGCCGGTCTCGCGCGGCCGGATCTACGCATATGTCATGCCGACCAACTGAGGCGAAGCCGAAGCTCACATGGGCTTCGGCGGCTCACGGGAAATCCTGTCGCCGACGCCGATCTCGGCGCCGGCGATCACCTCGGCATAGACGCCGCAATCCATGTGGCCGAGCCCGCGCATGATCGCCGGCGGAATTTCGAGGTCGCGCTCGGCAGTGACGGGGTCGACATTGACCGCGGTGCAACGGACGATGCGCTTGACCACCTTCAGCCGGGCCTCGCCGATCGCCAGCGTCTGGCCGAGCAGGTCGAGCTCGTACCAGGCCGGCCAGCCCTTGGCATAGAGATTGGCGCGGAAGCGCAAGGGGTGGACTGCGGCGCCGCCCAGCATGGCCTCGATCGCGCGGAGGCTCGACAGGTTGATGATCGAGACGACCTTGCGGGCGACGTCGGAAAAACTGTGGTCGCGGCCGGACAGTATTTTTGGCGGCCCGCGCAACTCGCTGACGAAATTCTCGGCAATATAGTTTTCGATCGCAGTCCGCCCCGCCGCCGTCTCCAGATCGCCGCTGGCGACGAGCTGGCCATCCTTGCGGATGGTGAGGAGGTTGGTCGCGTCCTCGAACCGGCTGTTGAGGCCCGCCAGCCGCTCATTGCGCATCAGCATCAGGAACTGGGTCTTGGGCATCCATTGCGGCGCCTCGGGATCGAAGCCACTCGGTCCGTTCTCGATGGCGTAGCGGCGGTCCGCAGGCAGGGTCTGGCCGGTCCGCAAGGCGACGCGGGGCAGGGGCTCCGGCGAAAGGCCTTTGACCGGATAGCGGTAGAGGCCGGCGATCTCGGCAGTCGGGCTGGAAGGCATGGGGCTTCTTAAGGGATTCTGCGGTGCCCCGCCAAGGGACCAGTTCGCGGGACGGCCCACGCACGAATTTGTGAAGTCGCCTCTTCCGCTTGGCCAAAGCCCTTCCCACATCTGCCTCAGGCCGGCGGCAACGTCGGTAAAAGACGACCGCTGCCGATTGAGACACCTCAATACGGCCGGCGAAAACCCAATGAAGATGCCGTTGGAGTGCCTTAGGGGCTCCGGCGGCAGGCCGAGGGAAGGTTGAGATGAACATCGAAAAATACACCGAACGCTCCAGGGGCTTCATCCAGTCCGCGCAGTCGCTGGCGATGCGGGAGGGGCACCAGCAGTTTTCCACGCTGCATCTCCTGAAAGTCCTGCTCGACGACAGCGAAGGATTGGCCGGCGGTCTGATCGACCGTGCCGGCGGCAATTCCCGTGCGATCCTCAAGGCGACCGAGGAGGCCCTCAACAAGGTGCCGAAGGTCTCCGGCGGCGGGGCGGGCCAGATCTATCTCGCGCCGGAACTGGCGCGCGTCTTCGACGCCGCGGAAAAGGCCGGCGAGAAGGCCGGCGACAGTTTCGTCACCGTCGAGCGGTTGCTGCTCGGGCTCGCGCTGGAGAAGACCAGCGAGGCCGGCACGCTGCTCAACAAGGGCGGCGTTACCCCGCAGAATCTCAACGCGGCGATCGAGGCGCTGCGCAAGGGCCGCACCGCCGACTCGGCGACCGCCGAGAACGCCTATGACGCCCTGAAGAAATATGCCCGCGACCTGACGCAGGCCGCGCGCGACGGCAAGCTCGATCCGGTGATCGGCCGCGACGAGGAAATCCGCCGCACCATTCAAGTGCTCTCCCGCCGCACCAAGAACAATCCCGTCCTGATCGGCGAGCCCGGCGTCGGCAAGACCGCCATCGTCGAGGGCCTGGCGCTGCGCATCGTCAACGGCGACGTGCCCGAAAGCCTCAAGGACAAGAAGCTGCTGTCGCTCGACCTCGGCGCGCTGATCGCCGGCGCAAAGTACCGCGGCGAGTTCGAGGAGCGGCTGAAAGCCGTGCTGCAGGAGGTGACTTCCACCGAGGGCACCTTCATCCTGTTCATCGACGAGATGCACACGCTGATCGGCGCCGGCAAGGCTGACGGCGCGATGGACGCCTCCAACCTGCTCAAGCCGGCGCTGGCGCGCGGCGAATTGCACTGCATTGGCGCGACCACGCTGGACGAATACCAGAAGCACGTCGAAAAGGACGCGGCGCTGGCGCGGCGCTTCCAGCCGATCTTCGTCAGCGAGCCCTCGGTCGAGGACACCATCTCGATCCTGCGCGGGCTGAAGGACAAGTACGAGCAGCACCATGGCGTGCGGATCACCGATTCCGCACTCGTTGCCTCCGCAACGCTTTCCAACCGCTACATCACCGACCGCTTCCTGCCCGACAAGGCCATCGACCTCATGGACGAGGCGGCGGCGCGGCTGAAGATGCAGGTCGATTCCAAGCCCGAAGAGCTGGATTCGCTCGACCGCGAGATCATCCGCCTCAAGATCGAGCAGGAGGCGCTGAAGAAGGAGAGCGACGTCGGCTCCAAGACCCGCCTGCAGGCGCTGGAGAAGGAGCTTGCCGAGCTCGAGGAGAAATCCGCGGCGCTGACCGCGCGCTGGAGCGCGGAGAAGAACAAGCTGTCGAATGCGCAGAAGCTGAAGGCCGAGCTCGACGGCCTGCGCGTCGAGCTCGCCAATGCCCAGCGGCGCGGCGAATTCCAGCGCGCCGGCGAACTGGCCTATGGCCGCATCCCGGAGCTCGAGAAGAAGCTCGCGGACATCGAGGCCAAGGAGAATGCCGGCGAGATGATGGAGGAGGCGGTCACCGCCAACCACATCGCGCAGGTGGTCTCGCGCTGGACCGGCGTGCCCGTCGACAAGATGCTGGAAGGCGAGAAGGAAAAGCTGCTCAAGATGGAGGAGCAGCTCGGCCGGCGTGTCGTCGGCCAGAGCGAAGCCGTGCATGCGGTCGCGACCGCCGTGCGCCGCTCGCGCGCCGGCCTGCAGGACCCGAACCGTCCGATGGGCTCGTTCATGTTCCTGGGTCCCACCGGCGTAGGCAAGACCGAGCTGACGAAAGCGCTGGCGGAATATCTCTTCAACGACGAGACCGCGATGGTCCGCCTCGACATGTCCGAGTACATGGAGAAGCACTCGGTCTCGCGCCTGATCGGCGCGCCTCCGGGCTATGTCGGCTATGACGAGGGCGGTGCGCTGACCGAAGCGGTACGGCGCCGGCCCTATCAGGTGGTCTTGTTCGACGAGATCGAGAAGGCGCATCCCGACGTCTTCAACGTGCTGCTGCAGGTGCTCGACGACGGCCGCCTGACTGACGGCCAGGGCCGCACCGTCGACTTCCGCAATACGCTGATCATCATGACCTCGAACCTCGGTTCGGAATTCCTGGTGAACCAGCCGGAGGGCGAGGACACCTCGGCCGTACGCGAGCAGGTGATGGGGATGGTGCGGGCGCATTTCAGGCCCGAATTTCTCAACCGGGTCGACGAGATCATCCTGTTCCACCGCCTGCAGAAGAGCGAGATGGGCCGCATCGTCGAAATCCAGTTCGCGCGGCTGCAGCGGCTGCTGGAGGATCGCAAGATCACGCTCACGCTCGATGACGTTGCCCGCGACTGGCTCGCAGCCAAGGGCTGGGATCCGGCCTACGGCGCACGGCCGCTGAAGCGGGTGATGCAGCGGCATCTGCAGGACCCGTTGGCCGAAATGATCCTCGCCGGCGACGTCTCCGACGGCGACCGCGTCGTGATCTCCAGCGAGGGCAACGTGTTGACCTTCAACGGCAAGGCGCCGCAGACCGCCGAGATCGCGCAGTTCGAAGCGCCGGTGCCAAAGCGTAAGCTGAACTGACGTACTGACCTTGAGAGATGCTCCGGCATACGTGCCGGGGCATCTCATCCTTGCGTGATGGAAGGCCCGGCGGAATTTCCGGCGTCGTGGCCGTCGTCATCGTCGTCCGGCTCGAGTTCGGCGAGGATATCCACGAGTTCACGAACCCGCCCCGCGGCCAGCGGCCGGCCTGAATTCATCATGGGCTCGTCGTTGGCGAGCCATGCCTGCGCTTCGGCCAATTCCTCGACAGTCGCACCGGTCGCGATGATCTGGGCGATGGTGACGTCGTCGATGGCGCCGATCGCCCTGGCGAGGTCTTCCCGTGTCAG
>NZ_JAGWUA010000026.1 GCF_028868675.1 Bradyrhizobium sp.
GCCAGGGGCAAGGGACCGGTCAGCGACCAACTCAAGATTGCGCCTTCCGATCTGACGGTGCTGGCGAGGAACAGCAACGGGGTCTTTCCCGCGAGCGCCGTCTATGAAACCATCGACGGGTCGCGGACAATTCGCGCGCACGGCACCCGCGACATGCCCATCTGGGGCGAGCGGTTCAACCCCATCGTCGGCCTGCCCCACAACGTCGATCCGTCCTATTGGAAGCTGGCCGGTCCGGAGCAAAGCCCGGAGGTCGTCGTGCGCAGGCGCATCCTTGCCATCATCGACTATCTGAAAAGCGTCCAGCAGAAGTAGCGACCGGCGATCGCCGATTGCGTGCGGGGCAGGTTTCCGGCCCGGCGGTCTCCCTGCGCCCGGTCCACCCGTTCCAATCGCGAGGCGGGCGTTGACTTCGCCCCTCAAAGATAGTAATTAATTACTATCTTTGAGGTCGCGATGAACGAAAAGTACCTGTCCGCCGAGGAGCGCCGCCGGCTGACCGTCGAAACGGTCGTGTCGCTCGCAGCGGCGCAAAACCCGAGCGAGATCACGACCGCGGCGATCGCGGCGCGAATGCACGTGACGCAGGGCGCCCTGTTTCGCCATTTTCCGAGCAAGGACGCGATCTGGCAGGCGGTCATGGAATGGGTGACCGATCGGCTGCTCGACGGCATCGATCGGGCGGCGGCGGGCGAAGCGTCCCCGGTCGAAGCGCTCCGGGCCATGTTCATGCGCCACGTCGAGTTCGTCATCGCCCACCCCGGGGTGCCCCGAATCCTGTTCGGCGAATTGCAGCGCGCGGAAGCGACGCCGGCCAAGACCGTCGCGCGAAGTCTGCTGCAGCAATACGCGCGGCGGATCTCCGGAAAGCTGGAACAGGCGAAGGCCGCCCGCGAGGTGGGGAGCGACACCGACATCGAGGCCGCCGCCATCCTTTTCATCGGAACGATCCAGGGACTGGTCATGCAGTCGATGCTGTCCGGCGATCTGCAAGCGGCCAGCTCCAACGCGCCGAGAGTTCTCGGGATCTATCTGCGGGGGCTGGGAGCGGGCCGCGCGATCCGCATCGACGGCGCGATCTCCCGGCGCAAGAGGCCTGTGCGATCATGAGTGCATCACCGACATCGACCCGTGCCGCCGGGACTGCGGCCGACGCCGGGACATCCTCGGCGAAACTGCGTGTCGTGACGGCTCTTCGCCGGCCGTTCGTCCGGTACGTCCTGATGGGCGTGACGGGGCTTGCTGCGATTCTGGCGATCGTCGCCGTCGTCAACAACCGCCCCGTTCGCGTCGATGCGGCGACGGTCGAACGCGACGTCGCCGTCCGCGTGTTCGGCCTCGGCACGGTCGAAGCGCGCGTGATGTCCAAGATCGGCTTCGAGGTCGGCGCGACGCTCGTCGAGTTGAACGCCGATCATGGCGACCGTGCCGCCAAGGGCCAGCTTCTGGCCCGGTTGAGCTTCGGCGAACAGGAGGCCAAGGTCACGCGCGCCAAGGCTGCGCTCGAGATCGCCGAGGTGAACATCACGCGGGCGGATGCGAACCTGGAGAAGGCGCGGGCCGTCCTCGCCCAGAAGCAGGAAGCAAACCGGCGCAAGCAGACCCTGGTCGGGCGCGACATCGTCTCCCAGCAGGTCGCGGAGGAGACGGCGCGCGACGAGGCCGTGGCGCGAGCGGACGCGATCCTCGCGGAGGCCGAGATCGCGAGCACCCGGGCGCAGCTGACCGATGCCCGAGCGCAACTCACGTTCGAAGAGACGATGCTGGGACATCGCACGCTCGTGGCCCCCTACGATGCGATCGTCATCGAGCGGTTCAAGGAACTGGGCACCGTCGTGAAGGCCGGAGATCCGATCTTCACGCTCGTTGCGGCCGATTCGTACTGGGGGCTGGCCTACGTCGACGAGGCACGCGCCGGCTACATCGCGGAGGGGCAGCGGGTCGACGCCCGCCTGCGCTCGCGCCCGCAGGAGGCCTTCACCGGCAAGGTCGTGCGGATCGGGCTCGAGAGCGACCGCGTGACCGAGGAACGGCGCGTGTTCGTCAAGGGCGACAATCCGCCGCCGCGCGTATTTCTGGGCGAGCAGGTGGAATTCCTGATCACCGTTGCGAACCTCGAACAGGCGCTGCTCGTGCCGGAGGCGGCCGTCCACGGCTACAACGGACGCGAGGGCACCGTGTGGACCGTCGAGGACGGCCGACTGCACCGGCGCCTCGTCAGGTTCCGCCATCGCACCGAGGACTCGCGCCTCGAGATCGTCGGAGGCCTGCCGGACGGCGCGCGCGTGGCGAGGCGCATCGAGCCCGGTTTCCGCGAGGGCCGCTCCGCCTGGGTCGGCGAAGGCGGGACGCCATGAATCTCGCCTACCGCGACATCAGGCACAACCTTGGCCGTTTCCTCCTGACCTGCATGGGGCTGGGACTGCTGCTCGGCGTCGTGCTGGCGATGATCGGCATCTATCGCGGGCTGGTCGTCGAAGCCCTGACCGTCCCGCGCTCTCCGGCCGTCGATCTGTGGATCGTGGAGGCCAACACGCGCGGTCCTTTCGCGGAAGCCTCGCGAATCCCCGGCGACGTTCGCGAGGCGATTGCGCGCATCGCCGGCGTCGCGGCGGCCGGCAGCGTCACCTTCCAGACCGTGGAGACCGAGCATGCGGGCGGCAAGCTCAGGCTCTACGTCATCGGTTACGAGCCGACGCGTCCGGGAGGTCCCCCGGAGGTCGTGGAAGGGCGCGAGATCGGGCGCAGTCATTACGAGATGGTCGCCGACCGGAGCACGGGACTCGGCCTCGGCGAGCGCATCCGTCTCGGCCGAAACGTGTTCACCGTCGTCGGGCTGACCCAACAACAGGTCAACTCCGGCGGAGATCCCGTCGTCTACGTGACCCTGCTCGACGCCCAGAAACTGCAGTTCGACCTGGCTCCGCCGGCCGCCCGCGTGCAACTGGCGCGCGGCACCGGCGGCTTCAACCGGGACACCGTCAACGCGGTCATCGCGCGGCTGGACCGTGACGCGTCGCCGGATGCCGTGGCGCAGGCGGTGCGCCGCTGGAAGCACCTTTCGGCCATCACGCAGGAGGAGCAGGAACTGATCCTCACGCGCTCGCTGGTCGACCGCGCAAGACGCCAGATCGGGCTCTTCACCTCGCTCCTGCTGATCGTCTCCGCGGTGATCATCGCGCTGATCATCTACACGATGACCATGGAGAAGCTGAAGCAGATCGCCACCCTCAAGCTGATCGGCGCGCCGGACCGGACCATCATCGGCATGGTCGTGCAGCAGGCCCTGGCGCTCGGCCTCATCGGCTTCGCCATCGGCGCCGGTCTGATCGCGAACATCAAGGACCACTTTCCGCGGCGCGTGGTCCTCGAATCCGACAACGTCGCCATCCTCGGCCTGATCGTGTTCGTCGTCTGCCTTCTGTCCAGCGGTCTCGGCGTCCGCGCCGCGCTTCGGGTCGATCCCGCGACGGCACTCGGAGGCTGACATGGCGCCTGCCGGAACGGCTCGTCCGCTGGTGCGGCTCGAACACCTCTCCAAGCATTTCGGCGAAGGCGAGACCCGGGTCGATGCCTTGCGCGACGTCTCGCTCGACGTCTATCCGGGCCAGGTCGTCGCGCTGCTCGGTCCGTCGGGCTCGGGCAAGTCGACGCTTCTCAACATCATCGGCTGCATCCTCGATCCGTCGTCGGGCTCCATGGAGCTCGACGGAGAGGCGGTGCTGGAAGACGGTCACTGGTTGACGCACGACCTTCGCCGGCTGCGGCTCGACAAGGTCGGATTCGTCTTCCAGTTCCACAACCTGATTCCGTTTCTCGACGCCACCGACAACGTCGCCCTCGTGCTTCGATTGGCGGGCGTGGACGCGGCAGCGGCCCGTACCCGCGCGATCGAACTGCTCGACTACCTCGAAGTCGGGCACCGTCGCAGCGCCATGCCGGCCAAGCTCTCGGGCGGCGAGGCGCAGCGCGTTGCGATCGCGCGCGCCCTGGCCAACCGGCCGCGGATCATCCTCGCCGACGAACCGACGGCCGCCCTCGATTCCAAACGGGCGAGGATCGTCATGGATCTCCTGCGCAAGGTGGCGATCGAGCAGGACGCGGCCATCATCGCAGTCACCCACGACGAGAAGATATTCGATCGCTTCGATCGCATCTTCAACCTGCGCGATGGCCTGCTGGAAGCGGAGCCGCAGCTGACGACCGGCGCGAGCGAATGACGTTGCTATGACCTGCCTCCGGTTCACCACGTTCTCCAGCGGATCTCTTGGTTGGCGCTGCGCCCCGTGGCGCGTTTTGATGGCTGGCCGGTGGTTGGCAGGGCCACCGGCCAAATCATGCTCTTGCGGCTCACACGTGCGGATTGACGATGGCGTAGCCATGGAGTGACCGGGCATGGATGCGCGTGGCATGGCCGCCGGAATTGGCATCGTAGGCCATCCAGACGTCGCCGCCTACGTGCTGCTCCAGGACGAACACATGACCGCGTCTTGCGGCAACCATTCCCGGGGCTGGCGTTGCACGCGGAAAACGAAGCCAATTGGACGCCAGGTTCAACTCCGGGACGATACGGCCGAAGACGCGTATGGCCGCGCCGCAGCCGCAGAACGATCGAGGACACCCGGCCGGGCGACCGCCGACGACTTGGCCGGTGCCGACACTTGCTTCGGAAGGCACTGAGCGAACGCTACCCATTGCGTATGACTGTGATAGCTGCGCTCGACGTGCGACGCGCACCATCTTCGGTCCCTGTGACTGCGCAAACGAGAAATCGCATGGCATGATCACGTTGCATTCTTTGGGCGGGCTTGTGTGGAGGGGGCGTGCTTCGGAAGAGACCGAGGCAGCGATGACCAAAACTGACGCAACAAGTACTCGCTGAAACATGCAGGACTCCGTTGAGAGGGTGTCCTGCCCCGGCCCTAGAAGCCATCGTGAATCAGGCCGAATTGAGCCTGAAAAGTCCATGAATCATGGCTACGGAACGTTTACAGCCGGGATGGGTGACAGCGGCGGGGGCGGTGAACTCGAAATTGGCGGCAAGGATATCGGCGGTATCGCGCTTCATGCTGCCGCGCGGGTGATGGCCAAAGCCGATGCCGATGAGATGCCTGTATCCGGCGTCGTAACTGGTCTGGTGGCCGGCGCTGGCCTGAAATTCCTGGAGCGAGGATCTTGCGACTTGAAGGGCCTTTCTGGATGCTGGGACCCATGCGCGACTGTTAGCTGAGGGGGGCGTGAATAGTCGCCTATGGTCGAGGATGCAGCGGGTGTCGAATGCGCCGGAACTCTCGTCATGATTTCTGAATGCGCGCTTTGGGCGGCTACTCGTCAACGCGCCGATGTCGGGTCTTTCGGCTAAGGAGAAACGTTCGGCTCTGTCAGAGCATTGTCGTTCTTGACCCGTCGCGACATCTATTGCGGTGCAGCGGCATATCCGGAGTGCCCCAATCTGGACTTGCGTCGACGTTCCGCCTGTTGCCGCGCCGCCACGGTTCAGGCAAATCTGCCTGCTTTTTGAGCAAAGGATTGCTGGGCTCGGGAAATCCTGCTGGATTGCGGTTGGAATCGAAACACCGACCGGAGCTTTTTTGCGGCGCGTAAGCTTCGCCACCAATTGGGGCGGTAGCTCGCCCGGCACCAGCGTCGACGCCAATGGCTATGGCGGCGGCAGACAAGAGTTTGCGCACCAGCGTTCGCGATGGGAAGCTGTTGGGAATGGCGCAGGTGATGATCGGACCTTCGCAGATCTTACGCGCCCACGGGGTCGATCCGCGGCAGCGTCGAACCGGCGCAAGGCGCCGCGTGCTGCTCTGCACCACCTCCCTGGTCGCGCTGGGATGGCTGGCGACGACCGTGCCGTCGTGCGCCGCTGATAACTGGACCGGCGCCATCTCGAATTTCTGGTTTATTGGCGCCAACTGGGACGCCGGCGTCCCGACCTCTGCGACGGACGTCGCCATCGGACGTTTCTCTGCACCATATTATCCGGTGATCCAATCCTCACCTTTTTTCACAGCCGACGCGCAAACGGGGAGCATCCTGGTCTTAGGGCCCGATTCCTCACCTTTTGCGCCCGGCGCACTGACACTCCAGAACGGGGCCAATCTGACCAACCAGAATGACGCCAGCATCGTAGGTGGGGGCGTGGTGACAGTTACGGGGAGTTCGGTCTGGACGAACACTGGTCCTGCCGGAACGACTGGTATCAGCGGTACGATTGTTGTGGGAGCAACCGGTGGCTCGTACGCGTACACGAACTTTCTGAACATCCAGACCTCTGGCAAAGTGATTACTACGAACCTGGAAATCGGCGAAGTAGGTGCGATAGGCGTCGTAACCGTAGACGGATCAGGCTCAAGCCTGGAAGTTTCCAACAGTCTCAAGGTTGGCGCCGGCAGCCTCGGCGTCGGCACACTGACTATCCAAGACGGCGGTAGCTTGAGGACCAGCGGCCATACTGGCGCTGAGATTGGCCATAGGGAATCTTTCGCGACCAGCACCATAACGCTAAAGGGCCAGAGTTCGCTCTGGTTCAATGGCACCGGTCCTATAATCGTTGGCGCCTCCGGCACAGGCACGCTGAACATCCGGGACGCCACAAACCTGGTGTCGGATGGGCCCATAATAATCGCCAGAGACATCGGCTCGTTTGGCACGCTCAATATCGGCGCTGAGCTCGGTCAGGTTGCAGCACAGCCCGGCGGGCTGACGACCCCGTTCATCCTCTTCGGGGCCCTCTTCGGGGGCGGGGCCGGCACCGGCCAGATCGTCTTCAACCACACCTCCTCGAACTACGTCCTTGATGCTTTCATCGCCGGTCCGGGCGCGGTGCGGGTCGAGGCCGGCCGCACCATCCTGACCGCCAACAGCGATTATACCGGCCCGACCACCATCAACGGCGGCATTCTCAGCATCAACGGTTCGATTGCGTCATCGAGCCTGACCACGGTCAATACCGGCGGCACCCTCGGCGGCAATGGTGTTGTCGGCAACACCCTGATCAATGGCGGCACGCTGTCGCCCGGCAATTCCATCGGGCTCTTGGCTGTGCAGGGCGGCCTCACCTTCACGGCGGCGTCGACCTATCTGGTGGAGGTCTCGCCCGCCAACGCCGACCGCACCAACGTCACGGGCGCCGCAACGCTGGGCGGCGCCACCGTGAATGCGGTGTTCGCCAATGGTAGCTACCTCCCCAGGCAATACACCATCCTGAACGCGAGCGGCGGCGTGTCCAGCACTTTCGCATCGGGCGTCGTCAACACCAACTTGCCAAACAACTTCAAGACGGCACTGAGCTACGACGCCAACGATGTCTACCTCAACCTGACGGCACAACTCGGCGGCAGCAGCGGCGGGACCAACGGCAATCAGCAGAGTGTCGCAAACGGCATCAACAACGCTTTCAATGCCGGGGGCGCCCTGCCGCCGGGCTTTGTCAACCTGTTCAGCCTGTCCGGCGCGCCGCTTGCCAATGCGCTGACGCAAATCTCCGGCGAGACCGGCACTGGTGCGCAGCAGGTGACCTTCAACGCCATGAATCAATTCATGGGCGTGATGACCGATCCGTTCATCATGGGACGCGGTGATCCTTTCAGCGGAGGCGGTAGCCCGAACGCCTATGCCGACGAGAACATGGCCTATGCGTCATCTGCACGCGGTCGCTCGGTGAGTGAACGCGACGCCTATGCTGCGATTTACGCCAAGGCGCCGCCACTTGCGCCGCCGTTCCTGCAGCGCTGGAACGTGTGGGCCGCCGGCTTCGGCGGTTCGCAGCGCACCGACGGCAATGCGGTCGTCGGCTCCGGCGACACGCGTAGCAGTCTCTACGGCGTCGCGGTCGGCGCCGATTATCGCATCTCGCCGAACACGATTGCCGGGTTTGCGCTGGCCGGTGGCGGCACCAATTTCAGCGTCAACAATCTTGGTAGCGGGCACTCCGACCTGTTCCAGGCCGGCGGCTTCATCCGCCACGATGTCGGGGCTGTATATCTGACCGGCGCGCTGGCCTACGGCTGGCAGGACATTGCCACCGATCGCACCGTGACGGTCGCCGGCCTCGATCAGCTCCACGCCAGATTCAATGCCAGCGCCTGGTCAGGTCGCGTCGAGGGCGGATATCGCTTCACCGCGCAGGGCTTTGGCATCACCCCTTACGCCGCAGGCCAATTCACCACCTTCGAGCTGCCGACTTATTCGGAGCAGGCGATCGTGGGCGCCAACACGTTTGCGCTGACCTACAACGCCAGGAGCGTCACCGATACGCGCAGCGAACTCGGCATCCGCACCGACAAATCATTCGCGATGGCCGATGGCATTCTGACGCTGCGCGGGCGCCTCGCATGGGCGCACGACTTCAACCCCGACCGCAACGTCGCCGCGACCTTCCTGACGCTGCCGGGGGCGAGCTTCGTCGTGAACGGGGCGGCAATGGCCACAGACGCGGCGCTCGTGACTGCCGCCATCGAGAAGAAATGGCTCAACGGCTGGTCGGCGGCGGCAACCTTCGAAGGCGAGTTTTCGAACGTCACCACCTCCTATGCCGGCAAAGGCATCGCCCGCTACGTGTGGTGATGTCCACTCGTGGCCCGAATGTAAAGTCCGAGCGGCATCATCAGTTATCGGTTGTCGGGAGTAGACCGGGAGTGGCTGAGGCCCGGCCAGACCGACGGTCGTGATCCACAGCAGACGTGGTTCGGACGTGCTAGATTGAGCGCGGCAATCGATTGTCGGTTGGCATGGCGGGGGCTTGCATGAGACGACGCGAATTCATCTCCGCGCTCGGCGGCGTAGCGGCGTGGCCATTGGCGGCGCGGGCGCAGCGGCTGACGAAGGTTCCCCGGATCGGCGTGCTCTGGCAGGGAGCGAGTGCCGAGACCCACCCTTACTACAGGCCGTTGCGAGATGGCTTCAAGGCTGCCGGTTATGCCGAGGGCAGCTTGATTTTCGAGGACCGGTTTTTCGACAAGAATTCCGAAAACGTGGACGTGTTGGCAAAGCAGCTCGTTGATTTGAATTGCGACGTGTTGATGGGGATAACGATCCCGCCGGCCTTCGCACTTCGGAGGGCAACAAGCACCATTCCCATTGTTTTCGTATTCAATCCGAATCCGGTGGGATCAGGTCTTGTGTCGAGCCTCAATCACCCCGGTGGAAATGTCACGGGGATTGCGCACGTCACGGCCTATCTTGCAGCGAAGCGCGTGGAACTGCTCAGGGATACCATTCCCGGATTGGCGAGCGTGGCAATGATCTACGACCCGAGCCCTGGCTTTCAATTCGCCACCCGCCCGGAGCTGGAGGATACCCGAACGGCGGCGAACCAGCTCGGGCTGTCATTCGAGTCATTCGAATGCGGCGGTCCGGAAGCCCTCGAAGAAGCCTTTTCAAGGGCGAGCAGGTCTGGCGCCGTGATACTTGGTGCCAGTGTCTGGCATGTCTTCAATCTGAAGCGAATTGCAGAACTGGCCATTGAACGAAAGCTGGCAGTGATCAGTCAGGCTGACGATTATCCTGAAGCAGGGCTCCTGATGTCTTACGGAGCCAATTGGAAAACCGTCGCGCGGGAAGCGGCATCATTGGTCAAGAAGATTCTCGAAGGCGAAAGGCCCGAAAACATTCCGGTTCAGGAGCCAACGACGTTTGACCTGGTATTCAACCTCAAAACGGCGCAGGCGCTCGGTCTGCAAGTCCCGCCAATCATGCTGGCACGAGCGACGAGAGTCATCGACTGACGGTGAGTACGCGGCCTAGTACCCCCGTCCCCGGTCCACCACGTTCTCCAATTCGCCGCCCGCCTCGAACCGCGCGATCTGCGCCGCCACGTATTTTGAAATCTCGTCCGGGTCGGTGTCCGCCGCATTGTGCGGCGTCAGCACCACCTTTGGGTGGGTCCAGAACGGACTGTCCGGCGGCAGCGGCTCCTGCACGAAGACGTCGAGCGAGACCGCGCCCAGCGTGCCGTCGCCGAGACAGGCGAGAATGTCAGCCTCGTTCTGCAAGGCGCCGCGGCCGGCGTTGATCAGCACGGGCGCGCCGAGCGGGCTGCCGCGATGGAGTTTTGAAAAGACGTCGCGATCGAGGATGCCGCGCGTGTCCGGCGTCGCCGGCAGCAGGCACACGAGGATGTCGGTCTGCCGCAAGAAGGCGTCCATGCCTTCCGCGCCGTGGAAGCAGGCGACGCCGTCGATGGTTCGTGGGCTGCGGCTCCAGCCGGCGACGCGGAAGCCGATCCGCCGCAGCGCTCCCGCCGCATCCGCGCCGAGCGTGCCCAGCCCCATGATCCCGACCGTGAGCGCGGCGGCCGGCCACTGGTGCTTCGGCGCCCAGACCTTCGCGGCTTGCGACTGTCGCAGATAGAGCTCCTGCCGGTGGTGCATCAGCACGTGCAGCACGACGTATTCGGTCATGCGCGAGGTGAGATCGGGCACGGCGACGCGCACCAGCGGCACGTCGGGCAGGCTCTTGTCCGCCATCAGCGCGTCGACGCCGGCGCCGAGATTGAAGATCACGCGCAGGTTCGGAAAGCCGCCGAGCTCGCCGGGAACCGGCTTCCACACCGCGGCATAGCGCACTTCTGCCGGGTCAAGGCTCGCATCCGGCATCAGCGCCACGCGCCGGTCGGCGCACACCGCGTCAAACCGCGCCTTCCAGCGCGCCGGCGACCAGTTTTCCGTGCCGCCGTGGATCAATAGCGCCAGTGCGCCCTTCGTCATGCCTCATGCCCCCTTATGCCGCAGCCTCATTGCCATGATCCGTCGATAGTTTCCCGCAAAATATTTCCGCTTTGCTGTCGGGCCGAGGCATAGTGGCGCGTCTTCAATTGAGAACAGGACGTGCCGCCCATGCTTTACGCCATCCTTTGCTACCACGATGAGGATTTTGTCGGTTCCTGGAGCAAGGAACAGGACGCGGCCGTGATGACGAAGCTCGCCGTGGTGCAGGAGAAGCTCGCGAGGGAGGGCCGGCTCGGCCCGGTGGCGCGGCTGCTGCCGACCACGGCGGCGGCGACGCTGCGCAAGGAAGACCCGCCGCTGGTGCTGGACGGGCCCTATGCCGAGACCAAGGAGCAGCTGCTCGGCTTCTACATCATCGACTGCAGGAATCTCGACGACGCACTCGACGTCGCGCGTGAGCTCGGGGCGGCCAATCCCGGCGGCGCCTACGAGATCCGTCCCGTCGGCATGTTCGCACCGGGAGGTCAATTGAAATGAGCGAGACCGACGCCGCCTGGATCGATGCCGCGCTGACCTCGGCGCGTCCGCAGGCGGTCGGCGCGCTCCTGCGCTATTTCCGTAACCTCGACACCGCGGAAGAGGCGTTCCAGAACGCGTGCCTGCGCGCGCTGAAGACCTGGCCGCAGAACGGGCCGCCGCGCGATGCCGCGGCCTGGCTGATCATGGTCGGCCGCAACGTCGCGATCGACGAGGTGCGCCGCGCCCGCCGGCAGGCGCCGCTGCCGGAGGACGATCACGCGATCTCCGATCTCGACGACGCCGAGGGCGCGATCGCCGAGCGGCTCGACGGCTCGCACTACCGCGACGACATTTTGCGGCTGATGTTCATCTGCTGCCATCCGGAGCTGCCGGCGACGCAGCAGATCGCGCTGGCGCTGCGCATCGTCTCCGGTCTCTCGGTGAAGCAGATCGCGCGCGCCTTCCTGGTTTCCGACGCCGCGATGGAGCAGCGCATCACCCGCGCCAAGGCGCGCATCGGCGAGGCGAACGTGCCGTTCGAGGCGCCCGGCGCGGTCGAGCGCGCCGAGCGGCTCGCCGCCGTCGCGGCGATGATCTACCTGATCTTCAACGAAGGCTATTCGGCCGGCGGCGATACCGCGGAGCTGCGCAAGCCGCTGTGCGAGGAGGCGATCCGGCTGGCGCGGCTCCTGCTGCGGCTGTTTCCGAGCGAGCCGGAGATCATGGGGCTGACCGCGCTCCTGCTGCTGCAGCATGCGCGAAGCCGCGCGCGCTTTGCCGCCGACGGCTCGCTGATCCTGCTCGAGGACCAGGACCGCACGCTGTGGAGTCCTCCGATGATCGCCGAAGGGCTCGCGCTGATCGACAAGGCGATGCGCCACCACAGGAGCGGGCCCTACCAGATCCAGGCCGCGATCGCCGCGCTGCACGCCCGCGCCGCGCGGCCCGAGGACACCGACTGGGCGCAGATCGACCTGCTCTATGGCGCGCTGGAGGTGGTGCAGCCGTCGCCCGTGGTGACGCTCAACCACGCCGTCGCGGTCTCCAAGGTGCGGGGCGCGGAAGCAGCGCTTGCGATGATCGAGCCGCTCGCGCCGAGACTTGCCAACTACTTCCACTTCCACGGCGTGCGCGGCGCCTTCCTGATGCAGCTCGGCCGCAATGACGAGGCGAGAGCGGCCTTTGACCGCGCCATCGCGCTCGCCAACACCTCCGCCGAGGCCGCCCATATCCGCATGCATCTCGACCGCCTGATCCGCGACAGTCAGACGAAGGGAGCCAAGGAGGGGATCAAGGAAGGCACCAAGGCGAAGTAGGGGGCCCTCCGCCATGGGAACACATACAAGGTCTGGTGTCAGGCTCGGCGAGCCGAACCCAAGATGTACTGTGCATGGGGTTGTTCCGCAGATTTCGAGCGCCGAGTTCACAATGACGCCGCAGGTGCCCGCCAATCTGAAGGCGCTCACCGAGAGCTGGAATCCGGCAAGGGAGACGATGTCATGCTCAACGCCTATGTGTTCTTCGACGGCCAGTGCGAGGCGGCGTTCAAATATTACGAGAAGGAGCTCGGCGGAAAGATCGAGGCGCTGATGCGCAACAAGGATGCGCCACCCGGCATGCCCTATCCGCCCGAGCGCAAGGAGATGATCATGCACGGCCGCATGGTGATCGACGGCCAGGTGCTGATGGCTTCCGACGTGCCGCCCGAGCATTTTCAGAAGCCGCAGGGCTTTTCCGTTTCGCTGCAGGTCGCCGACCTCGGCGAGGCCGAGCGCAAGTTCAAGGCGCTGTCGAAGGGCGGCAACGTCAGCATGCCGTTTGCGAAGACCTTTTGGGCCAAGGGGTTTGGCAGCTGCACCGACCAGTTCGGCATTCCCTGGATGGTGAACTGCCCGGCCGAGGGCATGTAGGCTAGCGGCAGCGCGGGTAGATCGCGGCGAGCTCGCGGCCGCGCAGCACCAGGAGTCGCGACGTCAGGCCGCCGCGGCTCGCGATCCAGTTGCGCACCGCGCCCGGATAGGCTTGCAGCACGAGCTCGGTGGCTTCCGGCTCGGCATAGGAGCGGCCGCGCCGGTCGACCGAGCGCGCGGCATGGAAGCCGAGCGCCGCGCGCCTGGTGACGCAGATGCGATTGCCCGGCACCATGCTCAGCACCAGCGTGCAGGCGGACAGGCAGGGCCCGTCGATCACCACCCGCTCGCCGGACTCGCGCACCTTCTCGAACAGGTCGAGGAACGGCCCGACCTGTCCGCCGGGACTTTGCAGGATGCGGATTTCGGCGGAGGCGGGCAGGGCGGCGAGCAGGGTGAAGGTGAGCGTCGCGGTCTTGATGAGGGCAGCGTGTCGCATGAGACGCTCCACAGGTTCTGCCTATCCGTTCCGCCGCGCCCCCCGCAGCGTCGGCAGGCCGATGCCGGCCGCATCGAAGCCGCCATCGACGGCCAAAATTTGGCCGGTGATGTAACTCGATCGGTCCGAGCACAAGAAGAAGACCGCTTCCGCCAGTTCCTCCTCGAGCCCATAGCGGTTGAGCGGGATGGCGTCGTGATAGTCGGCGCGGATCTCGGCCGTGTGCACCTGTTTCGCCATCGCGGTGTCGACCGGCCCCGGCGCGACCGCGTTGACGCGGATGTTGAGCTGCGCCAGTTCCACCGCGAGCTGCTTGGTCAGATGCGCAAGCCCGGCCTTGCTGGTGCCGTAGGCCGAGCGCAGCGTCGAGGCGCGCACCGCCGAGATCGAGGTGATGTTGACGATGGCGCCGCCGCCCTGCTCGCGCATCAGTGGCACCGCGGCCTTGGTGCAGAGGAAGGGGCCGGTGAGGTTGACCTCCAGCACGCGGGCCCAGTCGGAATCCGAGGTCTCCATCAGCGGCGCGAACACCGCGATCCCGGCATTGTTGACCAGCGCGTCGAGCCGGCCGAAGCGGCTCGCGATCGCGGCCATTGCAGTTCCCACCGCGGCTGCGTCGGAAACGTCGCAGGTGATCGCCAGCGTGCTATCGGGATTGTTCAGCGCCGCTGCCGCGCTCGCCTGCAGATCTCCCTCGATGTCGAGCAGCGCCACGCGCCAGCCCTCCGCGAGGAACTTCTTGGCCGTCGCCAGCCCGATGCCGCGCGCGGCTCCGGTGACGAGGGCGACTTTGGCGGGAGAGGAGATCATGACGCGGTCCTTTGCTCGGGCCTGCGGCATGACAGTTTAGTTGGTCCCGTGCAAGGATCACACTAAGGATCACAATGGGGGACCGACGTATCTGAGGCGGCTTATGTCGGATTGTCCCTGCTCGGGGAATTCAAGCGTCGGCGTGACGTGGCCGATGAGATCGCGGCGTGGCCCAATCAGCACGGCATGTTCGCGCGCCGGCAGGCGAGCCATCGGGTCCCGGCCTCGGAAATTATTTTCGCCCGCCTGTCGGTATTGCAAGACCTGCTTCGTCCTGTTGATGAGTGCGGGACATCGTCACGAGATCAATTCAAAAACGGAGAGCAGTACCCATGAGCAGCAACGACACCTTCCTCGCCGTCTTTCTCGGTAGCAAGACCAGTCCCAAGATGGCAGCCTGGAACGCGCTGCCGGAGGCCGAGCGGAAGTCCAGGGAACAGCAGGGAATGGCGGCCTGGCACGCCTGGGTCGAAAAGCACCAGGGCGCGATCGTCGCCATGGGCGGTCCGCTCGGCAAGACCAAGAAGATCGACGCGGCCGGCATCGCCGATATCGCCAACGAGATGGGCGCCTTCACCGTGGTGCGCGCCGCCTCGCACGAGGCCGCCGCAAAGATGTTCGAGAACCACCCGCATTTTGCGATCTTCCCCGGCGAGAAGGTCGAGGTGATGCCGGTGCTGCCGATCCCGGGCGGCTAATGCTCGGAATTGACGGAGCCGGTTAACCACGCCCGCTAGTGACCTTCGCGCGCGGCTCATGTAAAAACCTTTCACATGAGCTGGCGCAAGGAAAGCCGCCGCGCCGAGCGCGGCTATCACCACGGCAATCTGAAGGAGGCGCTGCTGCAGGCGGCGCTGGGGCTGATCGCCGAGAAGGGCGCGGCCGGTTTCACCTTTGCCGACGCCGCGCGCATGGCCGGCGTCAGCCCGGCGGCTCCCTACCGGCATTTCCGCGACCGCGACGAACTGCTGTCCTCGATCGCGCAGCGCGGCTTCGAGCAGTTCGAGGCGCGCCTGACGGCGGCCTGGGACGACGGCCGCCCCGACACCGTCACCGCCTTCGAGCGCGTTGGCCGCGCCTACCTGACCTTCGCCCGCGAGGAGCCCGCCTTCTATTCGGCAATGTTCGAATCGGGCCTGCCGGCGGACGCCAATCCAGCGCTGATGGCGGCGAGCGAACGCGCCTTCAGCATCATCCGCGCCGCCGCCGAGCGGCTCGCAGCACTGGCGCCGCCGGGCACGCCGCGTCCGCCGGCGATGATGATGGCGCTGCACATCTGGTCGATGTCGCATGGCGTCGCCTCGCTGTTTGCCCGCGGCGATGCCGCGCGCCGCAAATTGCCGATGTCGCCGGACGAACTCTTGGAAGCCGAGGTGCTGATCTATCTGCGCGGGCTCGGCTTCCCGACCGACCGCCGGCCGTCGGCGGCGAAATCCGCCGAGCCGCCGCCGGTGCCGCCGGAGTCCGGTCCTCCTGCCGGTCCCTGGGGCAAGCCGAAATAAAGTTGCGCAAATAATTTGGCGGGCCGCCTGCGTCGCCAGCTTGACAAAAACGCGGGATGGTTTAGCTATGTAAATGTTATTTACATTCACAACGGCGTGAGCCGTGATGGAGAAGGGAAATGGCCTACACCGCAGACGTCAATCGCTGGCGCGGCCCCGCCGAACAACCCTACGACCGCCCCCACATGCTCGATACGCCCTGGCACCCCGGCTGGATCGCCGTGACCATCCTCGGCTTCATCATCTGGTGGCCGATCGGACTCGCCCTTCTCTTTTTCACACTCGGGAGCAGAAGAATGTCGTGCTGGAGTCATCAGGATCGCTGGCAGAACAAGATGGAGCGCATGCAGTACAGGATGGATCGCATGCGCGATCGCATGGAGCGCCGCGGCTTCGGCTTCGGTTTCGGCCCGCCCTCGAGCGGCAACCGCGCCTTCGACGAGTATCGCTCGGAGACGCTGCAGCGGCTCGAAGAGGAGCAGCGCGAGTTCAAGGATTTCCTGACCCGCCTGCGCCACGCCAAGGACAAGGAAGAGTTCGACCAGTTCATGGCGCAGCACAGGAACCGTCCGACGCCGCCGAACGACCAGCCGCAACAGGGCTGATCCCTCTCAAAGCCTTCAGGCGCATGCCCCCAAAGTCCTGATGGCCCCGAGCCGCCCGCCTGCGTGACCCGCAGGCGGGCGGTTTGGTTTTCGGGCGCCCACGGCCCGGACGTCTCGCGGACAACCGTCTCTGGCGCCTCCCTTCCGGCCGCCATATTCGGCGCCGGTAACCCCGCATTAACTATCGCTGGCGTCTGGTAAAAGACGGAAAGTCGCGCCGGAAGGCCCTTGTTTTGACATGTTGGCAGGGAAAGCAGACGCCCGGCTTCGGACGGGCCTCCCACGCCAGACAGGGCTTTTGTGCAGGCTTGCTGGCCGCGTTTTCATCGCGGCTCTTGGGAACCGGCGGCCATTGACCCGCCGGGCACTGGGGTAACGACCGTCTTGAGAGGATACTGCCCATGAATCCGGCCGACGTGGCTCAGTCAGCCCTCCCGGTTGCCGCTTCCGCCGACGTGTCGCTGATCGCGCTGTTCTGGCAGGCTCACTGGATCGTGAAGGCGGTCATGCTCGGGCTGTTGTCCTGCTCGGTCTGGGTCTGGGCGATCGCCATCGACAAGGTCTTCCTCTATGCCCGCACCCGCCGCTCGATGGACCGTTTCGAGCAGGCGTTCTGGTCCGGCGAGTCGATCGAGGAACTCTATCGCACGCTGTCGGCGAAACCGACCCATTCCATGGCGGCCTGTTTCGTCGCTGCGATGCGGGAATGGAAGCGCTCCTTCGAAAGCCATGCCCGCTCGGTGGCGGGGCTGCAGATGCGGATCGAGAAGGTGATGAACGTCTCGATCGCCCGCGAGATCGAGCGGCTGGAACGGCGCCTGCTGGTGCTGGCGACCGTCGGCTCGGCCGGCCCCTTCGTCGGCCTGTTCGGCACGGTCTGGGGCATCATGTCGAGCTTCCAGTCGATCGCGGCCTCGAAGAATACCTCTCTGGCGGTGGTGGCGCCGGGCATCGCGGAGGCGCTGTTTGCCACCGCAATCGGTCTGATCGCCGCCATTCCTGCCACTATTTTCTACAATAAGTTCATCTCGGAGGTGAACCGGCAGGCCCAGCGGCTCGAGGGTTTTGCGGACGAATTCTCGGCCATCCTGTCCCGTCAGATCGACGAGCGGGGATGAAGGACGGTATAGTGTGACGGCGATCGCGGGCTTGAAATCATGGGGATGAACGCAGCCAGTTCGTCCGGCGGCGGTGGCCGTCGCAGCCGGCGCAAACCGGTCATGGCCGAGATCAACGTCACGCCGATGGTCGACGTGATGCTGGTGCTGCTCATCATCTTCATGGTGTCGGCGCCGCTTCTGACCGTGGGCGTGCCGCTCGACCTGCCGCAGACGCAGGCCAAGAGCCTCGAGCAGGACCAGAAGCCGCTGCAGCTCTCGGTCGACATCAACGGCAAGGTGTTCATCAACGATACCGAGGTCGCGATCAACGAACTGGTGCCGAAGCTGAAGGCGATCACGGACGCGCGCGGCGGCACCGAGGAGCGCATCTACATGCGCGCGGACAAGAAGGCAGACTACGGCACGGTGGCCAAGGTGATGGGCCTGCTGTCCGGCGCGGGTTTCAAGCGGCTCGCTTTGGTGACCGAGGTGGAGCAGGGGTCCTGAAGTTGAAGGTGAACGTCGACAAGACACTC
Source organism: Bradyrhizobium sp. (assembly GCF_028868675.1). GTDB lineage: Bacteria > Pseudomonadota > Alphaproteobacteria > Rhizobiales > Xanthobacteraceae > Bradyrhizobium. Next base: position 18,098 of record NZ_JAGWUA010000026.1, read on the forward strand.
GTTGCGTCGATTGCCCTCCACGTCCTCGTGATCGGGTGGGGGCTGGTCACCTTTACGACTCGCTCCATGGAAGCCCCGCCGCCGGAGTCGCTCCCCGTCGACATCATCTCCGCCGACCAGCTCTCCAGGATCACGGCCGGCATCAAGACCGGCGAGAAGGACAAGCCGAAACCCAAGGTCGAGAAGGTCGCGGACGCGACGCCCGTCGACGATGCCGTCGGCAAGGTCACCGAGAAGAAGGAGATCGTGACCTCGTCCTCGCCCGAGCCGCCGCCGAAGCCGGTGGAAAAGCCGGTCGAGAAGAAGCCCGATCCGCCAAAACCCGTGGTCGAGAACAAGCCGAAGGACGAGCCGAAGCCCGCCGAGAAGAAGCCTGATCCCGCCAAGGAAGATCCGATCGCCGAGGCGCTCAAGAAACAGGAAGCCAAGAAGCCGACGCCGAAGCAGGAGACCAAGCCGCAGCAGGCCCAGGCGCAGCCGCCAAAGCCGAAGCAGGAGCGGACCTTCGATCAGACCAAGATCGCCGCGCTCTTGGACAAGCGCGATCCGACCCGGCAGGCGATCACCGGCGCGACGTTGAATGCCTCCGCATCGCTCGGCACCACGCGCGGCACGGCCACGACACTGTCGCAGTCCGAGCTTGACGCGATGCGGGCGCGGCTTGCGAGCCTGTGGAACGTGCAGCCCGGCATCGAGCATCCGGAGGAGCTGTTCGTCACGGTGCGCATCCGCCTCGGGCCCGACCGGCGGCTCGCCGCACCCCCGCAGGTGGTCTCGACCGGAAGCTCGCCGCGCTACCAGGCCGCGGCCGATGCCGCGGTCCGCGCCGTGCTGCAGGGTCAGCCCTATACCATGTTGCGCGATGAGACCTACGAGCAGTGGAAATACATGGACATCGATTTCGATCCCAAGACGATGTTCCGCAGTTGATATTCGAGAGCCCGCAATGTCCCTGAAATCCTTTCCCCTGCCGCCCTTGCCGATCGATCGCCGGCGTCTGCTGATCGGCGGCGCCGGCGCTGCGGCCGGTCTCATGCTGCCGCAGTCCATGCTTGCGCAGACCAGATTGCAGATCACCGAGGGCAACGTCGCGCCGCTGCCGATCGCGATCACCACCTTCGTGCCGGGCTCGCCCTCTGATGCCGAAGTCGGCGCCGGCGTGACGCAGGTCATCACCAACAATTTGAAGCGCTCGGGCTTGTTCAACCCGATCGACCAGGCCGCCTTCATCGAGCGCATCAGCAACATCGACGTCGCGCCGCAGTTCCAGAACTGGAAGACCATCAACGCGCAGGCCCTGGTCACCGGCCGCATGACGCGGCAGCAGGATGGCCGGCTCAAGGCCGAGTTCCGGCTGTGGGACGTCGCCTCCGGCCAGCAGCTCACCGGCCAGCAATACTTCACCTCGCCGGAATACTGGCGGCGCATCGCCCACATCATCTCCGACCAGATTTACGAGCGGCTGACCGGCGACAAGGGCTATTTCGACAGCCGCGTGGTGTTCGTCGACGAGACCGGGCCGAAGGAGCGCCGCGTCAAGCGGCTCGCGATCATGGACCAGGACGGCGCCAACGTGCGCTATCTGACCCGCGGCTCCGATCTCGTGCTGACGCCCCGCTTCTCGCCGTCGACGCAGGAAATCACCTACATGGAGTTCGGCCAGGGCGATCCGCGCGTCTATCTCTTCAACATCGAGACCGGCCAGCGCGAGATCGTCGGCAATTTCCCGGGCATGACGTTTGCGCCGCGCTTCTCGCCGGACGGCCAGCGCGTCATCATGAGCCTGCAGCAGGGCGGCAACTCCAACCTGTTCGTGATGGACCTGCGCTCGCGCTCGACCACGCGGCTCACCGACACGCCGGCGATCGACACGTCTCCGTCCTACTCGCCGGATGGCAGCCGGATCTGCTTCGAATCCGACCGCGGTGGCAAGCCGCAGATCTACGTGATGGCGGCAGGCGGCGGACCCGCGCAGCGCATCTCCTTCTCCAAGGACGACACCAACGGCAGCTATTCGACCCCGGTATGGTCGCCGCGCGGCGACTACATCGCCTTCACCAAGCAGGGCGGCGGCCAGTTCGCGATCGGCATCATGAAGCCCGACGGCTCGGGTGAGCGCATCCTGACCGCGGGCTTCCACAACGAGGGCCCGACCTTCGCTCCGAACGGCCGCGTCGTGATGTTCTTCCGCGATCCCGGCGGCAATGCCGGGCCGTCGCTGTTCACCGTCGACATTTCCGGGCGCAACGAGCAGAAGGTGCCGACGCCGGGCTTCGCGTCCGATCCGGCGTGGTCGCCGCTGCTGTCCTCGACGTCGGGGTGAGGATACGCAGGCGCGCCTTCAACGCACGCTGGGCGAGTGAAGGTCATTCGCTCTATAATTGCAGCAAGCATTCCTTCACCTTGCGCTCGGCAAGCCTTGCCCAGTTGCCTGATCTTTCAGCAGATTTTCGCTCGAGGCAGGCGGCGGACAACCCGCCTTTAACGATGTTCCCTCAGAAAGGTTTCATATCGCGCGGGTAAAGGTACGCGTCGAACAGGAACGCGCGAACCAGATGCAGCTCGCAAACCAGAGCGAAGAGCCCGATCAGAAAATCGCGCCGTCGATCCATGCGGCGCTGATCGACTCGCTTTTCCAGAATCCTGCGCCGTTGCTGGCGGGGGCGATGCTGGTTGCGCTGGCCGCCGGCATGACCGCCTACAAGACCGGATCGCTCGCGCTCTGGTCCTGCGTCGCGTTTCTGAGCCTGGTCGGTGCCGCCCGCGCGGTCGACATGCACTGGTACCTGAAGCGCAAGTCCGCGCTCAACGCGGCGGAAGTGTCCAAGCTGGAGACGCGCTACCAGGCGGGGGCGCTGCTCTATGCCCTGGGCCTCGGCGTGTGGTGCAGCGTCGGACTGCTCGAGGCGGACGATGCCGTCGTCCACATGATTTGCATCACGGTGACCACGGGCTACGTCTCGGCGGGCGTCGGACGGACCTATGGACGGCCCTGGATCTACCACATTCAGGTCGCGCTCGCCTGCACCCCGACCTCGGTCGCGCTCGCGATGCAGGGCACGCCCTATTACATCGGATTGTCCATCGTCTGCGCGATCTTCTACGCGGCGCTGCGGCAACTGTCGACGAACCTGCACCGCATCTTCTTCCAGGCGCTGGTCGCGCGCGAGCGCGAGTCGGCGCTCGCGAACCAGTTCGACACGGCGCTGAACAACATGCCTCACGGCCTGTGCATGTTCCGCGCGGACGGCCGGCTCGCGGTCATGAACCGCCGCTTCGGCGAATTGATGGAGCTGTCCGAGGACGTGGCGCGGCGCGGCGCCAGCGCCGCCGACATCATTTCGGCCTGCGTCGCGGCGGGCTCGATCTCCGCGGAGAGCGGCAACCTGATCCTCTGCGAGATCGAGGACGCCCAGATCCGGGAGATCGTCACCACCGATCCCAAGCTCGCGCGCGGACGGACGCTGTCGTGGACGTTCCAGTCGATGGCCGGCGGCGGCACCGTGATGCTGCTCGAGGACATCACCGAGCGCAAGAACGCCGAGGCCAGGATCAGCCATCTCGCCCGCTACGACGAACTCACGACGCTGCCCAACCGCGTCAACTTCCGCGACGAGATCGAGCGGCTGCTGGCGATCTCGCACGATGCCGAGCGCCTCTCCGCGCTCCTGTTCATCGACCTCGACCAGTTCAAGCAGATCAACGACACGCTCGGCCACCCCTGCGGCGACCAGCTGCTCTGCGCGGTGGCCAACCGCCTGCGCGAAATGCTGCGGCCGGAGGATTTCGTCGCCCGCTTCGGCGGCGACGAGTTCGTCGTGTTCCAGCAGAACATCAACTCCCCCGATGACGCCGCCACGCTCGCCCGCCGCATCGTCGAGCGATTGAGCGAACGCTACCGCATCGACAATCACCTGGTCGAGATCGGCGCCAGCGTCGGCATCGCGCTGACCTCGCCGGAAGGGATCAGCGCCGACACGCTGCTGAAGAACGCCGACATGGCGCTCTACCGCGCCAAGGCCGACGGCCGCGGCACCTTCTGCTTTTTCCGCGACGAGATGGCGGCGACCGTCGAGGCGCGCCGCATCCTCGAGCTCGACCTGCGCAAGGCGCTGGCGAACGAGGAATTCGAGCTGTTCTACCAGCCGCTGGTCAACCTGAAGTCCGGCAAGATCACCACCTGCGAGGCGCTGCTGCGCTGGAATCATCCGGTGCGCGGCACGGTGTCGCCGGTCGACATCATTCCGGTCGCCGAGGACATGGGCCTGATCGTGGATCTCGGCCGCTGGATCCTGCGCAAGGCCTGCATGGAATGCATGAAGTGGCCCGAAGGCGTCAGCGTCGCGGTCAACTTCTCGCCGCAGCAGTTCCACCAGCGCGACGTGCTGAGCGAGATCCGCTACGCGCTCGAGGTCTCGGGCCTGCCCGCCAACCGCCTCGAGATCGAGATCACCGAATCCTCGCTGTTGCGCAACACGCAGCTCACGCACGACATCCTGTCGCAGCTCCATACGCTCGGTGTGCGCATCTCGCTCGACGATTTCGGTACCGGCTATTCGAGCCTCAGCTACCTGCACAATTTCCCGATGCAGAAGGTGAAGATCGACCGCTCCTTCCTCGAGGGCATCGACACCGACCGGCCGCTGACGCTGCTGCGCGGCGTCGCGCGGCTGTCCGCCGATCTCGGCATGTCGGTCGTGGTCGAGGGCATCGAGACCAACGAGCAGCTCGAGCTGATCAGCGCCGACGGCACCGTCAGCGAAGGGCAGGGCTACCTGTTCAGCCGCCCGGTCCCGGCGGTGCGGTTGCGCCAGCTCCTCAACGCCTCCCACGGCCGGCGCGCCGGCGAGGACCACCTCCAGGCCGTCGGCTCCCGCTCGATCGCCTGATCCATTCACCCGTTCGCCGAATGCTCCGCCTCGGCCACGGCAGGCGGGCGCCGGCGGGGGATTAACCCTAACGAAGCCATGTGTTTGCATCGTCGTTAAGAAGATGTTAACAACGTCTCGCGCACGCGAAAGTTGTTTGGACGTATTGGGGGAGTACCGCATGAAGTCGGCAGCCGAGTCCCAGACCCCAGCTCTGGGCCGGATATGGGATCCGATGGATCAGGTGGATTACCGTCTGGCGGAAACTCCCGAGGAGAAGGAAGAGATCTACCGGCTCCGCTATCGCGCCTACCTGCGCGAAGGGGCGGTCCGGCCGTCCGCGGACGAGCGGGTCGTCGACCAGTTCGAGGACGCGCCCAATGCCTGGACGTTCGGCGTCTATATTCACGGAGAGCTCTACAGTTCGATCCGGATCAGCGTGCTGACCTCGGAGTGGCGCCTGTCGCCCTCGGTCGAATTGTTCGGCGACGTCCTGCACCCGCTGCTCGACAAGGGCCTGGTCTTCATCGATTCGACCCGCTTCGTCGCCGATCCCGCCAAGTCGCAGCGTTTCCCCGAACTGCCCTATGTGACGGTGCGGCTCGGTTCGACCGCGGGCGTGCACTTCAATGCCGATTACGGGCTCGCCATCATTCGTCCCGAGCACCAGGCATTCTATCGACGGGTGTTTCTGCAGGAGACCTGGTGCGAGCCGCGTCTCTATCCGGGCCTCGTGAAACCGGTCGGCCTGATGGCTGCGCACCTGCCGACCGTGCAGGAACGGGTGCTGGCGCGCTTTCCCTTCCTGCGCTCCAGCGCGTTCGAGCGGCGGATGCTGTTCGATCGCAAGAGCCAGCGCCAGGCCGTGACGCGGGCCACGCTCGTCCCCGCTGCCGCCCAGCTGTGATCTCTCCGGCAGTTCCCCCGGGCCGCGGGTGCCGCGGCCTGCCCTCCTTCCGAAGCCTGAGCCTCAAAATCCGGTAAAATCAACGGTCTTGCCGAAGGACGCGGCTTGCCTTCACCGTCGCGCCACATTTACAACCCATTAACCATCGCGGGCGCTTTTCGCCGTTCGGGGGCATTTGACCGGCTCGGGCAACGTCCCATCAAGGTTGACGGAACGTTCGCTTAACCAACCCCCTGTAGACCGAAAAGCAGTGGACTAACGTGAGCGTGGAGGCTCCGGAATGAAACATCCTATGCGTATCCTCCAGGGGTTGAAGCTGGCTGCGGTGCTTGCGGTCGCGCTGTCGATGGGCGCCTGCGCCAACAAGAACCTGGGTGCCGATGCGATGGCGAGCGCTGCCACGCCGGGCAGCCAGCAGGACTTCGTCGTCAACGTGGGCGACCGCGTGTTCTTCGAGAGCGACCAGACCGACCTGACGCCCCAGGCGATCGTCACGCTCGAGAAGCAGGCGCAGTGGCTGCAGACCTATCCGCGCTACAGCTTCACCATCGAAGGCCATGCCGACGAACGCGGCACCCGCGAATACAACATCGCGCTCGGCGCCCGCCGCGCCCAGTCGGTGCGCTCGTTCCTCGCCTCGCGCGGCATCGACCCCAACCGCATGCGCACGATCTCCTACGGCAAGGAGCGGCCGGTGGCGGTCTGCAACGACATCTCCTGCTGGTCGCAGAACCGGCGCGCCGTCACCGTGCTGAACGCGAGTTCCTGACGGGCCGTGGTCGCGCGCAAGTCGAGCCGTCCGGCGCCCTCCGTGGCGCCGGTTTCGTTTCGGCGGTCCGCTGCAGAAACCCTTTGATGCCAGTCACATTTTTGGCGTACTCCCTCCCTCAATGTGTCGCGCGGCGCAGCGCGAGGTCGCGGCCGTGCCGCTTTCGTCGTCAGGGCAAGATGTCATCCAGATTTCAGGCAATTACCGGCACCGTGGTGATCACCGCGCTGCTCTCCTTGTGCGCGCCCGCAGTCGCGCAGGATGCCGATGCGGAATTGCGGATCGAGCGGCTGGAGAACCAGTTGCGCCAGCTCACCGGCCAGAACGAGGAGCTGCAATATCGCAACCGCCAGCTCGAGGAGCGCATTCGCCAGATCGAGGGCGGCGTGCAGCCCGCGCCCGGGCAGCCCAACGTGGCGGCCGCCCCGCCGGTCCAGCAGGCACCGGTCTATCGCCCGCAGCAACCGGCCCAGCCGGCCTATGAGCCGCAGATCGCCGCGCCAGCGCCCATCATCCAGGAAGCGCCTCCGCCCGGCGCGGTGGGGGCGCACCGCCGTGGCGATGCGTTCGACCCCAGCCAGAATCCAGCTGCGCCCGGTGCGCCGCGCGCGCTCGGCGGCGGCCAGATGCCGATGCCGCAGCAGCAGCCCGCCGCCATTGGGGCGCCGGGCGGCCGTGGCGCGGGCGAGCCGCTCGATCTCGCCAACACGGCAGGCCGCGATCAGCAGTCCGTCGCGGCGCCGGCACAGCCCGGCTATCCGGCGCCGGCCGGCGGCGGGCTCGTCACCCAGCCGCCCTCGCAATCGCCGCGCGACGAGTTCGACCTCGGCATCGGCTACATGCAGCGCAAGGACTATGCGCTCGCCGAACAGACCATGAAGAATTTTGCGCAGAAATATCCGGGCAACCCGCTGCTCGGGGACGCGCAATACTGGCTGGGCGAAAGCTACTTCCAGCGCCAGCAATATCGCGACGCGGCCGAGTCCTTCCTCGCGGTCACCACCAAATACGAGAAATCGGCAAAGGCCCCCGATGCGCTGCTGCGGCTCGGCCAGTCGCTGGCGGCCCTGAAGGAGAAGGAAGCCGCCTGCGCCGCCTTCGGCGAGGTCGGCCGTAAATATCCGCGCGCCTCCGCGGGCGTCAAAGCCGCCGTTGATCGCGAGCAGAAGCGGATCAAGTGCTAGCGGATCCGCCGTTGATCCCCTGACAAAGCCGGCGATGCTGCGCTAAATAGGCGTTTCGCTCACGATCCTGGCGCGGCGTCATGGCTGACGACGAAAACTCTCCGATCTCGGTGCGGTCCGCCAAGACGCTGTTCGCGGACTTGAGAGGCGCGCCCGCACTGGTGCTCGCGGTCTCCGGCGGGCCCGATTCCGTTGCGCTGATGTGGCTCGCGGCGCGGTGGCGGCGGAGCCTTGCGCAGGGACCGCGCCTGGTCGCCGTCACCGTCGATCATGGCCTGCGGCCGGAAGCGGCGCGCGAGGCGCGCGAGGTCAAGCGGCTCGCAGCCTCGCTCGACCTGCCGCACCGGACCATGCGGTGGACGGGCGCCAAGCCGAAGACCGGCCTGCCCGCCGCGGCGCGGCAGGCGCGCTACCGCTTGCTGATGCAGGCCGCGCGCGCGATCGGCGCGACCCACGTGCTCACCGCGCACACGAGGGACGATCAGGCCGAGACCTTGCTGATGCGGCTGTTGCGCGGCAGCGGAATCGCGGGCCTGTCGGCGATGGCCCGGATCACCGAGCGCGACGGCCTCGTGCTGACGCGGCCGCTGCTCGACGTGCCGAAATCGCAGCTCCTCGCGACGCTGAGGCGCGCCGGGATCGGCTTCGCCGACGATCCGACCAACCGCGACACCGCCTTCACGCGGTCGCGGCTGCGGACGCTGCTGCCGCAGCTTGCCGCCGAAGGCGGCGACGCGCGCAGCCTGGCGCGGCTCGCCGCACGGCTGGCGCGAGCCAACGCGGCGGTCGAGGTGCTGGCCGACGGCGCCGAGCGCTTTCTCGCCCTGAGAGACGCAGGCAGCCCGACGCAAGCCGGCCCGACGCGGGGCTTTCATGCCGCAGCCTTCGCGGCGCTGCCCGCGGAGATCCGCCTGCGGCTCCTGATGCGGGCCATCAATGCGGTCGGCCACGAGGGACCCGCGGAACTCGGCAAGGTCGAAACCCTGCTGGCGGCGATCGACAGCGGCATCGCGAGCGGCGGCGATCGATCCGGAGCCGGCCAGCGCCCCCTGAAACAGACGCTCGCAGGCGCGCTCGTCAGCCTGTCCGGAGGACGCATCCACATCGCGCCGGCGCCGGTCCGGCGCGGCAAGGGCGGATGAAGGGCGGATCATGACACCGGCTCGTGCGGCGCCGGCCTCGTCAGGCGACCTTAACCAGCCCGGAAAATCCCGGTTTCCGGCGCCATTATTTCAGCGGGAATCGCGCTAAGATGGGCTAAATAGTCCCATCTGGTTCCCTTGGCAGCGCCTTGGCCGACACCTAGATTGCAGGTATCTGCCCGAGAGGATTCCGTTGGAATTTCCCTCTCATCGCCCAAGGACCACGGCCGCGATCCGCGCGACCATGAAGGAAGATCGATGAACGCCAATCTGCGCAATTTCGCCCTCTGGGTCATCATTGTTTTGCTGCTGTTGGCATTGTTCACGCTCTTCCAGAATCCGGGTCAGCGCGCCTCCTCCCAGGATATCGCCTTCTCGCAGCTTCTGACCGAGGTCGACCAGGGCCATGTGCGCGACGTCGTGATCCAGGGGCCGGAGATTCACGGTACGTTTACCAACGGCTCGAGCTTCCAGACCTATGCGCCGAACGATCCGACGCTGGTGAAGCGGCTCTATGACAGCAAGGTCCAGATCACCGCGAAGCCGCCCGGCGACAACGTGCCGTGGTTCGTGTCGCTATTGGTGTCCTGGCTGCCCTTCATCGCGCTGATCGGCGTGTGGATATTCCTGTCGCGCCAGATGCAGGGCGGCGCCGGCAAGGCGATGGGCTTCGGCAAGTCGCGCGCCAAGATGCTCACCGAGGCGCATGGCCGCGTCACCTTCGAGGACGTCGCCGGCGTCGACGAGGCCAAGCAGGACCTGCAGGAGATCGTCGAATTCCTGCGCGATCCCGGCAAGTTCCAGCGGCTCGGCGGCCGCATCCCGCGCGGCGTGCTCTTGGTCGGCCCGCCCGGCACCGGCAAGACGCTGATCGCGCGCGCGGTCGCGGGCGAGGCCAACGTGCCGTTCTTCACCATTTCCGGCTCCGACTTCGTCGAGATGTTCGTCGGCGTCGGCGCCTCGCGCGTGCGCGACATGTTCGAGCAGGCCAAGAAGAACGCGCCCTGCATCATCTTCATCGACGAAATCGACGCCGTCGGCCGCCATCGCGGCGCGGGCCTCGGCGGCGGCAATGACGAGCGCGAGCAGACGCTGAACCAGCTGCTGGTCGAGATGGACGGCTTCGAGGCCAACGAGGGCGTGATCCTGATCGCCGCCACCAACCGTCCCGACGTGCTCGATCCCGCGCTGCTGCGTCCCGGCCGCTTCGACCGCCAGGTCGTGGTGCCGAATCCAGATGTCGTCGGCCGCGAGCAGATCCTCAAGGTTCACGTCCGCAAGGTGCCCTTGGCGCCGGACATCAACCTCAAGACCATCGCGCGCGGCACGCCCGGCTTCTCCGGCGCCGACCTGATGAACCTCGTCAACGAGGCGGCGCTCACCGCCGCCCGGCGCAACAAGCGCATGGTGACGCAGGCCGAATTCGAGGAGGCCAAGGACAAGGTGATGATGGGCGCCGAGCGTAAGTCGCTCGTCATGACCGAGGAAGAGAAGCTACTCACCGCCTATCACGAGGGCGGCCACGCCATCGTCGGCCTCAACGTGCCGGCGACCGATCCGATCCACAAGGCGACCATCATTCCGCGCGGCCGTGCGCTCGGCATGGTCATGCAGCTCCCCGAACGCGACAAGCTGTCGATGTCGCTGGAGCAGATGACCTCCCGGCTCGCCATCATGATGGGCGGCCGCGTCGCCGAGGAGCTGATCTTCGGCCGCGAGAAGGTGACCTCGGGCGCCGCTTCCGACATCGAGCAGGCCACCCGCCTTGCGCGCATGATGGTGACGCGCTGGGGCCTCTCCGAAGAGCTCGGCACCGTCTCCTACGGCGAGAACCAGGACGAGGTGTTCTTGGGCATGTCGGTGTCGCGGACGCAGAACGCTTCCGAGGCGACCGTCCAGAAGATCGACTCCGAGATCAGGCGCCTGGTCGAGGAAGGCTACAACGAAGCCACCCGCATCCTCACCGAGAAGCGCGCCGACCTCGAGGCTCTTGCCAAGGGCCTGCTGGAGTTCGAGACCCTGACCGGCGAGGAGATCATCGACCTCCTCAAGGGCAAGAAGCCGAACCGCGAGTCGGTCCTGGAGCCGGCCACGCCGCGCGCCTCCGCCGTGCCGCCGGCCGGCAAGCCGCGCCCGCGGCCCGATCCGGATCCCGGCCTGGAGCCCCAGCCGCAGGCGTAGGCGGCTTTCGACTGCGGCCGGCAGACTCTTCTTCACACGTTCTGCAAAGCCCGGCCTCTGGCTGGGCTTTCGCATGCCGGGGCACCGGCAGCACGTGCGTGCTAAGGTGTCCCTCCAATCGGGATGAGGCCATGGATCGTCGGCAGCTCACTGCGCTTCTCGGTTACCTGTCGTTCGGCGGCCTGACGGCGTTCTGGCGCGTCGTGAAGGGCTTTGCGCAGCCGCTCGAGACGGACGCGCATGTCGAGCGCGCGGTCGGTGCCATCGCGGAGGTCATGTTTCCGGGCGATGGCCTGCCGGGCGCGCGCGAACTCGGACTGCATCGGCAGGTGCTCGCGCACGCGGACGTGCAGCCCATGCTCGCAAGCGGACTTGCCTTTCTCGATCGCTACGCGGCGAGCGCCGGTGCTGCGGATTTCGCGGCCCTTGACGAGGCGCGAAGGCTCGCCGCGCTCGATGCGGCCTTCGCCTCCGGTGCGGATGGCATCCAGTCCTTCGTGATGGCGCTGCGCCTTCATCTCGGAACGGCCTATTACTCCTCGCCTGCGATCAAGTCGGCGTTCGCCTATACCGGTCCGCTCCAGCCGGACGGTTTTGCCGACTTCAGGGATCGCCCGGCATGAGCGAGGCGACCGAATGGGACGCCGTGGTGGTCGGCGCGGGCGCGGGCGGGGCGGCCGCGGCCTACGGCCTCTGCCGCCGCGGATTGTCCGTGCTGCTGCTGGATGCCGGGCCGCGTTTTGATCCATCGACCGACTATCCGCTGACCGACGCCGACGCGGACACCCGCATCTTTCCGGAGAAGCCCGGCAGCACGGGCAAGGTCAGTTTCGCGCCGGGCCAGGCGCTCGGCGACGAGCCGCTGCTCGTGTCCGGCAGCCGCGGTCTCGGGCCGGTCGCGCCGGGCGGCGTACGGCTCATGGACCGCTATCATCATGTGCGCGGCATCGGCGGCACCACGCTGCACTTCACCGGCGAGGCCCATCGCTTCCATCCCGATGCGATGAAGATGAAGACGCACTTCGGCGTGGCGGCCGATTGGCCGCTCGATTACGCCGCGCTCGAACCGTATTACGTCGAGGCGGAAGAACTGATCGGTGTCGCCGGTCCCGAGCAGCAGGGCGCGCGCTGGCGCTCGCGAAAATTCCCGCTGCCCCCGCATCCCTTGTCCTACGCGTCGCAAACGCTCGGCAGGGGCGCGAAGGCCATCGGCCTGGACTGGCAGGCCAACAGCCGCGCCGCGCTGTCGCGGCCCTGGAACGGGCGACTGCCGTGCAACTATTGCGGCGGCTGCAACAAGGGCTGTCCGCGCGGCGACAAGGGCAGTGCCGACGTCACCTTCGTTGCTGCGGCGGTTGCCACCGGCCGCTGCACCGTCAGGCCGGACAGTCCGGTGGTGCGGATCGAAGCGGGATCGGATGACCGGGTGAAGGCGGTCCTGGTCGGCCGGCCCGACGGCAGCCTCGAGCGCGTCGCCGGCCGCCAGTTCGTGCTCGCCTGCGGCGCGATCGAGACGCCCCGCCTGCTGCTTGCGTCCGACGGTCTCGCCAATGAGAGCAGAGAGGTCGGGCGGAATTTCATGGATACGCTGTTCATCGCCGTCGGGGCGCTGCATCCGGAGGCGCAGCACGGCCGCCGCGGACTGCCGAGCGACGCCATCTCGTGGACGTACAATGCGCCCGACGCCATTCCCGGCGTGGTCGGCGGGTGTCGCTTCTACAATGCGTGCGGGGAGATCGAGCTCGGCGGGCTCGCCGCATTCGCGCTGCGCGCCATTCCGGGCTGGGGTCGCGCGCATGCGCAGTCGGTGCGCCAGCTCTGGGGACACGCGCTGCATGTCGGCGCGATCGGCGAGCGATTGCCCAACCCCGACAGCTTCGTCGATCTCGATCCCGCCGCGCGCGACCGCTTCGGCATGCCGCTGGCGCGGATCGCCTCGGCGCTCGCGGAATCCGACGTCGCGCGGCTGCGCTTCATGGCGAAGACGTCGCACGCGCTGCTCGCCGCCAGCGGCGCGCAACGGATTTACGAGAGCTATTCGAGTTGGGACTGGTTTGCGCCGACCCACGTGTTCGGCACCTGCCGGATGGGCGAAGATCCCGCGGGCTCCGTCGTCGATGCCTTCGGCCGCAGCCATCGCTGGCGCAATTTGTGGATTGCCGACGCCAGCGTCTTTCCGTCGGCCGGCGGCGGCGAGGCGCCCTCCCTGACGATCCAGGCGCTGGCATTGCGGACGGCAGAACGAATCCGGAGCGCCTGAGGCTTTCAGGTAACACCGGAATTCCCGAGTGAAATCACCGATATAACCGGCTGACGGTACGATTTTCGGGATCCCTGGCAGGGGCAAACCTGCGCGGACACATTGTTGATTGCCGCGCGCTCATTTAGCGTTCGATTCATCGCCGGGCGGTCTGGTGGGGACAGGAGGGGCAATTGCCGTACTCGTCGCGAGCAACGTTGCTGGCGGTTGGGCTCGCGACGGCCTCGCTGGCGCTCCCATGTGAGCAGGCGCTGGCTGGTACGATGGCGTTGCCTTCATCGGGCGCGAACTCGGCGTCTGCGAGCAGCTGGCTCGGCGGCGCTCATGCAGGCTACAACTGGCAGCGGGGCAGTGGCGTTTTCGGCTTTGAGACCGACCTGCAGGCGACTCACCTCAATAGCGCGATGAGCGGAGGCCTCGTCTATCCTCCGGTCGGTACTCCCTCGCCCGGCGATTTTGCCATGACGTCCTCGACCATTAACTGGTACGGGACGGCGCGTGGCCGCGTCGGTTTTGCTTCCGGGCCTTGGCTGGTCTACGGCACCGCCGGTCTGGCTTATGGCGATGTCAATCTCTCAAGCAGCTTCCGCGCGGCCGGATTGCAGCTGACGTCGCAGGTCTCCGATACCAGGCTGGGTTGGGTCGCCGGTCTCGGTGCGGAATACCTCGTCAACCCCAATCTCAGCGTTCGCCTCGGCTATCAATATGTCGATCTCGGCTCGCTCGGCCTGTCCGCCTCGTCGCCGTCGCCTGCCGTCATCGTGCTCGGGCAGCAGGCCACGGCGAGCGCCCGATTCCAGGCGGTCACGGCCGGATTCAGTTGGCACTTTGCGCCGATGGGGGCGTCGATGCCCTGGCAGGGCGGCTATGCCGGGGTCCATGGCGGGGGCGCATGGGGCAACAATACCAGCGCGACCTATACCTCGACCGTCATAAATCCTCCGTGAAGAATTCCCAACTGGTTGAGTTGGAATCTGGAAACGGCCTTCTGAGGCAATCGCGTTTGCCGGGGGGCTCCCTGCGCCGCACTTCTGATCAATCGAGAGCCTGAAATCGCCGTTCTTCACGGACGACTCCACGAATTTCTGAGGCGTTTCGGTTCAAACGGGAGGCGCTGTTGGCGCCGGCCCGATTGGCATGGCATGCTCTCCCCAATCACATGCGCGGGCCCGACCGCGCCAAGGACGGGGAGGGGAGAATGCGCTTCATCACGAGGCTGGTCGCGCTGATTGCGGCTGCGTGGCTGGTCGGGCCGCCGGCCGCAGGCGCCGCCGAGATGCGCGGCGTCACCGCCACCGAGATCAGGATCGGCCAGACCATGCCCTATAGCGGGCCGGTCTCGGCGTTCGGCGCGCTCGGCAAGGGCGAGGTCGGCTATTTCAAGATGCTCAACGAGAAAGGCGGCATCAACGGCCGCAAGGTCAACCTGATCTCGCTCGACGACGGCTACGCGCCGCCGAAATCGGTGGAGCAGACGCGGCGGCTGGTGGAGAGCGACGAGGTCGCGCTGATCTTCTCCTCGATCGGCACCGCGCACAACACGGCGATCGCAAAATATCTGCAGGGCAAGAACGTGCCGCAGCTCTTCATCGGCTCCGGCGCCTCGAAATTCGCCGACATCGCGCAATATCCGCAGGCGACGCTCGGCGTGCAGGCGCCGTTCCGCTATGAGGCGCGGCTCTATGCGCGTTATGCGCTGGCCAGGAACCCGAATGCGAAGTTCGCGGTGATCTCGCAGAACGACGACTACGGCCGCGACTATCTCGCCGGGCTGAAGGACGTGCTGGGAGAAAAGTACGATGCCGTCGTCACCGGCGCGACCTACGAGATCCAGGATCCGACCATCGATTCCCAGATCGTCAAGCTGAAGGCCTCCGGCGCCGACGTCTTCGTGATCGCAGCGACACCGAAGTTCGCGGCGCAAGCGATCCGAAAGTCCTTCGAGATCGGCTGGCGGCCGATGACGTTCCTGTCCAACGTCGCGGTGTGGGTGTCGACCGTCATGGAGCCTGCGGGCCTCGAGGCCGGCACCGGCATCCTCTCCACGGCCTACGTCAAGGATCCCGACGATCCCGCCTGGAAGGACGATCCGGGCGTCAAGGGCTGGCGCGAGTTCATGAGCAAGTACGTGCCGGACGGCGACCAGCACGACACCAACTACGTCAACTCCTACAACAGCGCGATGGCGCTGGAAGCCGTGCTGAAGGCCTGCGGCGACGATCTCTCGACCGAGAACATCCTCAAGCAGGCGTTTTCGATCCGCGACCTCGAATTGCCGATGCTGCTGCCCGGCATCAAGGTCAACACCGGCCCGAGCGATCACGTGCCGGTCGACCAGATGCAGTTCATGCGTTTCAACGGCAAGAGCTGGGAGCGCTTCGGCGAATTGCAGACGGGGAATTGAAGGGTCGACTGGCGCCGGAGGCGGGCGCGTACGCCTGGTTCGTCGTCGGCGGCCTTGCGATCGGAAGCCGACGTTGTGGCCGACATGGTTGCATGTCGGCCCGGGCCATCGCCGGACTGCTACGGCCCCAACTGCCTGACGAGCGATATCAGCTCCGTTTGGCGGTGGGTGCCGGTCTTCGAGAAGGCGGACTTGAGATGGTTTCTCGCGGTCTCGCGCGAGATTCCGAGCTCCGATGCGACCGAATCCAGAGCCAGGCCGCCTGCAAGCAGGACAACCAGCCGTGATTCTGCCGGCGTGAGGTCGAGCGCCTCGGCAACCACTCTCGCGTCCGGAGCCATGGTGGGCAACAGATTCGAAAAGATGAGAAGAGCCCGTGCTCCGAGAAATACGTTTCTCGCCGCCCCATCGATCGGCAATACGCGGATCACGACGGCCGGCTTTGCCGTCCGGCGCACGACGATGGGAACGACA
>NZ_JAGWUA010000213.1 GCF_028868675.1 Bradyrhizobium sp.
TTTGGCGGTAGCCTGATGCGTCGAATCCTATCCGGATGCACAGCATGGGAAGTCTGGTTCTGCTCGACTTGATGGGCGGCGTGGCGCTCTTGCTCTGGGGCCTGCACATGGTCCACAGCGGGATTTTGCGCGCCTTCGGGCCGGACCTTCGCCGCTTGCTCGGACGAGCGCTGGGCAACCGTTTCAGCGCATTCGCCGCCGGGCTCGGGCTCACCGCTCTCCTGCAGAGCAGCACCGCAACGGCCCTGATTACCAGTTCCTTTGCCGCGGAGGGCCTGGTCGACCTCGTCGCCGCGCTCGCGATCATGCTCGGCGCCAATGTCGGTACCACGCTGATCGTCCAGGTGCTGTCGTTCAACATCGCGGCCGTCGCGCCCATCCTGTTCGTGCTCGGGCTGGTCGCGTTCCGCAGCGGCCCGCGCTCCCGCATCAAGGACGTCGGCCGGGTCTGCATCGGCCTCGGCCTGATGCTGCTGTCGCTCCACATCCTGCTGGATACGCTGGCTCCAGCCGAAAACGCGCCGGGCGTGCGCGTCGTGATGGCGGCGGTCACCGGCGATCCCGTGCTCTGCATCGTCATCGCGGCCGGCCTCACCTGGGCGGTGCATTCGAGCGTCGCCAGCGTGCTCCTGATCATGTCGCTGGCCTATTCGCAGTTCATATCGCCGGTGGCGGCGGTCGCGCTGGTGCTCGGCGCCAATCTGGGCAGCGCCATCAACCCTGTGTTCGAGGGCGCGCGGCGCGACGATCCGGCAAGCTATCGCCTTCCGGTCGGCAACCTCGTGAACCGCCTGATCGGCATCGCCCTGGTGCTGCCGTTCCTGCACCCGATCGCCGACATGCTCCACGCATGGCAGCCGGATGCCGCCAGGATGACCGCGGCGTTCCACATTGCGTTCAACCTGGCGACGGCCGTGATCTTCATCGGCCTGATCGGCGCCATGGCCCGGTTCCTGAAATGGCTGATTCCCGATCGCGTCCGGGAGGCCGACCCGTCGCGGCCGCGTTATCTCGACGAGAGCGCCCTGGAGACGCCGTCGCTTGCGCTTGCCGACGCGGCGCGGGAGACGCTGCGCATGGGCGACCTGGTCGAGGTCATGTTGCGCAAGGTGATGGCGGCGATGATGACGGACGACCGCGCGCTGGTCGACCAGGTCGCGAAGATGGACAACATCGTCGACAGCCTCGACGAGGCGATCAAGCTCTACCTCACCAAGCTGACGCGCGGCAGTCTCGACGAGAGTGAGGGGCGGCGCGCGATGGAAATCATCTCCTTTGCCATCAATCTCGAACATATCGGCGACATCATCGACAAGAACCTGAGCGAACTCGCCACCAAGAAGATCAAGCGGCGCTTCCAGTTCTCGGTCGACGGCGCCGACGAGCTTGCCGCCTTCCACAAGCGGACCATGGACTCGCTTCGGATCGCCTTCGGCGTCTTCATGTCCGGCGACGCCAACGAGGCGCGCAAGCTGCTGGTCGAAAAGGCGGCCTTGCGCAACACCGAGCTTGCAGCCGTCGAGCGGCATCTCGACCGCCTGCGCGAGGGCCGCCCTGAGACCATCGAGACGACATCGCTGCATCTCGACGTGCTGCGCGATTTGCGCCGCGTCCACTCGCACATCTGTTCGGTCGCCTATCCCGTGCTCGACGCAGCGGGCACGCCCTACCGGAACGGCGAGGCCGACCACGCCGCCCTACCCGCCCCGGGAGCGGCTCCCGTGACACGCTAGAACCCTGCCCTTGCAGTCGACGATCATCGCGCCCACCCGGTGAAGGTCACGCAGCGGGCCCCGTGGTCGGCGAACATGCGACGCTTCGGTTCGGCCTTCCCACGACCAACGGCACGCTCGACCTATGAGCGCGAGGGACGGAGGACGATCGATGTCTTGTTTCAGGGTTCGCGACAACCCTGCCGGTCACACCCGCTGCATGATGGCATCATGTCCCTGATTTGCCCGACGCGTCAAGTGATTTTTCTGATTTTCCGCATCATACCCGGCCGTCACCGACCACTGTGCATGGGGTTGAACCTCGGATTTTGGTCAGCCGGCCGCGAACTGACTCAATCCGCCGCGATCTGCCTGCCGTTGATGACGATGAAATAGAGGTTGCGGCAATAGACGACGAGGCCGAACGCCTGTCCGGCGATGAAGACGGGATCCCGGCGATAGAGCGCGTAGACCAGCAACAGCGCGCCGCCGCCGATCGAGAAGAACCAGAAAGCGACCGGGACGACGCTCTTGCGCGCACGCTCGGAAGCGATCCATTGCACGAGGAAGCGCCCGGTGAAGAAGCCCTGCGCGATGAAGCCGAGGACGACCCAGGCGTCGAATTTCACGACGAAGACGTCATGCAGGTAATTCAGAAAAGCAGTCATGAGGGCGTCACCTCGGTCACATCGGGGGTCGGCTTCTTGCGGCGGATCAGCCACCACACGCCGGCGAGATCCATGATCCCGATCCATAGCCGGTCGAAGAAGCCGTAATTCGACACGCCGGCATGGCGCGGCCGGTCGATCACGTCGACATAGGCGATCTCGTAGCCTTCCCGGCGCATCAGCGCCGGCAGGAAACGATGCAGCCCGTCGAAATAGGGCATCATCAGGAACACCTCGCGCCGGAACGCCTTCAATCCGCAGCCGGTGTCGCGGGTGCCGTCGTGCAGGATCCGGCTACGCACGCCGTTGGCGACGCGCGATTGCAGCTTCTTGAAGCCGGTGTCCTTGCGTCCGATCCGCTGGCCTGCGGCAAGCCCGACGCGCGCGCCGCCCCTATCGAGCGCCGCGATCAGGTCGGGCAGGAAGGCGGGATTGTTCTGGCCGTCGCCGTCGAGGGTCGCGACGATCTCCCCGCGCGCAGCGCGCACGCCGCTGCGCACCGCGGCCGACTGTCCGGCCGATCTGGCGTGGCGCAGCTGGCGCAGATTGCTCCGCTGCTTCATGAGCGCCGAGAGGCGCTCGCCGGTCGGATCCGTCGAGCCGTCGTTGACGTAGATGATCTCGTAGTCCCAGCGGCCGTCCAGCGCAGCACCGATCTCCGCGATCAGGGGCGCGATGTTGTCGGCCTCGTTGCGCACGGGGACAACGATGGAAACCGCTGGCTGGAACGACGACAAATCGGAGCTCGTGGTTGGGTTTGGCCTGCAGAGAACCGGCGCGGCAGGCAGCCGCTTTTATGGGGCTGATGCCCCGCGGGCAACCCCTTTGAGGCGCCCGAACCGAGGCCCCGGAAGCGGCACGATGGTGCCGTCCTGGCGGATGGCGAAGCCGAGCCTGCGCGCCGCGAACCAGTAGCGCACCGCCATCGCCCCGACGATGCCGACCAGCGCGCCGGCCACGACGTCGCTCGGATGATGGGCGAGCAGCACCAGGCGCGTGAGCGCGATGACGACGGCATAGGTGAACATGAAGACGCGAAAACGCGGCCACAACGCGCCGACCGCGAAGGCCAGCGCGAAGGCCGTCACGGCATGGCCCGACGGCAGGCTGGCATGGGCCGGCGTTCCCTCGAAGGGAACAAAGTCGAACGGATTGGCGCTGCCGCCCACGAACGGCCGTCCCCGGCCGAGCCCGAACTTCATGACCTCGGCTACGCCCACCGACAGCAGCACGGAAAAGAACACGTACTGGAGCCGGGTGCCGAGGCCGAGCCACTGGGCTCGCGAGGTGCCGTGCCTGCCTGCGGCGACCAGCGCCACAATCACGAGCGCCGCGGCGAGCGACCACAGCACGTATTCGTCCTTGCCGAAATCGGTGAGGATGCGCACCGGCCACAGGGCCGGCGTGCCGCGCGGCGGCATCATCTCGATTTCGGGCCTGTCGAGTGCGACCATCAGCGCGATGACCAGCGCCGCGCCGACCGCGCTGAACCACAGCGAATGCCGCGCCAGACGGCGCGCGGCCTCGGCGCGGCGCGAATGCGACGGCGCGCGCACGAGCTGCGCCAGCGCGCGCCCGGACAGCGCAAGCAATTGCCCGACATAGCTCTGGCGAGGCGAGACGTCGGCCGGCGCAGCCATCGCTACTCGGTGCCTTCCGAGCGGTAGATCGCGATCGAGATCGGCCGTCCTTGCGAGAAATTATAGCCGTCGATCCGCGCGCCCACCTTGTAGCGCAGCCCGATCGCTTCGGCGCGTGCAGCGAAGCTGCGCTCCGAGCGCTGCTCCACCAGCGCGAAACGGCAACTGCCCTGCTTGAGGAAGTCGGCCGCGCCCGAGCCGTCGGTGAGCAGCGTCGAAGTTCCCGCCATGAAGACGAGGCTCGGTTCGTGGTAGCCGGCGGCGGCCGCCTTCGGGCCGACGCAGGTCACGCTGCGCAACGCGCGCGCGACCTCGGCGCTCGGGAACATCGGGGTCAGCGACGGCACCACCACGCCATAGACGGCAAAGGCCAGCATCAGAGCCGCAACCAGCGCGTTGAGCAGCGAACGCTCGGCGTGATTGTCGTCGTAGAGCCACCAGGCAAACAGGCCGAAGATCAGCGCGGCCGCGATGAACGGCCAGGCCGCAAAGGCCGGCTGGCGCGTCAGCATCACCGCGCCGACCACCGCGATGATCGAGCCGAGCGCGGGAATCGCGAACCACCAGGCGGCGCCGCGCGTCAGCCATGACCGCGACAGCACGCGGCGTTCCAGTGCGCCGGCGGTGAGGATCGCGATCGCCGGATAGAGCGGCAGCACGTAGTGCGGCAGCTTGGTCAGCACCACCTCGAACACGATCCAGGACGGGATCAGCCAGGCCAGCAGGAATTGCGCGCCGGGCTCGCGGCGCGCCCGCCACACGGCCGGCGCCGCCATGGCCGCAAGCGGCGCGCCCGGCCAGAAGGTGACCCAGAACAGCAACAGATAGACGCCGGGCGGCGCGCCGTGGGATTCCTGCGCGCCGAGCTTGCTCAGCATGTCGCCGCCGACGGAGTCGGCGAAGAACTGGTCGCCCGCGCGAAAGACGATCGCGACGAACCAGGGCAGCACCAGCACCAATACCCACATCAGTCCCCAGACCGGCCGCAGCCGCCAGAGCCAGGCGGCGTCACGGTCCTGGATCGCGAGCGCGATGACCGTGAGGCCTGCGAACATCAGGATCAGCGGTCCCTTGAGCAAAATGCCGGCGGCAAGCGCGGTCCAGAAGATCGCGGGCCAACTCCACGGCGGGTGCGGGTCGTCCTCACCGCGCTGCCAGGACAGATAGACCCGCGCCATCGCGCCCATCGCGGCGACCACGGTGAACAGCAGCATGGCGTCGGTCTTGGCAAGACGCGCTTCGACGCCGAGCACCACCGAGGCGCACATCATCAGCGCGGCAAGGACGGCAGCGCGGCGCGTGACGAAGCCGAGCGCGGCCCAATAGGTCATCAGCACCGCGCCGATCGCGCCGAACAGCGAGGGCAATCGATAGACCCAGATGCGCAGCTCGGCGCGCGGCAGTCCGAGTGCGGAGGCGGTCTCGACTGCGGCCGATTGCAGCCAATAAATGCCGACCGGCTTCTTGTAGCGGACATCGTCCTGGAAGCGGATGTCGACATAGTCGCGGCTTTCGACCATCTGCTTGGTCGCCTGCGCAAAGCGCGCCTCGTCGCGGTCGACCGGCGGAATCGTGAAGAAGCCGGGCAGGAAGAGCAGCAGAGCGCACAGCACGAGGAAGGCCACCGCGCGGCCATGGCTGCCGGTGACGACATCGATCGCGCGGACGAGCCGGCTGCCCGGATTCACCAGGTTTTTCGGCTCGCGCGGCTCTCCAAAACGGGGGCGGGCATAGGTCTCGACCATCGGTTCCGCATACGCTGAAACCGCCGCCCGGACAACCGCTTAAGCCGGCATCACTGAATTCGAATGACGACTGTGTCCGCCGCACCCGTGGCGTCGATCACGGTGAGCCTCGCAAAGCCCGGTCCCGGCGGCTCGATCAGCCGCTGACGGCGTCCATCGACCGCGCCGCGCGCCGTGCCGTTGACGAGGATGGTCATGGGCAGCACCCCGCCCGCGACCTTCACCGGCATGGCGGCGGCATCTGCCCCGCCGCTGCGGTCGACGTCGATCCGCGAGCCGTTCAGCGGGAACTGAATATGCGGAGCCCGCTCGCCGCCGGTCCGGACCAGTTCCCCCACGGGGCGGAACCGTCTGAGCGGCAGCGGTAGCTTGGCATTGCCGGCGACCAGCGTGCCTTTGGGCGGCTTCGGCAGCGCTGCCGGCAGCTTGCCGGTCCGGGCAAAGGCGTCGAACAGGATGGGGGCTGCCGCGGTCCGGCCGATCAGGCCGGGAACCGGCGTGCCGTCGGGCCGGCCGACCCAGACACCGATCGTGATCCGGCCGTCGAACCCGACCGACCAGGCGTCACGGTAGCCGTAGCTGGTGCCGGTCTTGAAGGCGATCCGGTTGCCCACGCCGTTTTCCGGCGGAGGGGTGCCCAGGAGCACGTTGCCGACCTGCCAGGCCGCGACCTGATCGAGCAGCCGTCGCGGTTCCCGCGAGTCATCCGCGGCAAGGAGGAGTTCGCGCAGCGGCCGGGCTGTTCCGAGTCTGGCGATGCCTGCGTAGAGCTGCGCCAGATCCTGCAGCGTAATGCCGACGCCACCGAGTCCCATTGCCAGTCCCGGCGCCTCGTCCTTGGGCAATACCAGGTTGACTCCGGCCTGTCGCAGGCGCGAGGCGAGCCGGCTCGAACCGACGCGGTCGAGCAGCGCGATCGCCGGCACGTTCAGGGATAGCTGCAGGGCGCGCTTGACGGGCACGGTGCCCTGGAACGTCATGTCGAAATTTTCCGGCGCGTAGGAGCCGAACCGGATCGGGCGATCCTCGATCAGGCTTTCGGGATGGACAAAGCCGTCCTCGAAGGCGAGCCCGTAGATGAAGGGCTTCAACGTCGAGCCCGGCGAGCGCACGGCGCGGGTCATATCGACCTGCCCCGCCCGCGCCTCGTCGAAATAGTCGGCCGAGCCGACATGGGCCAGCACGTCGCCGCTGTCATTGTCGACCACGACGATGCCGACGGAAATATTCGGCCCGAGCGCCGTGGCACGGTCGCGCGCGAGCGGCTCCAGCACCTTCTGCAAGCCCGCATCCAGCGTCAATCGGACGACGGGCGCGTCCTTCATCACGGCGAGCGCCTGGTCGGCGGCATGCGGTGCAAGGATCGGCATCGGCTTGCGCAGCTTCGGCACCGCCACCGCCTTGGCCTGCCTGGCATCCTCGGCGCCGACCTCATGCTCCTCGACCATGCGATCGAGCACGCGGTCGCGCGCGGCGCGCGCCGCATCGGGATAGCGGTCGAGCCGCCGCGTCTCCGGCGATTGCGGCAAGGCCACCAGCAGCGCGGCTTCCGCCAGCGACAGCCGCTTCGGCTCCTTGCCGAGATAGGCGATCGAGGCGGCGCGGATGCCTTCGAGATTGCCGCCATAGGGCGCGAGCGCGAGATAGAGATTGAGGATCTCGTCCTTGCCGAGCTGCCGCTCCAGCTCGATCGCGCGCACGATCTGGCGCAGTTTTGCGTAGAGCGAGCGCTGCCGGCGCGGCTCCATCAGGCGGGCGAGCTGCATGCTGATGGTCGAGCCGCCCGAGACGATGTGGCCGCGCGTCGCGAGCTGAAATGCGGCGCGTCCGAGCGCCAGCGGGTCGACGCCGTGATGGGCGTAGAAGCGCTGATCCTCATAGGCGAGCAGCAGCCTCAGATAGCCCGGATCGACGTTGGCCCTGGCATCGACCGGCAGTCGCCACCTCCCGTCCGCCATCGCATAAGCACGGAGCAGTTTTCCGTGACGGTCGACGATCGTGGTGGAGACCTTGCGCGCCTCGTCGAGCGGCAGCGGCCCGAGCGAGATGGCCCAGCCTGCGAAGGCGACGATGGAGAGGATGAGGGCAAACGCGAGGACCGCGAGCGCGCGAAATGCGCGACGCCCTCTCCGCCCGTCATGGCCAGGCTTGACCCGGCCATCTACGCTGC
>NZ_JAGWUA010000214.1 GCF_028868675.1 Bradyrhizobium sp.
GGCAAGCGCGGCGTCCTCGCGCTTACCGGCAACGAGGAGCTGATCGTCCCCGGCCGAACCGTGCAGGCGGTCGACACGACTGGCGCCGGCGACTGCTTCGTCGGCGCACTGGCGGCACAACGGGCCGACGGCGCGTCCTTGCGCGACGCGCTCACTTTCGCCAACGCGGCCGCCTCGATCTCCGTGCAACGGATGGGTGCCGGCCCGTCGATGCCGACGGCAGAGGACGTCGCGGCGGTCTTGTAGGCGCGCTTCCCTTACCTCTCCCCGCGTTTCCGTAAGCGCGCCGGCTTCATGGTTCGAGACGCGCCGCAAGCGGCGCTCCTCACCATGAGGGTCTGGAGTTTCGCCGCGGAACGAGACCTCATCCCGAGGAGCCCGCCAAAGGCGGGCGTCTCGAAGGATGGGCCGCGAAGGGACAGATCACGCCAGCGCGCTCTTGAGGTCGAAGCTTTCGTCCGCCGCCTTGTCCGCCGCGATCGAGCGGTCCATGGCGAGCAGCCGCCGCCCGAACATGTGGTCGCCGGCGCGGTTGATCGATTCGATGCCGACGAGCTTGCCGGCCTTGTAGCAGAAGGCGGAGAACGCCTTTTGCGCCGCATCGCCGCGCAGCACGACCTGGTCGTAGCCCGTCGTCAGGCCTGCAATCTGCAGCTTGTCGTCGCCCTGGTCGCTCCAGAACCAGGGTTGGCCGTCATAGACCTTCCTGTCGCCGGTGAGCCGCGCCGCGACGCAGCGCGCCTGATCGGTCGCGTTCTGCACCGACTCCAGCCGCAGCGATCCGCCGAAGCGCGGGCTTGCGAACAGCGCACAGTCGCCGATCGCCGAGATATCAGGATCGGCCGTCAGCAGATACTCGTCGACGATGACGCCCGAAGCGACCGGCAGCCCCGCCTCCGCGGCGAGTTCGATATTGGGCAGCACGCCGACGCCGACCACGATGAGATCGGCCGCCAGATGCCGGCCGTCGCTCAGGGAGACGCCGGTGACCTTGCCGCCCTCGGCCTCGATGCTGGTCGCCTGCACGCCGAGATGAATGCGGATGCCGGCCTCGCGATGCCGCTTCTGGAAATAATCGGAGACCTCCGCCGTCACCGCGCGCGCCATCACGCGCGGTGCGAGCTCGATGACGTCGACCTCGAGCCCCTTGATCCGCGCGGTCGCGGCAAACTCCAGCCCGATGAAACCGGCGCCGATGATCACGGCCCGCTTCTTCGACGGCAACAGCGCACGCAGCGCCTCGCTCTCGTCGAGGATGCGCAGATATTTCACGTCCGCGAGATTGGCGTTGGGCAGATCGAGCAGGCGGTTGCGCGCGCCGGTCGCCAGCACCAGATGGCCGTAATCGAGCGCCTCGCCGGACGCGAGCCGCACCTTGCGTGCCGGCCGGTCGATCGAGACGACCCGGCCCGCGATCAACTCGATCTTCTGGTCCTGGTAGAATTTTTCCGGCCGGAACATGAGGCTCTCGGGCCCGGCCGAGCCCTTGATGTAGGCCTTGGACAAAGGCGGCCGCTGATACGGCAGATGCGCCTCGTCGTTGACGAGACAAACGCGGCCGGCAAAGCCCGCCTGACGCAGGGAGGTGGCGACCTGAAAGCCGCCATGGCCCGCGCCGGCAATGACCACTGGACCTTCCGTCATCGGAACAGCCCGAATTTCAGGACACAGGCGTTACCCATGTCGTCTCCTCTTTCGCTGATTTTGGCTTGTGGCCTCGTCGGTCGAGGAGCCGGCGCTCGTGTCCGTCCCCAAACCAAGGCAGCGCCATTTGACCCCATCGTCTCGCGTTGCGCAAGAGCGCCAGCGTGCAGGATTCGGCCATGATGGCGGGGATTGTCACCCCTCTGCTTCTGAGATTTAGTGCAGCATCGCGTCCTGCCGGGGATATATTTCGATGTCTGCTCCAGCCGCCTCCCAGTCCGACGATGCCGCCCTGCTGCGGATCGAAGGATCGATCGCCACGATCACGCTCAACCGTCCTGCCGCATTCAACTCCATCAACCTGGCGATTGCGCAGAGGCTCGAGCAACTCGCCGCGCAGGTCGAGGCATCCGACGCCATCCGGGTGCTGGTGATCGAGGGCGAAGGCCGCGCCTTCTGCGCTGGCGGCGACCTGCAGACCATCGGCGCCGCGGCGGAGGCGAACACGGTCACGCCGGTCGTCGGCGAACTGTTGAAGCACTATCATGCCTTCATCGAGACGGTCAGGCGGATGCCGAAGATCGTGCTGTCGAGCGTCCACGGTTCGGCCGCCGGCGCCGGCATGGGGCTCGCCTTCGTCACCGATCTCTGCATCGCGGCCGACGATGCCCGCTTCACCCCGGCCTATGCCAAGATCGGCGTGTCGCCGGACGGCGGCAGCACGGTCGGCATCGTCGGCACCGTGGGAACGCGCCGGGCGCTGCAGATCCTGCTGTCGGAAGACAGCTTCACCGCGCAGCAGGCCTACGAGTGGGGCCTGGTCGCCAAGATCGTTCCGGCGGCCGAGTTGAAGGCGGCCACGCGGCAGTTCGCGGCGCGGCTGGCGCAAAACCCGCCGGCCGCGATCGCCGGCACCAAGGCGCTGGTCTATCAGGCCGCCACCACTCCGACCAAACAACAGCTCGACGCCGAGGAGCACAAGATCATCGCGGCCATGCACACCGAGGACTTCAGGGTCGCCGTGAAGAAATTCACGAGCAAGTCGAAGTGAGCCCGCTCGCGCCGTCGCGCTCGTTCTATTGCCTGCACCATGGCGCGACCGACTGGAACCGGCAGGGACGGTTTCAGGGACGGACCGACAATGCCCTCAACGCGGACGGCATCGCGCAGGCGCATGCCGCGGCCATCAGGCTTCGTGCGCAGAGATCAGGGCTGGAGCGTGCAGGAAATCGGCTAGCGGCAAGGAGGTCGATCACAGCCGCTGCGATGATGGCACTATGCCACTGATTTGCCCGACGAGTCAACCCTCATTTCGGTAAATCCGCACGCCGGCCGGAACCGCACCGGCCACTGTGCATGGGGTTGAACCTCAGGTTTTTGTTGTCGGCCCGAGAAGGCTCCGGCCGACGCCGGCGCCTGAGCCGATTTACGGGTGCCAAGTCACCCCTTCCCGGTCCCTTGCATGAAATCGAAGTCGCAGCCCTCGTCGGCCTGCAGAATGGTTTCGTTGAACAGCCACGCGTAACCGCGCCTGGCGCCGTCGGGCGCTGCAACAGGCTTCAGCGCGGCGCGCCGCCGCTCCAGCTCGGCCGCATCGACCAGCAGATCGATGCTGCGTTTGGCGACGTCGAGTCGGATCATGTCGCCGTTCCGCACCAGTGCCAGCGGTCCGCCGACGGCGGATTCCGGCGCGATGTGCAGCACGATGGTGCCGAACGCGGTGCCGCTCATCCGCGCATCGGAAATCCGCACCATGTCCTTGGTGCCGCCGCGCGCGAGCTTCCTGGGGATCGGCAGGTAGCCCGCCTCCGGCATGCCGGGCGCGCCCTTCGGACCGGCATTGCGCAGCACCAGCACGTCGTCCGCGTTGACGTCGAGATCGGGATCGTCGACCCGCAGCGTCATGTCCTCGACGGACTCGAACACCACCGCACGCCCGGTGTGCTGCAGCAACTTCGGACTCGCCGCCGACTGCTTGATCACCGCGCCGCGCGGCGCGAGATTGCCGTGCAGCACCGCGAGCCCGCCCTCCGGCTTGATCGGATTGTCGCGCGGGCGGATGGCGTCTTGCCCCGGCACCTCCTCGGCATTCGCGACGATCTCGCGCAGCGTCTGGCCGGCGATCGTCCGCGCGTCGAGATCGATGAGGTCGCCGAGCTGCGCCATCAGCTTCGGCACGCCGCCGGCATGATGGAAGTGCTCCATGTAGTGCTCGCCGGACGGCTTGAGATCGACCAGCACGGGCACCTCGCGGCCGAGCCTGTCGAAGGCTTCCAGATCGATCCGGTGCGGCGAGCGGTGCGCCATCGCGGTCAGATGGATGAGACCGTTGGTCGAGCCGCCGATTGCCTGCAGCACCACCTGCGCGTTCCGGAATGAGGCCGGCGTCAGCAATTCACTCGGCTTCGGCCCCTTCGCCTTGGCCATCGCGGCCGCGACCTTGCCGCTGGATTCCGCGAGCCGGAAGCGCTCGGCATGCGGCGCGGGGATCGTCGCGCTCATCGGCAGCGACAGGCCCATCGCTTCGATCATGCAGGCCATGGTCGAGGCCGTGCCCATCACCATGCAGGTGCCGACGGAGGGCGCCAGCCGCCCGTTGACGGCCTCGATCTCGGCGTCGTCGATGTCGCCGGCGCGATATTTTGCCCACAGCCGCCGGCAGTCCGTGCAGGCGCCGAGCACCTCGCCCTTGTGATGGCCGACCACCATCGGCCCCACGGGAATGACCACGGTCGGCAGATCGGCGCTGATCGCGGCCATCACCTGCGCCGGCAGGGTCTTGTCGCAGCCGCCGATCACGATCACCGAATCCATCGGCTGGGCGCGGATCATCTCCTCGGTGTCCATCGCCATCAGATTGCGCAGATACATCGAGGTCGGATGCGCAAAACTCTCGGCGATCGAGATCGTCGGGAACACGAACGGCATCGCGCCCGAGAGCATGACGCCGCGCTTGGCCGCCTCGATGATCTGCGGCACGTTGCCGTGGCAGGGATTGTAGTCGCTGTAGGTGTTGGTGATGCCGACGATCGGCCGCTCCAGCGCGTCGTCGGAATAGCCCATGGCCTTGATGAAGGCCTTGCGCAGGAACAGCGAGAAGCCGGCATCGCCGTAGCTCGTCAGCCCCTTGCGCAAGCCGTTGCTCATCGTGCCGCTCCGTTCCGCCTCGCTATTGTCGTACAGGCTGCCGAACCATTGTCAATAACACAGCGCGAGATGATGATCGAGCAGACGAGGCTGAGGGTCAGCACGTGTGCCCGCTGAATTTGAATGGCCTTCCCGCAACCGACCGTCTAGGGTCCTCCCATGTCGCGCCTTGTGTCTCTCTCGATTGCCGTCTCGTTGTCCCTGCTGCCGGTCGTCGCGCCGGCGGCGCCAGTTCACAAGCGGCCGGCCCCGCGCTGGCATGGCTACGGCTTCCTGCCGGGCTATCATCAGCCGCTGAGCAACAGCCTTCCGCTCTACAAGCAAAAGGAGGCGGTGCGGCGCATGGCGCGCAGCAGCCGACGCCCCTGGTACATCGACCCGGTCCCCAGTTACTACTGGTATGACGGCGACTGGCACTATTTCGGCCGTCCCGGCTTTTACGGCGGCCGCTACAATGGCGGCAGCTTCGGTCCGTGCTGGACGCGAACACCGATCGGGCCGATCTGGAATTGCGGCTAGTATTCGGCCGCTTTGAGCCACATCAACGCCAGCCAGCGTGACCGCAATAGTTTTTCGCGATGTCCACCGTCACGGGGGAGAGCAGCGTGAGAATGGGCCTTTCACTCGTGCTGGCGATCTTTCTGGCCGGCATTTCGACGCGATCGAGTTTTGGCGAGGACGATGGCAGGATCGTCGGAACCTGGCGGCTGCTGTCCTACGTCGTGGAGGTGCAGGCGACCGGAGAGAAACTGCCGGTCATGGGAGAAAAGCCCACGGGCTATGTGACTTTCCAGCCGGGAGGACGTGTGTTTTTCGTGCTGACCGCGGAAGGCCGCAAGCCCGCCACGACAGATCGTGAGCGAGCGGAGCTCTTGAACACGCTGGTCGCCTATACCGGTACTTACAGCATCGCAGGAGACACCTGGACGACCAGCGTCGACGTTGCCTGGAATCCCGAGTGGGTCGGCACCAAACAAGTCCGCTCTTTCAAGCTCGAGGGAGACCAGCTCGACGTATTGACCCCATGGCGCACCATGCCGAATTGGTCGGACAAGGGCCCGACGCGCAGCATCGTCAGCTTCGAACGCACCAGGTAATCTCGAATCAGCGCCTGCTCCAGTCGATGACCCGGCTCTCGTTGCCGTCGTATTCGAGGCTGCAGAACGCCCCGCCCTGATAGTAGTCGCTGACCGGATCGGGCTTGAGCTTGGCTTGCTCAGCCATGGCGTGCTGCCGGAAATCTTCGGCGCGGCCGGTGGGGCGATAGCCGAGCTCGTAGGCACGGTGGTTGTCCCACCAGGCGCGCTCGTTGAACGAAGCGCCGTAGAATATCTCGAAATGGATGTCGGGATGCTCGAGCCCGATGCGGCAGAGTTGCACCAGGTCCTCGGGCTTCAGCCAGATCGACAGCCGGCGCTGGTCGACCGGCTTCTCGCCGAAATTGCCGATGCGCAGGCAGGTCACCTTCAGCCCGTGCTTGTCGGCATAGAGCGCGCCGACCGCCTCCCCGAACACCTTGCTGACGCCATAGCGGCTGTCCGGGCGCACGGTGACCTCGGTGCCGATCCGGTGATGCCTGGGATAGAAGCCGACCGCGTGGTTGGAGGAAGCGAAGATCACGCGCTTGACGCCGGCCTTACGCGCCGCCTCGAACAAATTGTAGCAGCCGATGATGTTGGCCTGGAGGATGTCGTCCCAGGGGCCCTCGACCGAGAAGCCGCCGAAATGCAGGATGCCGTCGACGCCCTCGCAGATCGCTTCGCACTGCGAAATATCCGCGAGATCGGCCGCCTTGAACGTCTCGCCCGTCCCGAGATCGACGGGCGGCTTGATGTCGCTGAGGAGCAGGTCCGGATAGATCGGCGGCAGCAGTTTGCGCAAGCTGGTGCCGATTCCTCCCGACGCCCCCGTCATCAATATTCGCGGCATGTGGTCCCTCGCATCTGGCGGTCCGGATTTGCGGCGGTCAGTATCCGATGATAGCAGACTGGGCCAGAGGGAACGCAACAACGAGAAATGCACATGACGGATGCATCGTCGCACGACCAAAGATCCTTGCAAGGCTGGCGGCCGGCGACCTCCTATCCGGATCCGGCGATCCACGCACTCGACCCGCGCTTCGAAAAATACTGGCTGAAGCTGTCTGCGGTGGAACGGCTCGCCACCGGCCTGCGCTGGGCCGAGGGACCGGTCTGGTTCGGCGACGGGCGCTATCTGCTCTGCAGCGACATTCCGAACCAGCGCATCGTCAAATGGGAGGAGGAGACCGGCGCCGTCAGCATCTTCCGCAAACCCTCCAATTTCGCCAACGGCAACACCCGCGACCGGCAGGGCCGGCTGGTCACCTGCGAGCACGGCGGACGCCGCGTGGTGCGGACCGAATATGACGGCTCGATCACGGTGCTGATCGATTCCTTCGACGGCAAGCGGCTCAATTCACCGAACGACGTGGTGGTGAAGTCCGACGGCTCGATCTGGTTCACCGATCCCGTCTTCGGCATCCTCGGCAATTACGAGGGCTACAAGTCGGAGCCCGAGATCGAGCCCAACGTCTACCGGCTCGACCCCGCGACCGGCAAGGCGACGATCGTCGCCGAGGGCGTGCTGGGGCCGAACGGGCTCGCCTTCTCTCCGGACGAAAAAATCCTCTACGTCATCGAGTCCCGCGGCGTGCCCAACCGGAAGATCCTCGCCTACGACGTCTCGCCGTCGGGCGACAAGCTCTCCAACAAGCGCGTCTTGATCGATGCCGGGCCCGGCACGCCGGACGGTTTTCGCGTCGATACCGACGGCAATCTCTGGTGTGGCTGGGGCATGGGCGATCCCGAACTCGACGGCGTCGTAGTGTTCGCGCCCGACGGCGTCATGATCGGCCGCATCGCGCTGCCCGAGCGCTGCGCCAATCTCTGCTTCGGCGGCCTCAAGCGCAACCGCCTGTTCATGGCGGCGAGCCAGTCGATCTACGCGCTCTATGTGAACACGCAGGGCGCGCCGGGGGGATAGCCTCTCACTCGTCATTGCGAGTTCCGACCGGCCCGAGGGGCCGACCCGCCTTAGATGAAAATGGGTGAGCCACTCTGACTGAGTTTAGACCGGTACCCACCCACTTTCTTCCTAGGAGCGAA
>NZ_JAGWUA010000375.1 GCF_028868675.1 Bradyrhizobium sp.
TTCATCGCTTTCCCCTTGATCGCGCCCGCGAGTGTCCCCCGCGCGACGAAGTTCTGTCAGGCGTGGTCAATCTGGGCGTCGGATTTTGACCGGATCGGGGCCGAGATGCGGCAGGGATCGGCCATTCGGCGGTATTGCCGTGGCAGGATATGATGGATTTGAGCGATGTATTTCGCTGACCATGCGTAAGGGAAAAGACGGTGCGCCTTGCCGTTACCAGCTCTTCTTGAAGCCGGCGGTGAGGCTCTTGCTGGTGGCGCCCTGCGCAGTCTCGCCGATCGAGCCGGAGATGGTGACGCCGTCGGTGAGCTTCTGCTCGGCGCCGAGCTTGCGCAGCCATCTGTCGTCCGCCGTCGACAGGCTCTGGCCGGCGATCAGGCTGGTGCCGGTGTCGCCGATCGTGACCTTGGCGGTCTGATCGGTCTCGTAATTGCGCGTGATGCGGCCGGCGACGCCGGGAATCGGCGCGGTGCCCTGCTGGAACACGCTGTAGCCATTCTGCAGCGTCAGCGAATAGTCGCCCGACAGCGGCAGCGATTTGGTCAGCGATGCGCCGAGCTTGCTGCTCTCCGCGCCGGGATCGATGCGGGCCTCGACCGCGGTCTTGTCCCAGATCGCGCCCGCGCCGGGCGCGGTCGCCGCCGCCCAGGCGCTGCCGGAAGATTGCGGCAGGCTGCCGCCATTGGCGGCCTTCTGTGCCAGCAATTCCGACATCGTGGTGGGCTCGGGCGCCACCGTCATGTCGGCGCCGATCCGCGTGTCCCAGAACGGGGTGACCGACTGCTTCACCGTGACGGCGGAAGAGCCGTTCGCCCTGGTGTTAGAGGACCAGTTCAGCCCGTCATTGCCGGACGCGCTCTTGCCGGCGCGCGTCTTCGCGGCCAGCGTCTCGTCGGCGTCGGTGTTGAGCTGGCTCCAGTCGAGCTTGTCGACGTCGATATCCCCGAGGATGTCGGGATCGCTGGCGTCGGGGACGGCGGCCGCCTCGGTCTCGTCGTCGGCCTGTGCCGCCGGCACGGTCTGCGCCGGGGCTTCCGGCGCGGCCGCAAACAGCAACGCAGCCGCAAGCAGCGGCAGCCTGGCCCAGCCGAAACCCGTCCTCAATTCCATCGTCCTGCCCGCAACCCCGGTTCACGTCCACGATGCGGATGGTTCGTCGCAAAATTGTGGCGAGGGAACCGCGCGCGGTTCACATCGCGAATTGAAGACCAACGGGCCGCGCGACCGGCGCGCCCGCGGGCGACCTCGGCACGGCAGACCGGCGGGGCTGGCGGCCGGTCTGCGCGCGAGGTGGCCTGCGGTTCCCCGAGGGACCCGTTGGCGCCTCACCCCACCGCGATCATGCGCGGGAGGTGGATCTGGCGGCCGAGCGCCTGCTCGACCAGATCGAAACTGTCGACCAGCACGCGCATGTTGATCAGCCGGTCCGCCCTGAATTGCGCGAACTCGGCCACCCGCAGCGCCACTGGCTTGTCGGAATCCAGCGCGGTCAGCCAATAGCGCAGCATC
>NZ_JAGWUA010000215.1 GCF_028868675.1 Bradyrhizobium sp.
CGGTTCCAGTAGAGCGGCGTGTTGGAATCGCCGCGCACCCACAAAATGCCTTCTTCGTCGTCGCCGACCTCGCGACCGTCCTTGTCGCGCAGCGACACCTCGTAGCCGGGTACCCGCAGGCCCGCCGCGCCGAGCTTCATCTTCCCCGGCTGGTTGGAGAGATAGATGTGCAGCACCTCGGTCGAGCCGAGCCCCTCGACGATGTCGAGCCCCGTGAGCCTCTTCCAGCCGTTGAAGACCTCGGCCGACAGCACCTCCGCCGCCGAGAGCGATAGGCGCAGCGAGGAGAAGTTCGTGCCGTCCGCGCCCTCGGCCTTGGTCAGCGTCGTGTAGAGCGTCGGCAGGCCGAAGAAGACGGTCGGCGAATAGCGTTCAATGGTCTCGAAGATCGTCGCGGGCTTCGGTTGGCCGGGCAGCAGCAGCGTCGTGGCGCCGGCCGAGAACGGGAAGGTGATGGAGTTGCCAAAACCATAGGCGAAGAAGATCTTTGGCACCGAGAAGCAGATGTCGTCGGGCACGAGCTCCAACACGCTTTGCGCAAAGGCCTGGTCGGTATAGGCCATGTCGTGCTGCAGATGCACGATGCCCTTCGGCCGGCCGGTCGATCCGGAGGAGTACATCCAGAACGCCATCTCGTTGCGATCGGTCGCGGTCTCCGCGAGTTCCGTCGGAAATTGCCTGAGCCAGCCTGCCGCCGCGATCGCCTCCGGCGCGGCATGGTCGCGCGCCTCGCCGTTGACGACGATCAGCGTGCGCAGCCGCGTGTCCTTGCAGGCCTCGGCGGTGAAGCGGGAGCAGAACTCAGCGTCGGCCACCGCGACCGCGGCGCCCGAATCGGCGAGATAGAACTGCAGCAGGTCCGACGGCGTCAGCGTGTTGGTCAGGAGCGGCACGAAGCCCGCGCGCACCGCGCCGAAGAAGGCGGCCGGATAGGCCGCTGTGTCGTCGAGGAACAGGAGGATGCGGTCGCCGCGCTTGAGGCCCAGCGAGGCAAGACCGTTGCCCCAGCGGCAGGCCTCGGCGCAGAGCTCGGCATAGGTTCGTGTGCCCGCGGGCCCGGTCAGTGCCAGCCTGTCGCCGCGTCCCCTGGCGAGATTGTCGAACAGCACGCGGCTGGCGTTGTAGGCTTGCGGAACGGCAAAGCCGATCTCGCGCGCGCCCGGGCTGTCTGCCGGAACGGAATCGCCGATTTCGACGCTCATGCCTCGCCCCCGCCGGCCTTCGCTGCCTCGTAGCGCGCCATGAAGCCCGGCGACATCGCCCGCAGGCGGGAATCGTCGATGCGGCCCGAGCGCGTGATGTAGCTGTAGGCGAAATCCATCAGGTCCTGCTTCATGTGCTCGGCAAAATGCTCATACCAGCTCGCGCTGGTTCGCGCGGCGTCGACGAGCTTTTGCACGATCGGCTTGCGCGCGGCCTGATAGCGATGCAGCGCGGTCGCAAGATGCGCGTCGGATTCCAGCGCCTTGACCAGCGCGATCGCGTCCTCGATGGCGAGACGCGTGCCCGAGCCGATCGAAAAATGCGCGGTGTGCAGGGCATCGCCGATCAGCACCATGTTCTTGAACGACCAGTGCTCGTTCCAGACCCAAGGGAAATTGCGCCAGACCGATTTGTTGGAGATCAGCGAGCGGCCGCCGAGCGTGTCGGCAAAGATCTCCTCGCACACGCCCTTTGATTGCTCCGGGTCCTTGTAGGCAAAGCCGTAGGCCTGCCAGGTCGCGTGGTCGCATTCGACCAGGAAGGTGCTCATGGTCGGCGAATAGCGGTAGTGGTGGGCATTGAACGCGCCGCGATCGGTCTTGACGAAGCTCTGCGACAGCGTGTCGAAGCGTCTTGAGGTGCCGTACCAGACAAACTTGTTGGAGGAGTAGGACAGCGAGGTGCCGAAATCGCCCTCGAAACTGCGGCGCACCAGCGAGTTCAGGCCGTCGGCGGCGACGATCAGGTCGTAGCCGCGCAGCTCATCGACGGCATGCACCAGGGTATCGAAGCGCGCGACCGCGCCGGCATCGAGGGCGCGCCGCTGCAAGAGCTTCAACAGCTCGAGCCGGCCGATCGAGGAGAAGCCGACCCCGTCGATGGCCACCGTCTCGCCGCGCAGGTTGAGCGTGATGTTCTCCCAGCTCTCCATGAGCGGAGCGACGGCGTCGACCGTCTCGGGATCGTCGGCTCGCAGGAATTCCAGCGCCTGGTCGGAGAACACGACGCCAAAGCCCCAGGTCGCGTCGGCCGGGTTCTGCTCGAACAGCTCGACCTGATCCTCGGGATGACGCATCTTCCAGAGATAGGCGAAATAGAGCCCGCCGGGCCCTCCGCCGATCACGGCGATCCGCAACGTCTTTCTCCCTAATTGACAGTATACTTACTATCTGGGCCAGACTAGTCCGCTCCGGCAAGCCGCGCCAGAGGAATTATAGGCGGCGCCGCCGGCTCAGACCCCGGCGCTTCATCCGCTATCGCACGACGAACGGCGCCAGCACGTCCTTGCAGGCGGGCGACAGCGACGCCGCCTTCGCGGCGAGGCATTGCGCGATGCGTCCGCCGCCCGGCGCGACGCCACCGCAGAGCGTGCGAATGTCGCCGCCGCAGGCGGAGCCGACGATGAACAGCTCTTCGCGCGGCCGGAGCGGCCGCAGCACGATCACGGTGGGAGCCGCCGCGGCCGTGCCGCCGCCGGAGGCCGCGCTAACGGCCTTCTCGCAGGCCGGCGACAGCTTAGCCTTGTTCTTCTCCAGGCATTGCAGCGCGGGCGCGCCGCCGGGCGGCACGCCGGCGCAGACTTTTGGATAGTCGGAACGGCAGGCGCTCTTGATCGCCGAGGCTTCGGCGCTGCTCGGCTCCTTCGCCGCGGCCGCCTTGGGAGCCGCTGGTGCAGCCGCCGGCCTTGCCGAGGGAGCGGCGGCCGGTGCCGTCTCCGCTTTCGGCGCGGCCGGCATGGATGCGGCCTTGGGTGATGCGGGCGCGGCCTCGGCCTTCGGCGCGGCGGGTGCTGCCTCCGCCTTGGGCTCGACCGCGCGCACCGCGCTCTGGCAAGCCGCCGACAGGCTCGCCATGTTCTTCTCGAGGCATTGCAGCGCTTCGGCGCCGCCCGGCGTCACGCTCGCGCAATGGGCCTGGTAGTCCGACCGGCATGAGGAGCGGATCGCGCTCTTTTGCGCATCGGTCGGCGCTTGCGCGAATGCCGGGACCGCCGTTGCGAACAGTGCCGCCGCCAGCAACGCGCTGCGCGTTGCGACATCGCTCAATGTCTTGAACATCTGGATGAATTCCCGCCCTATCAGGGAAGCCGGTCGCTTTCCGACAATCGTTTGGTCCAAAATCGTCGCGAGGATCGTCTCGCCAGCGGTATCATTCGACGGTTTGGCCATCACTGCAAGCCGATTGTTGCAGCCGAAGATTGCAGCGGCCGGCCAACGGCGGCCGCGCCCGTCAGCGTGCCGTCTCGTCGAAGATGCGGTCGAGCGCCGCTGCATAGATGGCGTCGACGAGGTCCGGGCAAAACTTGCCCAGCACCTCCATCATCACGCCGGAATTGATCTCGAGCACCTTCCAGCCGCCGTCGGCGTGAACGAGATCGATCGAGGCGAAGTCGATGCCGATCGCGCGCGCGGCATCGATGGCCATCGTCGCGCAGGCATCGCGGATCTCGCCTTGCTCGATCAGCACCGGCCTCGCGCCGGCATCGAGGTTGTGCCGCCAGCCCGACGTGCGCTCCTTGCGGTAGACGACCATCGGCATCCGATCCAGCAGGGTCACCCGCACCTCCTGCTCGATGTCGACGAAGGGCGAGATCGCGAGCGCCGAGCTGGAAGCGAAGACGTCGGCCACTGCGCGTTCGAGCTCGCGCGGGTTCGTCACCTTGAACACGGAGCGGCCCGCGGTGCCCTCGTTCGGCTTGACGACGAGGCCCTGTGGATGTCGCGCGAGCAGGCCGAGCATCGTCTCGCGCCATCCCGGCGCCGCGATATGCGCACCCAGGTTCGGGTTGAGGAAGAGATGATGCGGAATGCACGGCACGCCCGACAG
The DNA here is from genome assembly GCF_028868675.1 of Bradyrhizobium sp. Classification (GTDB taxonomy): domain Bacteria; phylum Pseudomonadota; class Alphaproteobacteria; order Rhizobiales; family Xanthobacteraceae; genus Bradyrhizobium. The sequence continues at coordinate 4,030 of NZ_JAGWUA010000215.1, forward strand.
CGCGAGCACCTCCGCGGTTGCGCATTTGTCGCTGGCGAGGCGATGGGCGATGGCGCTGTTGATGCCGATGTCATAGCCGAGGGCGAAGTGGCGATGCGCGCCGCGGCGCATCGCGATCAGCCAGCCTCCCGCGCGCACGTCGACGGCAATGCCGTGCTGCGCGCAATATTTCCGTATCGCCTTGACGAAGATTCGCTCGTCGCTGGGCATGTTCCGGTCCCAAGGGTTGCCGCATGCGGGGTTCGGGGCTGCGGCTGAAAAAAATCAGCGCCATTCTTAATGAATTTCTCGCGAGCAGTGACGGAAATTAAGTGCTGCGATCACCGCGCTCCGGGAAAAGAAATTGCTCACCGCGCGGGCACTGCAGAAAATCGTTAATCATGCGGCAAAAGCAGCCGAAAATGCCGGTTTGATCGGCGTCAAATGCGACCGGGCCGAGGTTGATTATCTGTCCCGATCGCGTAGATCAACGACGCGAAATCAGCCGCCATCGACAGTGGTGTCCGCCTCGCTTCCGGGGCCGCGCCGCGCTTTGGTGCAAGACCATCCTATTCGGAAAATCGAGACACATGAGCGCGTTCTATCGAGAGAAGGTTCTTTCCGTCCAGCACTGGACCGACACGCTGTTCAGCTTCCGCGCCACGCGCGATTCCGGCTTCCGCTTCCAGAACGGCCAGTTCGCGATGATCGGTCTCGAGGTCGACGGCCGTCCGCTGATGCGCGCCTACAGCATGGCGAGCGCCAATCACGAGGAGCAACTCGAGTTCTTCTCGATCAAGGTCCAGGACGGCCCGCTCACCTCGCGCCTGCAGAAGATCCGTGAGGGCGACATCATACTGGTCGGCCGCAAGGCGACCGGCACGCTCGTCACCGACAATCTGCTTCCCGGCAAGCGGCTGTTGCTGCTCTCGACCGGCACGGGACTTGCGCCGTTCGCAAGCCTGATCAAGGACCCCGACGTCTATGACCGCTTCGAGAGCATCGTGCTGGTGCACGGCTGCCGCCAGGTCTCCGAGCTCGCCTATGGCGAGCAGCTCGTTGCGAACCTGCACGAGGACGAACTGTTCGGGCCTCTGCTGTCGGAAAAGCTCGTCTATTATCCGACCGTGACCCGCGAGCCCTTCCGCAATCGCGGCCGCATCACCGACCTCATCAACTCCGCCCAGCTGTTCGACGACATCGGTCAATCGCCGCTCGACATCGCCATCGACCGCGTCATGATGTGCGGCAGCCCCGCCATGCTGGAAGAGCTGCGGACCATGTTCGAAAGCAGGGATTTTGCCGAAGGCTCGAACGGCGAGCCCGGCCATTTCGTGATCGAGAAGGCGTTCGTGGAGCGGTGATTCCACCCGTCGCCCCGGCCTGCGCCGGAACGACAATGGGGAGCGGGGCGAAGGTTGTTCCGCCCCGCATCGTCACGGCCCGGTCATCCACAGCGCTCTATTGCACCGCAACAGCCCGTCCATCCGACGGATTGATCTGCCGCATCCGAATTCGCTAGCCTGAAACCGGAGCTCCGTCATATCCGTAGGACGGCGCAGGCGTATCGTTGCCTCATTCCGGCGAGAGGATGTGATCGTGGCCGACGACGACAAGGCGCACCTTGCGCCCAAGGAGACCGTAAAGACGATCGTCAAGGGGCGGATGGAAGGGGGAGCCATGGAAACGCTGCTGCTTCCATTCTCGCCGCGCTTCATCGTCCTCACCATCTGCTCGGTCGTCACCGCGCTCCTGGTCGGCTTCGGCATTGCCGATCGCAAGATCTTCGACATCCTGCTGGCGCCGACGCTGCTGTTCGGCGGACTGACGCTGCTCGGCGTGCGCGATCTCCTGCAGAAGAGCCACGCGGTGCTGCGCAACTATCCGATCTCGGCGCATCTGCGCTTCCTGCTCGAGGAAATCCGCCCGGAGATGCGGCAGTACTTCTTCGAGAGCGAGAAGGACGGCATGCCGTTCTCGCGCGACACCCGCGCGGTGGTCTATCAGCGCGCCAAGATGGAGCTGGACAAGCGCCCGTTCGGCACGCAGGAAGACGTCTATCGCGAGGGCTACGAGTGGATGCACCACTCGGTCGCGCCGAAGACGCGGGCCGAGGAGAAGTTCCGCATCACCATCGGCGGACCGGACTGCGCAAAACCCTATTCGGCCTCCGTATTCAATATCTCGGCGATGAGCTTTGGCGCGCTCAGCCCCAACGCGGTGCGCGCGCTGAATGCCGGCGCGCGAAAGGGCGGTTTTGCCCACGACACCGGCGAGGGCGGCGTCAGCTCCTATCACCGCGAAATGGGCGGCGACCTGATCTGGGAGATCGGTTCGGGCTATTTCAGCTGCCGGAACAAGGACGGCAGCTTCAACCCGGATTTGTTCGCGCGCGTTTCGTCCGAGGACCAGATCAAGATGGTCGAGCTCAAGATCAGCCAGGGTGCCAAGCCCGGCCATGGCGGCGTGCTGCCGGCGGCGAAAGTGTCGGAGGAGATCGCCAAGATTCGCGGCGTGTCGATGGACGAGGACTGCATCTCGCCGGCCTCGCACCGCGCCTTCTCGACGCCGGTCGGAATGATGCAGTTCATCGCCGAGATGCGGCGGCTTTCCGGCGGCAAGCCGGCCGGCTTCAAGCTGTGCATCGGACACAAGTGGGAATTTCTGGCGATCTGCAAAGCGATGCTTCAGACGGGCATCTATCCCGACTTCATCGTGGTCGACGGCAACGAGGGTGGCACCGGCGCCGCTCCGCTCGAGTTCATGGATCATCTGGGTACGCCGATGCGCGAGGGCGTCAACTTCGTCCACAATGCGCTGGTCGGCATCAATGCGCGCGGCCGCATCAGGATCGGCGCCTCCGGCAAGATCGCGACCGCCTTCGACATGGCGCGCGCCATGGCGCTCGGCGCCGACTGGTGCAACTCGGCGCGCGGCTTCATGTTCTCGCTCGGCTGCATCCAGTCCCTGAGCTGCCACACCGACCGCTGCCCGACCGGCGTCACCACGCAGGACCCGACGCGCGCCCGCGCGCTCTATGTGCCGCTCAAGATCGAGCGCGTGCACAATTACCACCACGCGACGCTGCATTCCCTGTCGGAGCTGATCGCGGCGGCTGGCCTCGAGCATCCGCAGGAGCTGCGGCCGATTCACTTCAGCCAGCGCACCTCCACCACCGAGGTCAAATCCTTCGCCGAGCTCTATCCGGCGCTGCGTCCGGGCGAGCTGATCGACGGCACCGATGATTCGCGCTTCCGCGACGCCTGGCGGCTCGCGCAGGCGGATTCGTTCCAGCCGGCGGGCTGATCCGCAGGCCCCGGAAAGGCGAATGCCGTCGCATGATACCGCCTTGTGATGCAGCCCCTGGAAAATGAGCGCGATCCGGCCGGGTTTTAACGGTTGATTTAACTTTGGGTATAGATTTGTCGCATGGACGAGCGACGAAACAATTCGCGGCACCGCGTTCTGAAGGCCGGGACGATCGGGTTCGGCGGCGGCGCGATCGACTGCACCATCCGCAATTTCTCGGATACCGGCGCCGCGCTCGAGGTCACGAGCCCGGTCGGCATACCTGATCACTTCACCCTCGTCGTTTCCGCCGATCGAAAGCACCGCGCCTGCCATGTCGTCTGGCGCAAGGAAAGGCGAATCGGCGTGAAGTTCGAGTGAGCCGGCCCGGAGTTTTTCACATCTCGACGCCAAAGCGCGCCAGCATCCACGCCGTCGCCAGATAGAGCAGAAACGTCAGCAGGCAGCCCGCGCCAAGAGCCGGCCAGAAGCCGGCGCCATTCCGGAGCAAGGCCGGCACCAGCAAGAACATCGGCAGCGACGGCAGGACGTACCAGAA
>NZ_JAGWUA010000216.1 GCF_028868675.1 Bradyrhizobium sp.
CGGATCCTTGCGCGCCTTGTCGGCGTCGGCCTGCTTGATCCAGCCGTTCTCCAGCAGGCGGTCGACCACATAGTTGCGGCGCTCGATGGCGCGGTCGCGGTTGCGCACCGGATGCAGCGCCGCCGGCGCTTTCGGCAGCGAGGCGAGATACGAGGCTTCCGCAATGGTGAGTTCGTTCACCGACTTGTCGAAATAGACCAGCGATGCGGCGGCGATGCCGTAGGCGCCGAGCCCAAGATAGATTTCGTTTAGATAGAGCTCGAGGATGCGGTCCTTGGAATAGGTCCGCTCGATGCGCATGGCGAGCAGCGCTTCCTTGATCTTGCGGGTGAACGACACCTCGTTGGTCAGAAGGAAGTTCTTGGCGACCTGCTGGGTGATGGTGGACGCGCCCTGCGGCCGTCGATTCGAGCCGTAATTCTGCACATAGAGCAGCGCGGCGCGCGCCATGCCGGAATAGTCGATGCCGCCGTGCTCGTAGAAATTCTTGTCTTCCGCCGCGAGGAAGGCGTTGATCACGAGCTTCGGCACGGCCTGGATCGGCAGATAGAGCCGCCGCTCCTTGGCATATTCGCCGAGCAGCGAGCCGTCGACCGCGTGCACGCGGGTCATCACCGGCGGCTCGTAATCCTGGAGCTGGGAGTAGTCCGGCAGGTCCTTGGAAAAATGCCAGATCAAGCCGGCCACGGCGCCGACGCCGACCAGGAACACCACGGTTCCCGCGGCGAACAGGAAACCCAAGAACCGTATCAGCAGGCGCATTCTCTGTTTATCCGTTCAACCCGTCGCGCCGACGATTGGCGCCGTCCTCAAATGGCGATTTCCGCCGGCCTGCAAGCTTCGAACACGACGCCTTGCCGCGGCCAGACCCAAACACGCTTGCCGAGGGGGATTTTGACGATTCCAGCGCCCCCTGCGGCAGTTTATAGAGCGCCTGCTGTGGCCAAACTAGGGCTTTGCAGGCCGCGGAAACTCCAACTCAATTGCCCGATGCCGCCGTCGCCAGCCGCTTGGCCAGGAACGCGTCGATCGCCTGCGCCATGGACCCCACGGTCCGCGAGCGCCAGCTCTCCGAGACCAGATGCTCGAGATCGCCCTTGTTGGAGACATAGCCCAGTTCGACCAGCACCGACGGCACGTCGGGCGCCTTCAGGACCCGGAACCCGGCCGACTTCAGCGGGTGCTTGTGCATCCGTACCGTGGACTTCATCTCGCCCATCAGCAACCGGGCAAAGCGGTTCGAAAAGGTGCGGGTTTCCCGCTGCGCGAGGTCGATCAGGATGTCCGCGACCTCGGTCGGCTCCTCCGTCAGATTGACGCCGCCGATCGCATCCGCCCGGTTTTCCGTTTCGGCGAGCCGCTCGGCCTCGGCGTCGGAGGCCTTGTCGGAGAGCGTGTAGATGGTGGCGCCCTGGGCGTCGCCCTCGTGGCGCGGCAGGGCGTCGGCGTGAATCGAGACGAACAGCGCGGCGTTGAGCCCGCGGGCGACCTTCACCCGGTCGTTCAGCGGAATGAAGGTGTCGTCGTCGCGCGTCATGACCACGCGATATTTGCCGCTCTTCTCCAGCCGTTCCCGCAGCGCCAGCGCAAAGGTCAGCACCAGGTTCTTCTCGCTTTCGCCGCTCGACTGCGTGCCGTTGTCGATGCCGCCGTGACCGGGGTCGATCACCACCACCGGGCGCCGATCGGCCGGCGCAGCCGGTTTCTGCGGTGCGGGCTCCGGCGCAGCGTCGGCGGGCAGGGGCCGCAAGGCCTGTCGGCTCTCCGGGGCGAGCGCCGTCACGAAGGCCGCGCGCTCGACCTCCTCCAACTCCAGCACCAGGCGGGCCGGCTGGCCGTTGGCGGCCTCGAGCACGTAGGAATTGGCGATCTTGGCCGGCCCTGTCAGGTCGAATACGATTCGCGAGCCGCCCGGCATGACCAGCCCGTAACGGAACGCCTTGACCAGCCCCCGCCCGCCGCCACCCACGCCGGACGGGAGCTGGAAATTGACCTGAGGAATGTCGACCACCACCCGGTAAGGGTCGGCCAGCGCGAAGGCGCGGAAGCTGATGGTCCGGTCGAGATCGAGAATGAACCGGGTCTGCCTGGCATCGCCGGCCAGGCGGGCTGCGGAGGCAATGGGGAAACTCGTGGCTGCCGGGGCCGATTGCACCGGACCTTCCGCGGCATTGAGGCGGGAGGAATCGGCGCATGGCAATGCTGCGGCGCACAGCAACGCCCATCCCAGCAAAACACCATGATTTGCGCGGCTCGTCACCGATTCCGTGCCTCCGAGCAGCTCTTTTATCGCAATAGAACCACAGGGTTAATCAGCTCTTAAGACATGGCCGCCAAATCTCGGCAACTGTGACCGGCGCGCGACGCTCCCTTGCACGAAGGTCGCATTCCACGTATGTACGGAGTGCTGATGGCCAATATTTCCGGTTGTGTCGCATTCAGCCTCCCGGTGCAGCGCCGGAACTCTCAAGGTGTGAGAATTCCAGCGTTTTCCGTCCTCCTTCATCGCCAGCGCGGCGCGCGGCGGCGGGGTTAGGGCGGGTTCAAGCTCCGGTGGCGCCGGTCCCGGGTTACCTGACAAGTTCCAGGGGCGGCTTTGACTGGCGGCGTAGCCCATTACCCGTTTCTGTAAAGGAACGGCCTTGTGATCCTCAGGCGAGCGCCATGGCATCAGGCTTGGCGCCAAACCTGGCCAGCAGCGACTAATGAGGGGCGGCCCCACGCCGCCCAATGTTTCATACGGGCCGACGCTTGATGCGCCAGACTGTGCCGACGACATCTGAAGGACAATTCGCGACGCGGCGGAGCGAAGCTCCCGTGCGCCGCGCAGCGTCCGCAGAGCCGCGTTCGGACCGGCGCAAGATGCCGCGTTTCGGCCTTCCCCTCACCCCCGAATCAGGTGGACCGTCGCGTCACCCGGCGGCGCGATCTGCGCCGACGCTGAATCGCGCCCGCCGCCGCCAAGAGTTCAAAAATGCCCAACAAGATGTTGATCGATGCCACCCACCCGGAAGAGACCCGGGTCGTCGTGGTCCGCGGCAATCGCGTCGAAGAGTTTGATTTCGAGACCGCGCAACGCAAGCAACTGCGCGGAAATATCTATCTCGCCAAGGTCACGCGGGTCGAACCGTCGCTGCAGGCCGCCTTCGTCGAATACGGCGGCAACCGCCACGGCTTCCTCGCCTTCAGCGAAATCCATCCCGACTACTACCAGATCCCGGTCGCCGACCGGCAGGCGCTGATCGAGGCCGAGCAGCAGGCCCATCGCGAGGCCGAGGAAGAGAGCGAGAACCGCTCCAACCATCGCCGCCGCTCCCGCCATCGCAACGCCCGCCGCCGCGGCCACGGCGAACGCGTCCAGAGCGAGATCGTCGAGGGCCTCGATGCCGGCGCCGACCTCGCGGCGCAGCCGGTCGAAGACGAGGTGCCGGCGGAGAACGGCGACGTCGCGTCGCACGACGGCGAGCATCTGCATGCCGAGGCCGCGCATCATGACGATGTCGCGGCGCATGGTCACGACGACCACGAGCACGCGCATGGCGATCACGACCACGCGCACGATGACGATCACCACGACGAGCATCATCACGACGAGCACGATCACGGCCACGCCGAAGCGCTGGCCGCCGACGTGGTGTCCTCCTCGCACGGGCCCGAGGTCGCAGCCGAGCCGCAAGAGGCCCGAGAGACCGAAGCGGCTATCCATGATGAGCCCGCCGGGTTCGAGACGGTCGCCGCCGCCGAGGAGACCGGCGACCTCGGCGATGCCGAGACCGTGAGCGGCGAAGCACCGCATGTGGAACACGCGGAGGCGGCCGCCGAAGACGACGACGGAACCGAGGACGGCGACGAGGCCGAGGACGAACTCGTCGAATCCGTCGGCGGCGACGACGTGCTGGAGGAGGTGCCGGAGCGCACCTTCCGGCCGCGCCGGCAGTACAAGATCCAGGAGGTCATCAAGCGGCGCCAGGTGATGCTGGTGCAGGTCGTCAAGGAGGAGCGCGGCAACAAGGGCGCGGCACTGACCACCTACCTGTCGCTCGCCGGCCGCTATGCGGTGCTGATGCCGAACACGGCGCGCGGCGGCGGCATCAGCCGCAAGATCACCTCGGCCCAGGACCGCTCGCGGCTGAAGGAGGTCGTACAGGACCTCGACGTGCCCGAGGGCATGGGCATCATCCTGCGCACCGCCGGCGCCTCGCGCACCAAGCCCGAGATCAAGCGCGATTTCGAGTACCTGATCCGGATGTGGGAGACGGTGCGCGATCTCACGCTGCGGTCGCAGGCCCCGACCCTGGTCTACGAGGAAGGCTCGCTGATCAAGCGCTCGCTGCGCGATCTCTACAACAAGGAGATCGACGAGATCCAGGTCGCCGGCGAAGCCGGCTACCGCGAAGCGCGCGACTTCATGAAGATGCTGATGCCGTCCCATGTCCACGCGGTGAAGCAGTATCGCGACGGCCAGCCGCTGTTCTCGCGGATGGGAATCGAAAGCCAGCTCGACGCGATGTTCTCGCCGACCGTGCAGTTGCGCTCCGGCGGCTACATCGTGATCAACCAGACCGAGGCGCTGGTCTCGATCGACGTCAACTCCGGCCGCTCGACCCGCGAGCACCACATCGAGGACACGGCGCTCAAGACCAATCTGGAGGCGGCCGAGGAGGTCGCGCGCCAGCTTCGCCTGCGCGATCTCGCCGGCCTGATCGTCATCGACTTCATCGACATGGACGAGAAGCGCAACAACCGCGCGGTCGAGCGCAAGCTGTCGGACTGCCTGCGGCAGGACCGTGCGCGCATCCAGGTCGGCCGCATCTCGCATTTCGGCCTCTTGGAGATGTCGCGCCAGCGCATCCGCGCCAGCGTGCTGGAGAGCTCGACCGATCCCTGCCCGCATTGCGGCGGCACCGGCCACGTCCGCTCGGTCTCCTCCGTCGCACTGCAGCTCCTGCGCGGGCTGGAAGAGCTCCTGATGAAGGGCGCGACCCACAATCTCGTGGTCCGCACCCGCACCGACGTCGCGCTCTACGTGCTGAACCACAAGCGCGGCCATCTGCGCGACCTCGAGAACGGCTTCAAGGTCACGCTGTCGATCATCGCCGATCCGAGCGTGAGCGGGCCGCAATCCTACATCATCGACCGCGGCGACCAGGTGCACACGCTGGAAGCGGCCAAGGCGCTGCTGGCGGCGCAGCTCGCCGCCAACCCGCCGCCGGCGGCGGAAGAACCCATTGAGGACGAGGAAGCCTTCGACGTCGAGTCCGAGTCCGAGGTCGAGACCGAGGAGACCGAAGGCCTCGCCGAGGAGCAGGCCGGCGATGCGGCGCCCGAGCAGGACGGCCAGCGGCGCAAGCGGCGCCGGCGCCGGCGCGGCCGCGGCGGCGCACGCGAGGGCGAGCTTCGCGAGGATACCCCGCCTTCCCTGCCCGAGCCGGCCATGATCGCAGGCGAGTCCGAGGAGGAAGTGTTTTCCGAGCAGGAGGGCGAGGACACCGAGGAACAACCGGGCCAGGCGCGCGCCGAGCAAGGCGGCGGGCGCCGCAGGCGCGGACGCCGGGGCGGACGCCGCCGGCGCGGTGGCGCCGAGGAAGGTCTCGCCGGATCGATCGCCGACGAGATCGGCGTGATGAGCGGCGCGGCTCCGGAGCCGAGCGAAGCGGTCGCCGATTTCGACGGCCTGAGTGCAGAGGCTTCACCGTCGATCGCGCAGAGCGAGAACGCGGCACAGCCTTCCGTGCTTCAGGACGAGGAACCGCCACCTGCGCCCGCCGAAGTCCATGCGCCGATCGAGCCTGCACCGGCGGACGAGTCCGACAAGGCCGCGCGCCGGCGTTCGACCGTCCGCGAGAAGGTGAGCTTCGGCAGCCAGCCCGAAGCCGCGGCACCGCTGGCGCAGGCGCCGGCGGAAGCTGCGCCGCCTCGCGCGGCCGAACCCGCGCCCGAGGCCGCCGACGAGACCTCGGCGCAGCCGCGCCGGGCCGGATGGTGGTCGCGCCGCTTCGGCGGCGGCGAATAGACCAGGCGCACGACAAGAGACCGCCCGGCCGATCCGGGCGGTTTTTCATTTGGCGGGTGAGCGGCAATGCGAAGCGCGATCGTTCTCGGCGGCGGCATGGTGGGCGTGAGCTCCGCCCTGCACCTGCAACGTCGCGGCTGGTCGGTCACCCTGGTCGACCGCAAAGAGCCCGGCCGCGAGACGAGCTACGGCAATGCCGGCATCATCCAGAGCGAGGCGGTGCGGCCCTATCCGATGCCGCGCGACCTCGCCACGCTGTTCAACGTCGCAACCGGCCGCACCAACGACGTGCGCTACCGCCTCGCGTCGCTTCCCCGCCATGTGGCGCCGCTCCTGCGCTACTGGTGGCATTCCGCGCCGAAGCGGCACCGCCGGGCGATCGCGGCCTGGGCCCGCCTCATCGCCCATGCCGCGCCCGAGCACGACGTCCTCATCCGCGAAGCCCATGCCGACAACCTCGTCCGCCGCGCCGGCTATCGCCTGCTGCATCGCGACGCCAAGGCATTCGAGCAGGCGATCGCGACCGCGGAAGAAAATCGGCGCGACCATGGCGTGCAGTTTCGCGTCCTGAGCGGCAGCGAGCTCGCGAAGGCCGAGCCGCTGTTGCGCGACGATCTTCCCGGCGCCATCCACTGGCTCGAGCCCTGGACGGTGTCGGACCCCGGCGGCCTGGTCGCGGCCTATGCCGGGCTGTTCGAGCGGCTCGGCGGCCGCATCGTCCGCGGCGATGCGCGGAGCCTCAGGCAGGCCTCCGCCGGCTGGTCGATCGACACCGATGAGGGACGCTGCGACGCGGCCTGCGCGGTGGTCGCGCTCGGGCCATGGTCGCCGGATCTCTTGCAGCGGTTCGGCTATCGCGTTCCGCTGGTGCGCAAGCGCGGCTACCACATGCACTATCAGGGCGGCTCTTCACTCGACCTGCCGCTGGTCGACACCGCCAACGGTTATGCGATGGCGCCCATGTCCAAGGGGCTCCGCATCACCACCGGCGCCGAGCTGACCAGCCCCGATGCGCCCGCCACGCCTGTCCAGCTCGCGAAGGCCGAAGCCGCGGCGCGAGGCCTGCTCGATCTCGGCGCGCGCGTCGAGCCGGAGCCGTGGTTCGGCACCAGGCCCTGCACGCCCGACATGCTGCCGGTGCTGGGACCGGCGCCGCGTCATCCCGGGCTGTGGCTGAACTTCGGCCACGGCCACCAGGGCTTTACGCTGGGACCCGCGACCGGCCGCCTGCTCGCGGAGATGATGACCGGCGAGACGCCGTCGATCGATCCCGCGCCATATGCGATGGATCGGTTCTGACTGCGGACGACACAGGGCGCGTACGCAAGAATTCGTCACACCCGCCTTGCGCTTCGAGGACAACGTCAAGGCCGACATGGCTGCATGTCGGCCTTGGGGCCAACAACCGGACTCATGCCCCAGCAGAAATCTCTATTCGATCACTTCGTCGGCGCGAGCGAGCAACGCGGGGGGCAGTTGCAGGCCGATTTGTCGTGCAGCTTTTTGGTTCACGACCAACTCAAATTCGGTTGGAGCTTGGACAGGCAGTTCGGCAGTATTTGCCCCGCGCAAGATTCGATCAACATAGGATGCCGCGCCAGCGAAAATCTTGTCCAAGTTCACTCCGTAGGAGATCAGGCCACCGGCTGCGCAATAGAGGCGAAGCGGGTAAATGGCCGGAAGTCGAGACTGCGCAACCAACGCAGTATAGTGGCCACGCCGGACAGACGTGTGCGCATCCGGCAGGAAAATAAGCCCGCTGTTAGGCTTGTCCTTGAGCGAGCGAATCAACCGATCAATGTCCGATGCGTCACCGTCTGGTGTCTCGATCGAGACTA
>NZ_JAGWUA010000217.1 GCF_028868675.1 Bradyrhizobium sp.
CGAGACCCGGATCGGCGCGGGAGCGCGGTCGAACCGGGCGTCGGAGATCCCTGCGGCGGGCGTCAGGATTCGCAGCCGGCTGTTCATCAAATACGTCTCGCTGTTCGTCGCCGTGGTCGCGGTCGCGCTGCTGTCCAACGGCATCTTCGAGGTCTTCTTCTACTATCGCGAGCACAAGGCGGCGCTGATCCGGATCCAGCACGAGCAGGCAGTCGCCGCGGCCGCCAAGATCAGCCAGTTCATCAAGGAGATCGAGAGCCAGGTCGGCTGGACGACGCAGCTGCCGTGGTCGGCGGGCTCGGTCGAGCAGCGCCGGTTCGACGCGCTGCGCCTGCTGCGCCAGGTGCCGGCCGTCACCGAGCTCGCGCAGATCGATTCCAGCGGCAAGGAGCGGCTGCGGGTCTCCCGGCTGGCGATGGACGTCATCGACAGCGGGCTCGACCTCTCCAAAGAGCCCAAGTTCACCGAGGCCGTCGCCCACAAGGTCTATTACGGGCCGGTCTATTTCCGCCGGGAATCCGAGCCCTACATGACGCTGGCGCTCGCCGGCACCCGCAAGGACGCGGGCGTCAGCATCGCCGAGGTGAACCTCAAGCTGATCTGGGACGTGGTCTCCCAGATCAAGGTCGGCGAGCACGGCCACGCCTACGTCGTCGGCGCGCAGGGCCGCCTGATCGCGCATCCCGACATCAGCCTCGTGCTGCGCAACACCGACATGTCCGGCCTGCCGCAGGTGCAGGCGGCGCAGGCCGGCCGCGGCGAGAGCGGCGAATTGCCGGAGGCGGCGAACGTCCAGGGCCGGCAGGTCCTGACCGCATCGGCGCCGATCGCGCCGCTGCGCTGGACCATGTTCGTCGAACTGCCGGTCGAGGAAGCCTACGCTTCGCTCTATGCCGCCCTGCAGCGGCTCGCGATCGTGCTGCTGGCGGCCTCGATCTTCGCGGTGCTCGCCGGGATATTCCTGGCGCGGCGCATGGTCGGCCCGATCCAGGCGCTGCGCGCCGGCGCCGAGCGCATCGGCGGCGGCGACTTCGCCCAGCGCATCTCGATTCCGACCGGCGACGAGCTCGAGGGCCTCGCCAACCAGTTCAACGACATGGGCGCGCGGCTGCAGGAATCCTACGCCGACCTCGAGAACAAGGTCGAGCGGCGCACGGCGGAATTGAAGGAAACGCTGCAGCAGCAGACCGCGACATCCGAGGTTCTGGAAATCATCAGCGCGTCCGCCGGCGAGCTCACGCCCGTCTTCGACAAGATGCTCGAAAATGCGACTCGAATCTGCGGCGCAAAATTTGGAACGCTGACACTTTACGAGGATGGCGGCTTTCGCACCGTGGCGCTCTACAATGCGCCTCAGGCCTACGTCGATACCCAGTTCCATAAGCTGATCCGTCCTCATCCGGAGAGCGGGCTCGGTACGGTCGAGCGAACCCACGAGACCGTCCATATCGACGACGTCAGAACGCAGCCTCCCTACCTTCAGGGCAATCCCAACGTGCGCGCACTGGCCGATCTTGCCGGCGCCCGCACGCTCGTGGTCGTCCCGATGCTCAAGGAAAACGAGCTTATCGGCTCGATCACGATTTTCCGGCAAGAGGTGAAGCCGTTCACGGACAAGCAGATCGAATTGGTTGCAAACTTCGCCAATCAGGCCGTGATCGCGATCGAGAATACCCGCCTGTTGAACGAGCTGCGCAAGCGGACCACCGAACTCACGCAGTCGCTCGACGAGCTGCGCACCGCGCAGGACCGCCTGATCCAGACCGAAAAACTTGCCTCGCTCGGCCAGCTCACCGCCGGCATCGCCCACGAGATCAAGAACCCGCTCAACTTCGTCAACAACTTCTCCTCGCTGTCGACCGAGCTGATCGACGAGCTCAACGAGGTGCTGCAGTCGGCCGGGCTCGACGACAAGACAAAGGAAGAGGTCGACGAACTCACCCACATGCTCAGGGGCAACCTGGAGAAGGTCGTGCTGCACGGCAAGCGCGCCGACTCCATCGTCAAGAACATGCTGCTGCATTCGCGCGAGGGTTCCGGCGAGCATCGCCCCGCCGACATCAACGCGCTGATCGAGGAGAGCCTCAACCTCGCCTATCACGGCGCGCGGGCCGAAAAGTCCGGCTTCAACATCACGCTGAAGCGCGACCTCGATCCGGCGGCCGGCATGCTCGACGTCTATCCGCAGGAGATCACCCGCGTCTTCCTCAACCTGATCTCGAACGGCTTCTACGCCGCCGCCAAGCGCAGGGAGCAGGAAGCGGACGGCTTCGAGCCGACCCTGAGCGCGACGACCAAGAACCTCGGCAACAAGGTCGAGATCAGGATCCGCGACAACGGCACCGGCATCCCGCCGGAGGTGAAGGAAAAGATGTTCAACCCCTTCTTCACCACCAAGCCGGCTGGCGAAGGCACCGGCCTCGGCCTCTCCATGAGCCACGACATCGTGGTGAAACAGCACGGTGGCAAGATCGACGTGAAGACCGAGCCGGGCGCATTTACCGAATTCGTCATTACGCTGCCGCGGACGCTGGCGGCATAGGAAGCTACTGGAGGCAGGAATTGAGCGTTTACATTCTCGTCGTCGACGACGAACCCGACGTGGAAACGTTGTTTCGCCAGCAGTTTCGCCGCGAGCTTCGCGCCGGCCGCTTCCTGATGGAGTTTGCGGCCTCCGCACCCGCGGCGATCGAGCGCGCCATGGAGCTTCGTGATCCCACCCTGATCCTGATCCTGTCCGACATCAACATGCCCGGCATGAGCGGACTGGAGATGCTGCCGGAGGTCCGCGCCAGGCGGCCCGACGTTCCCGTGATCATGATCACCGCCTATGGCGACGCCGACACGCGCAGGACGGCGCTGGAGCGCGGCGCCGAAGGACTGTTGACCAAACCGATCGACTTCTCGGTGCTGCGGCAGGAGATCGACACCAGGCTCGGGCAGGCCGCATGACCGCGACGATCCTCGTTGTCGACGACGAGCCGGACCTCGAGGCGCTGGTCCTGCAGAAATTCCGCAGGCAGATCCGCGACGGGCAGGTCAGCTTCGTATTCGCCCATGACGGCCTCGAAGCGCTGGAGTCGATCGAGCAGCATCCCCATGTCGATCTCGTCGTCTCCGACATCAACATGCCGCGCATGGACGGGCTTTCGCTGCTGGCGAAGCTGCAGGAGGCCGAGGACAAGAAGTCGACCATCATCGTCTCGGCCTATGGCGACATGAGCAACATCCGCATCGCGATGAACCGCGGCGCGTTCGACTTCCTGACCAAGCCGATCGATTTCGCCGACCTCGAGACGACGATCCAGAAGACCATCCGCCACATCGAGGTGCTGCGCGAGGCCCGCCGCCGCCAGATCGAGGCCGAGCGCGCCCATGCCTCGCTGTCGCGCTATTTCTCGCCGGAACTCGCCAGGCGCCTCGCCGCCGGCGGCGACGGCGACGACATGCAGGTGCACTGGCGCGAGGTCGCCGTGATCTTCACCGACATCACCGGCTTCACCTCGCTGGTCGAGACCGCGGCGCCGGAGGTGCTGGCCGAACTGCTCAACGAATATGTCGGCGGCCTGACCGACGTGGTGTTCGCCCATGAGGGCACGGTCGCCAAGGTGATCGGCGACGCGATCCAGGTGCTGTTCAACGCGCCGGGCGACCAGGCGGACTACGCGACCCGCGCGGTCGCCTGCGCCCAGGCGATCGACCAGTGGGCGGAGGCGTTTCGCGCACGCTGGAAGCAGAAGGGCGTGAATTTCGGCGCCACGCGCATCGGCGTTCACGCCGGCCCCGCGCTGGTCGGCAATTTCGGCGGCAGCCGCTTCTTCGACTACACGGCCTATGGCGACACCATCAACACCGCCGCGAGGCTGGAAGCCGCCAACAAGGCGCTCGGCACCCGGGTCTGCGCCAGCGCCACGGTCGCGAACGCGGCGGCGGAGTTCAGGGGACGGCCGGTCGGCGATCTCGTGCTGCGCGGCCGCAGCGAGCCGCTGCGCGCCTACGAGCCGCTCACGCCCGCGGATTTCGAGGCGCCGGCCACGGCGCAATATGCGCAGGCCTTCGCCAGGCTCGCGTCCGGCGACGCCGCCGCCATGCCGGCCTTCGCCGCGCTGGTCGGCACCCATGCCGACGACGCGCTCGCCGGTTTTCACCTCAAGCGCCTGCTCAACGGCGCCAAGGGCGTCCGCATGCAGATCGACTGAAGCATGATCCGGAAAAGTGCGAAGCGGTTTTCCGAAAAGATCATGCTCAAACAATAACCTAATGCACGATGACGCTTCATTCCAATCCCATCGCGCTTCAGGCGACGGTGAGGAGCGCCCTACTCCGCGGGCTCGATCCGGCGCGAGACGGGGCCGGCGAGCGGCCGCTCCTCCATCGCGATCAGGCAGAGCGAGGCGCAGGTCATCATCGCGGCCGCGGCGCCGAAGACGTAGCGGAACGCGCTCCGCATGTCGGCGGCGGGAATCGCGCCGACCGAGCCGTGATGATGCTCGCCGGCGAGCGGGATGTCGGCCCCGAGCGCGATCAGCAGGATGGCCGCGAAGGCCGCCACCGTGAAGGAGGACATCAGCGAGCGGAAGAAGTTCATGGCGCCGGTGATGGTGCCGACCTGGGCACGGGCGACCGAATTCTGCAACGAGACCACGCAGACCGGAAACGTCGTCCCCAATCCGAGCGCAAAGGCGGCCATCAGCAGCAGCAGTCCCCACAGCGGCAGCGTGGTCAGCGCCAGGCCTGCGCCGCAGACGGCGGCGATCGAAGTGCCGACGATGGCGACGCGCTTGTAGTGCCGGGCGTGCACCATGGTGCGGCCCGCGATCGCCGCGCCGCAGGTCGAGACCGCCGCGAGCGGGATCAGCGCGAGCCCCGCTTCGCTGGCGCTCAGACGATAGACGACCTCGTAGTAGAGCGGCAGCTGGACCGTCAGGCCGGTGATCGCCCCGAGCGCGCAGCCGCCCGCGGTCATCGCAAACGGCGCAACCGATCCGCTCAGAAGCGGCAGCGGCAGGAACGGCTCCTCCGCCCGCCGGGCATGCCAGACGAAGGCAAGCGCCATTGCGATGGAAGCTCCGACCATCGACGGGATGGCCGGCGACAGCCAGCGAAAGCGGGTGCCGCCCCAGGTCAGCACCAGCATGAAGACGACCGCGGATGCCATCAGCAGCACGCCGCCGAGCCAGTCGACCTTGCGCTTGCGGTGGAACACCGGGATCTTGCCCATCTTCGGCAACAACAGCGCCAACGCCGCGGCCGCGAGCGGCAGGTTGATCCAGAAGATCATCGACCAGTGCAGATGCTCGGCGAACACGCCGCCGATGACGGGACCGAGGAAGCCGCCGACCAGCCAGACGCCGCTGAAATAGGCCTGGTACTGGCCGCGCTCGCGCGGGGTGACGATGTCGGAGATCACGGTCTGCACGACCGGCATGATGCCGCCGCCGCCGAGCCCCTGCAGCCCGCGCGCGAGAATCAGCGCCGGCATGCTCGGCGCGACCGCGCACAGCACCGAGCCGGCGACGAACAGGCTGAGCGAGGCGATGATCATGACGCGCCGGCCGTAGATGTCGCTGAGCGTGCCGAACACCGGCGCCACGGCGGTGCCGGCGAGCAGATAGGCCGTGATGACCCAGGACAGGCTCGAGACGTCCTGGAACTGGCGGCCGATGGTCGGCAGCGCGGTGGCGACGATGGTCTGGTCGAGCGCGGCCAAAAACATCGTCAGCATCAGGCTGATCACGATGGTGCGCACCTCGTCCGGGGACAGCGGCGGCGGTGCCAGCGAGGGCGCGTCATCGACGCTGATGACCTCGGACGGAAGGCGGGACAGCTCTTCGGCGATGTCGTCGGGCAAAGGCCCGATCTCGGCAGGTTGGCGATTCTGCCGTTCGAACTTGTTCATTTCGGACGTGATCTTGTTGCGGCGCAACGCCGCGATGGATTCGTTCTATGCCCCGCAATCTACGCAACAAATCCCTGCCGCGGCAGGCACCCCGGCGCATGGGTGCATCCCGTCCCGGAGCCGGCGCGGCGGACGCCTCACACCTTCGGCCGCCGTTTCAGCCGTGCCCGTTTCGGCAGCAGCGCCGGCCATTGCACGATGTGGTCCTCGAGTTCCTCGTCCGGGATCTCCTCCTCGCTGGCCTCGACCCGACCGCGCACGGAGACGCCGGCCGCATGCACCGTCTCGGGATCGCCGGAGATCAGGGGATGCCACCAGTAGAGATCGCGCCCCTCGGCGACGAGCTTGTAGCCGCAGCTCGGCGGCAGCCAGTTCAGCGTGCGGACATTGGCCGGCGTGAGGCGGACGCAGTCCGGAACCTTGGACGAGCGATTCGGGTAGTCCTTGCAGCTACAGGAGCCGGCATCGAGCAGCTTGCAGCCGACATGGGTGAAGTAGATCTTGCCGGTGTCCTCGTCTTCCAGCTTGTTCAGGCAGCAGCGCCCGCAGCCGTCGCACAGGCTCTCCCACTCTGCCTCCGACATCTCTTCCAAAGTCTTGGTTTTCCAGAAGAATCCATCCTGGTCTGAAGGTCGTTTGGGAGCTGCGGTCATACTCTTCGAGTGGTTTGTCAAGTGGTTTGGAGAAAACCTCGGTGAACCCCATCTAGGGCGGCAGGGCATCGCGCCGCAAGCCGGGCGGATGCGACGGCGAAAAAGGAACGGGACCAATTGGGCCTGTCGATCAAAATCCCGAGCGTGACCATTGGTTTATGGACCCCGCTCGGTTAGAAGAACCGCTAAGTCCCCTCGGACGCAGAACGGGCGCCTTGGGTTTGCCGCAACAATCCCGCAAGACGGCTCAATGCCGCCCCGGCCGGGTGCTTGAACGCTTTCGAACCGAGCCTCAAGGGTTCTAGGTGCGCCAGATCATACCACCACCGTGGAAGACCAGGATCCGGAACTTCTTCCTGGACCTCGATGCGCGCATCGACTCCTCCCTGTTCTCCTCGGGCAAGGGCATCCGCGAGCTCTACGAGCGCTACTCCACCTTCATGGACCGCTTCTATGTCGGGCGGTGGAAGCGCTGGGTGTTCGTCGAACCGCTGTCGGAGGCCGCCACCATCGGCCTCGGTGGCATGGTCGTGATGCTTGCGCTCGCCATCCCCGCCTTCCGCGAGACTGCCGACGAAGACTGGCTGAAGAAGTCCGACCTCGCCGTGACCTTCCTCGACCGCTACGGCAACCCGATCGGCAGCCGCGGCATCAAGCACAACGACTCGATCCCGCTCGAGGACTTTCCGGACGTCCTGATCAAGGCGACGCTCGCGACCGAGGACCGCCGCTTCTACGACCATTTCGGCATCGACGTCGCCGGCACCGCGCGCGCGCTCGTCACCAACGCCCAGGCCGGCGGCGTCCGCCAGGGCGGCTCCTCGATCACCCAGCAGCTCGCCAAGAACCTGTTTCTCAGCAACGAACGCACCATCGAGCGCAAGATCAACGAGGCGTTCCTGGCGGTCTGGCTGGAATGGCGCCTGACCAAGAACGAGATCCTGAAGCTCTACCTCGACCGCGCCTATATGGGCGGCGGTACCTTCGGCGTCGACGGCGCGGCGCACTTCTACTTCAACAAGTCGGCCCGCGACGTGAACCTCGCGGAAGCGGCGATGCTCGCCGGCCTGTTCAAGGCCCCGACCAAATACGCCCCGCACATCAACCT
This sequence comes from Bradyrhizobium sp., assembly GCF_028868675.1. Taxonomy (GTDB): domain Bacteria; phylum Pseudomonadota; class Alphaproteobacteria; order Rhizobiales; family Xanthobacteraceae; genus Bradyrhizobium. The sequence continues at coordinate 7,661 of NZ_JAGWUA010000217.1, forward strand.
GCCCGCGGCGCGCGCCCGCGCCAACGTGGTGCTCGACAATCTGGTCGACGCCGGCTTCATGACCGAAGGCCAGG
>NZ_JAGWUA010000218.1 GCF_028868675.1 Bradyrhizobium sp.
TCGAATTGACGGCGTCGGCGCCGGCGCCGACCTGCCCCGGCGCGCGCTGCGCGAAGTCGCCGCCGCCGGAGATGCGGGACGTGCCGCCGGTATCGGCGCCGGAGAGTTGCGCGATCACGCGCTCCACCGGCCCGCCCGGCGCGAACTGCACGACCACGAAGGATACGAAGAGGATCCCGAGCAGGGTCGGGATCATCAGGAGGATGCGGCGGGCGATATAGGCGTTCATGGGCTATTTCGCCTGTTCGGTCTTGCCGGCCCTGGCGGCATCGAACCACCAGTTCTCCGGCGCGCCGACGCCATTGGCAAAGCGCGGCAGCACCGAGGGATGGCCGAACTGGTCCCAGTAAGCCAGCCGATGGGTCTTGGCGTACCATTGCGGCACCCAGTATCGGCCGGCCCGGAACAGCCGGTCGAAAGCGTGGCAGGCGACGGTGAGATCGGCGCGGTTCTCCGCCGAAATGATCTTCTCGATGATCGCGTCGATCGCCGGGCTGGCGATGCCGGCCAGATTGTAGGATCCCTTGGTCGATGCCGCCTGCGAGGAGAAGAACGGTCGCATGCTGTCGCCCGGCGTCGCCGACATCGAGAAACGCTGGATCGTCATGTCGAAATCGAAATCCTCGACCCGCGCGCGGTACTGCACGGCGTCGACGAGGCGGAGCGTCGCGTCGATGCCAAGCGTTGCGAGGTTCTTGATATAGGGCGCGTGATGCGGCTGCAGCGACGGCTCTTCCGCAAGAAACTCGATCCGGAACGGCTCGCCGTTCGGCAACAGTCGCTTGCCGTCCTTGATGACGAGCCCGGCCTCGTTGAGGAGTTGCTGCGCCTTGCGCAGCAGGCTCCGATCCTGCCCCGATCCGTCGGAGACCGGCGGCACGAAGGGCTCGCCGAACACCTCATCCGGCACCTGGCCGCGGAACGGCTCGAGCAGCTTCAGCTCCTCCGGCGAGGGCGGTCCGCCCTTCACCATCATGTCCGAGTTCTGGAACGGCGAGACGGTGCGGGCGTAGGCGCCATACATGATGGTCTTGTTCGTCCACTCGAAATCGAAGGCGTAGGTCAGCGCCTCGCGCACGCGCGGATCCCTGAACTTGTCGCGCCTCGTATTGATGAACCAGCCCTGCGCGCCGGAGGGTGTATCGTCAGGCACGGTCTCGAGCCTGACGCGACCGTCCTTGACGGCGGGGAAGTCGTAGCGCGTCGCCCAGATGCGCGAGGTGAACTCCTCGCGGTAGAGATAGTTCTTGCCGGTGAACCCTTCGAAGGCGACGTCGCGGTCGCGATAGAACTCGTAGCGCACCACGTCGAAATTGTAGCTGCCGCGGCACACCGGAAGATCCGCGCCCCACCAGTCCTTGACCCGCTCGAACTCGATGTAGCGGTTGACCTCGAACCTGCCGACCTTGTAGGGGCCGGAGCCCAAGGGGGTATCGAGCGTCGATTCCTCGAAGATCCGATTTGCGTAATAGGCCTTCGAGAAGATCGGCAGGCTAGCGACGTAAAGCGGTACGTCGCGCGCGCGTCCCTTGGCGAAGGTGACGAGCAGCGTCGCGTCGTCGGGCGCTTCCGCGCTCACCATGTCGCGCATCTGCACGACGATCAGCGGATGACCCTTGGCCTTGAGCGTCGTCAGCGAGAACGCCGCGTCGTGCGCGTTGATACCCGTGCCGTCGTGGAACTTCGCCTCGGGCCGCATCGTGAAGCGATAGACGAGCCTGTTCGGCGAGATCTGCACCGACTTGGCGGCAAGCCCGTACATCGCGTCCGGCTCGTCATTGGCCCGCGCCATCAATGATACGAAGGTCATGTCCATGCCCTGCGCGCCGTCGCCCTTGAGGATGTAGGCGTTGAGCGAGTTGAAGGTCTGGTAGGACTGGTTGTAGGCCCGCACGGAGGGGATCAGCGAGAACGTCCCGCCCCTCGGGGCGTCGGCATTGACGTAGTCGAAATGGTGGAAATCGGCAGGATATTTGAGATCGCCGAACGCCGACATGCCGTGCGCTCCGGTTTCGGCCTCCGAAGCCGCCGCGCCGTGCGGCCAGCACGCGCTCACGGCACCGCCGACGCCGAGGCCGAGCACGTGCCGGCGTGAAAGCTGCGCCATGCGCGAAAGCTTCCTCAAGAGCGTTTTCCGCTGCGCGCCGCCTTTTCCGCATCGTACCACCACAGCGTCGGCAGGCCCGACCGGCCGTATTTCGGCAGCGGCTCGGCGTGACTGAAGCGGTCCCAGCGGGCGTAGCGCGAGAAGCCGTAGGTGAACTGCGGCACGAGGTAGAAATTCCACAATAGTACGCGATCGAGCGCCTTCGTCGCGACCACGAGGCCGGCACGATCCTTGGCGAAGATCACCTTGTCGATCAACGCGTCGATTGCGGGGTTCTTGATGCCGATGGTGTTGCGCGAACCCGGCATGTCGGCGGCCTGCGAGCCCCAGAACTCGCGCTGCTCGTTGCCGGGCGAGAGCGACTCGCCCCATTGATCGATGATCATGTCGAAGTCGAAGCTGCGCAGCCGGTTCTGGTACTGCGCATCGTCGACGACCCGGATCGACGTGCCGATGCCGATCCGTTCCAGCGACGGCTTGTAGAACAGCGCGATGCGTTCGGACGAAGGATCCTGCACCAGGATCTCCACGGTCAGCGGCTTGCCGGCGGTGTCGACCAGCTTGTGGTCGCGCACCCCGAAGCCGGCTTCCTTCAAGAGCTTCGCGGCTTCGCGCAAGTTTGCGCGCACCGCTTCCGGGCTGCCGCCGACCGGGTTCTGGTAGGCCGCGGTGAAGACTTCGGGCGGGACTTTGTCGCGCACGGTCTCCAGGATCTGCAGCTCCTGGCCCTGCGGCAGGCCGGAACTCGCGAGCTCCGTTCCCTCGAAATAGCTGTTGATGCGCTTGTACTGGCCGTAGAAGAGCTGCTTGTTCATCTCCTCGAAGTCGAAGGCGTAGTTGAAGGCCCGGCGCAGCCGTGCGTCCTTGAACTGGTCGCGCCGGATATTGAAGACAAAACCCTGCATCCGGCCAGAATCGTTGATCGGAAACTCCTCCTTGATCACCCGCTTGTCCGCGACCGCGGGGAAATCATAGGCGGTCGCCCACTGCTTGGCCGAATTCTCGGCGATCCAGTCGGCCTGGTCGGCCTTGAACGCCTCCAGCGCGACGAGGTTGTCGCGGAAGAACTCGAAACGCAATTCATCGAAATTGTTGGTGCCGATCTGGGTCGGCAGGTTGGCGCCCCAATGATCCTTCACCCGCTCGAGCTTGATCGAGCGGCCCGCGACGAATTCCTTGATCCGGTACGGCCCCGAGCCGAGCGGCGGCTCCAGTGTGGTCGCGCCGACGTCGCGCTTGCGCCCCTGCGCATCCGTGCCCTCCCACCAGTGCTTGGGCAGCACCATGAGCTCGCCGACGATGGTCGGCAGTTCGCGGTTGCCGGGCGCATCGAAGGTGAACTTGACGTCGCGCTCGCCACTCTTCTCCGCCTTGACGACGTGACGATAGTAGGACGCATACATCGGGCTCTGCTTCTTCAGCGTCTCGATCGAGAAGACTACATCCTCGGGCGTCACCGGCTGGCCGTCGTGCCAGCGGGCCTCCTTGCGCAAGCGATACACCACCCAGGAGAAATCGTCGGGATGCTGGGCCGCCTCGGCGAGCTGGCCGTATTCGGTCGCGACCTCGTCCTGCGCGCGGGTCATCAGGGTTTCGTAGATCAGGGCCGCCGCCGGCGCGAGCGAGCCCTTGATGCCCGCGACCGCAACATTGAAATTGTCGAAGGTGCCGAGCGAGATCATGCGGGCGACGCCGCCCTTGGGGGCATCCGGATTGACGTAGTCGAAGCGCTTGAAGTCGGCGGGGTATTTGATGTCGCCAAACAGTGACAGCGCATGGCGCCAGGCGGGCTCGCCGGCTCCTTGCGCCTCGGCCGCCCCGATGACGGGAGCGCTGGCCATGGAACCGAGAACGGGGATGGCCGCGGTGGCGGCGCCGGTCAGCAGGAGATCGCGTCGGGTAATGGCCAAATCAAAATCCCTGTCTTGAAGGGGGCTACCCCTTTAAGTGCCCAATATAGGCGAGGTTTCGGCGGAATATGTTGCTTTTTCCTCATCTTCGAAGCCCGCGCAATCAGGTCGCTGCGGCCAAACGCCCCGATCACGGACATGCGAGCCCCGGACATGGAAACGGCCAGGCGTTGGAGCCTGGCCGTGTATTCAAGATTGAGGGCGAACGGCTTACTTCGCGGCGGTCGGTAGCGGCTTCGGGTTGTCCGCCAGGCTATTGAGATAGGCGATGACGTCGGCGCGCTCGGAATCCTTCTGGATGCCGGCAAAGCCCATCGCGGTGCCGGGGATATAGGCCTTGGGATTGGTCAGGAACTTGTTCAACTCGTCGACGGTCCAAGTACCGCCCTTAGCCTTCATCGCGGCGGAGAAGTTGAAGCCGCCCCGATCTTCGCCGCGATGGTCATCGACGATGCCGTAGAGGTTCGGTCCGACGCGGTTCGGGCCGCCCTTCTCGAAGGTGTGGCAGGCGGCGCATTTCTTGGCGGCCGAAGCGCCCTTCTCGACGGAGGCGGTCTGCAGCAGCTTCTCGATCGGCTCGGCGGCGGCGGCAGCTGCTGCGCCTTCCTTGCCGTGGCTGGCCTCTTCCTTCGCGGCAATCTCGAAACCGGGCTTCTCCGGCTGCTTCGGCGCGAACAGCGCGCTCGCGGTGAAGTTCGTCACCAGGAGAACGAGGCAGGTGCCGAGGATGGCACCGAGGATCTTGTTGATTTCGAAGGAGTCCATTTCGGATCAGGCCCCACGCCGCGAGGTAAGGAAGGAGCGGCCCAACCGGCCGCCAGAGAACGCCTCAGGAATCGGACGTTCCACCCTCCCCCCGAGCAGCGATGAGATATCGGTTTGCCCGGGGTCTGGCAACCCGTATAAACGGCCCGGCATTCACCCCATCCCCACCAATTCCGCCGCGCAAAACGGCCCCTTTTTCAGGCCCTCTTCCTGATGACCACCCCCCGCATTCTGGTGCTGATCCCGGCCCGCATGGCGGCCACCCGCCTGCCCGGCAAACCGCTCCTGGACATCGCGGGGCTGCCGATGGTCGTGCACGTGCTGCGACGGGCTGAGGCGGCCGGAATCGGCCGGGTCGCGGTCGCAACCGACACGGCGGAGATTGCGCAGGCCGTGACGGCCCAAGGCGGCGAGGTCGTGATGACCCGCACCGACCACCCATCCGGCTCGGACCGCATCCACGAGGCGATGCAGAAGCTCGATCCGCACGGCGAGGCCGAGATCGTGATCAATCTGCAGGGCGACTTCCCGACGATCGCGCCGGAGGCCATCCGGGACGTGCTGCCGCCGCTCTCCGACCCCGCCGTCGATATCGCGACGCTCGCCTCGCAGATTCACACCGAGGAGGAGGACCGTGCGCCGAGCGTGGTGAAGGCCGTCGGCTCGCCGATCGGCCCGCGGCGGCTCAGGGCGCTCTATTTCACCCGCGCGACTGCCCCCTATGGCGACGGGCCGCGCTACCACCATATCGGGCTCTACGCCTATCGCCGGGCGGCGCTGGAGCGGTTCGTCCGGCTTCCGCCCTCGGCCCTGGAACAGCAGGAGAAGCTTGAGCAACTCCGGGCGCTGGAGGCCGGCATGCGGATCGACGTCATGATCGTCGATAGCGTCCCCCGCGGCGTTGATACGCCGGCCGACCTCGAAACCGCGCGCAGAATACTTTCAAAATCCTGAGCGGCTGTTACAAGGCGCCGCAGGAGCAATCTTGACATGAGCAAGCTGAAAATCGCATTCCAGGGCGAGCCCGGGGCCAATTCCCACATCGCCATCGTCGAGGCCTATCCCGACGCCGAGCCGATGCCCTGCCCGACCTTCGAGGACGCGCTGTCGGCGATTTCCACCGGCGAAGCGGATCTCGGCATGATCCCGATCGAGAACTCGGTGGCGGGCCGGGTCGCCGACATCCATCACCTGCTGCCGGCCTCCGGCCTGTTCATCGTCGGCGAATGGTTTCTGCCGATCCGCCATCAATTGATGGCCGTGAAGGGCGCCAGGCTCACCGACATCAAGAGCGTGGAAAGCCACGTCCACGCCCTCGGCCAGTGCCGGCGCATCATCCGCAGGCTCGGCATCCGGCCGATCGTCGCCGGCGATACCGCGGGCAGCGCGCGGGACATTTCCGAGCGCAAGGACAAGAGCGTCGCCGCGATCGCCTCACGCCTTGCCGCCGCGATCTACGGTCTGGACATCCTGGAAGAGGACATCGAGGACGAGGCGCACAACACCACCCGTTTCGTCGTGCTGGCGCGCGAGGAGAAGTGGGCTGAGCAGGGTTCGGGGCCGCTGGTCACCTCCTTCGTGTTCCGCGTGCGCAATTTGCCGGCGGCGCTCTACAAGGCGCTCGGCGGCTTCGCCACCAACGGCGTCAACATGACCAAGCTCGAGAGCTACATGGTCGACGGCAATTTCTTCGCCACGCAGTTCTATGCCGATGTCGACGGCCATCCCAACGACAAGGGCCTGACCTTCGCGCTGGAGGAATTGAAGTTCTTCTCGCGCGAATTCCGCATCGTCGGCGTCTATCCCGGCCACCCCTTCCGCGCGACGTTCAGCGAGACGATGGAGTAATCTCGTGTCCCGGACGCGCGAAGCGCCCCGGGGCACGACAGCTTCTACGCCGCCGCCTTCGCCAGCCCGAACGCGTCCGCCAGCAGCGAATACGACTTCTTCCGCGCCTCGTGGTCGTAGACGGCGGTGATCACCATCAACTCGTCCGGCTGGCTCGCCGCAATCAGCGGCTGCAGCTTCTCGCGCACGGCGGCCGGAGTGCCGACGAACAGGCGCGAGCGGTTTCGTGCAATCGAGGCCCGCTCGGCGTCCGAATAGGGATAGGCCTGCGCCTCTTCCACGCTCGGCAGCGGCAGGTACTGACCGCGGTCGCGGCGCAGCCGGTTGAGATCGAAGGAGGAGGCGAGCTTCTCGGCCTCGTCATCCGTGTCCGCCGCAATCGCCGCGACCGCGAGAATGGCGTGCGGCACCGCCCGCCAGCCGGACGGCTTGAAATGACTGCGGTAGTGCAGCATGGCGTCGACCGCGTCGTGGGTGGCAAAATGGTGCGCGAAGGCGAAGCCCATGCCGACCTGGGCGGCGAGCTCCGAGGAATAGTCGCTGGAGCCGAGCAGCCAGATCGGCGGCAGCGGCGTATCGACCGGCATCGCCACCACGCTGTTGTAGGGATGGCCGGGCGGGAAATTGCGCGTCTCCCACAGGATCAGTTCGTGCAGCCGCTCCAGGAAATCGTCGCCCTCGCGGCGGTCGAGCCGGCTGCGAAGCGCGTAGGCGGTGGCATCGTCGGTGCCGGGGGCACGGCCGAGACCCAGATCGATGCGGCCGGGAAACAGCGCTTCCAGCATCTTGAACCGCTCGGCGACCACCAGCGGCGCGTGGTTGGGCAGCATCACCCCCCCGGAGCCGACCCTAATGCGCTTCGTTACCGCCGCGATCTGCCCGATCATGACGTCAGGCGCAGGGCTCGCGACGGAGGCGAGGTTGTGATGCTCGGCGAGCCAGTAGCGGACATAGCCGAGGCCATCGACATGGCGCGCCAGGTCGATGCTGTTGCGCAGCGCGGCGGCGGGTTTTGTGCCGGTGGTGACGACGGAAAGATCGAGGACCGAGAGGGGGATCATGGCGGCTAACCTAATGCGCTGGGTAAGGCCGGCAATG
>NZ_JAGWUA010000219.1 GCF_028868675.1 Bradyrhizobium sp.
GCGCTCGTGGCGAGCGCGAGGCCGTCGCCCTTCGAGGCTCGATCAGCGGCGCAGTTGCGCCGCTGCCCTCGCACCTCAGGGTGACGGATGACGACTACCCCTGCCCGGCCTTGGCGAGTTCGACCTCGACGCGCAGCTCGATCTCGGACAGCACGGAATCCAGCCCGGGATCGCCGGAGGACGATTTCAGGTTCGCGGCTGCATCGCGCAGCCGCATCACCGTCGAGGCGTCGAGATTGCCGGACAGCAGTCCGAGCTTGAGATCGTCGAGCACGTCGAGCGCGGTCCGGCCGCGGGCGACCGAGCGCTTGCGCCGCTCGACCGGATTCTCCTCGATGCCCTGCAGCGCGAGCAGCGCATCGATGTTGGCGGCGGCCTTCGGCGCGGACGCGGCGCGGCTCTCCTGCGCCGACGACGTGTCGGGCAGCACGAAGGTGCTGGAGCCCGTCCGCCGGGCGGCGGCCGCGGGCGTTCCAAGCGTGGTGCCGTTCGGTCCGTAGATGCGCATCGCGTCTGTTCCGCGTGGTTCGTCGGATGCAAGCTTCGCCGCTTTATGGTTAACGATGCGTAAACAGCCCGGCAAAATCTGCCGTCAGGCGGCAGTTTTGCGCCTCAAGGCGAACGCCTGCGAAACCAGGTCCGAAGACATTTAGTCAACCCTCTCAACGGGCTGGCCGCGACGCCCCCAAGTGGCACGGTGCTCGCATGGGAGATGGCGGACCGCTCGTCATGGGAGTGTCGAAAGGTCCGCGACTTCAAGGCCTCGGGGAGCAGAGATGCCAGGCGTTCGTTGGGCAAGGTTGTTCGGAGCGGCATGCGCCGCGCTGTCGGCGCTGGTGCTGTCGGCCGCGTCCGCCGACGCGACCTCGCGCATCAAGGACCTCGCCAATATCGAGGGCGTGCGGCAGAACCAGCTGATCGGCTACGGCCTCGTCGTCGGCCTCAACGGCACCGGCGACACGCTCAACAACATCCCCTTCACCAAGCAGTCGCTGCAGGCGATGCTGGAGCGCATGGGCGTCAACATCCGCGGCGCCACCATCCGCACCGGCAACGTCGCCGCGGTCATGGTCACCGGCAACCTGCCGGCCTTCGCCACCCAGGGCACCCGCATGGACGTCACGGTGTCGGCGCTCGGCGACGCCAAGAACCTGCAGGGCGGCACCCTGCTCGTCACCCCCCTCCTGGGCGCCGACGGCAACGTCTACGCCGTCGCGCAGGGCTCGCTCGCGATCTCCGGCTTCCAGGCCGAGGGCGAGGCGGCCAAGATCGTGCGCGGCGTGCCGACCGTCGGCCGCATCGCCAACGGCGCCATCATCGAGCGCGAGATCGAGTTCGCGCTCAACCGCCTGCCGAACGTGCGCCTCGCGCTGCGCAACGCCGACTTCACCACCGCCAAGCGCATTGCCGCCGCCATCAACGACTATCTCGGCGTCAAGAGCGCCGAGCCGCTCGATCCCTCCACGGTGCAGCTCGGAATCCCGCCGGAGTTCAAGGGCAACGTCGTCGCTTTCCTCACCGAGATCGAGCAGCTCCAGGTCGATCCCGATCTCGCCGCCAAGATCATCATCGACGAGCGCTCCGGCATCATCGTGATGGGCCGCGACGTCCGCGTCGCCACCGTCGCGGTGGCGCAGGGCAATCTCACCGTCACGATCTCCGAGAGCCCGCAGGTGAGCCAGCCCAATCCGCTGTCGCGCGGCCGCACCGTGGTCGCGCCGCGCACCGGCGTCAGCGTCACCGAGGAAGGCAAGAAGTTCGCGGTCGTCAAGGACGGCGTCTCGCTGCAGCAGCTCGTCGACGGCCTCAACGGCCTCGGCATCGGCCCGCGCGACCTCATCAGCATCCTGCAGGCGATCAAGGCCGCGGGCGCGATCGAGGCCGACATCGAGGTGATGTGATGCAGACCGGCCCGATCAACTCCGCCGCGACCCAGCCCGCCGCCTTCGCGGTGCAGAGCCGCAACGGCCGGCCGGACCTCGAGCTGACCAAGGCGCTGACCAGGGTCTCGCCGCAGCAGCAGGCCAGGGCGCAGAAGACCGCCACCGATTTCGAGGCCATGTTCATCAACGCGATGTTCTCGCAGATGACCTCGGGCTTGAAGGGCGAAGGCCCGTTCGGCAGTACGACCGGCACCGGCGTGTGGCGCTCGATGCTGACCGAACAATATTCCAGGAACTTCGCCAGTGCAGGCGGCGTCGGCATCTCCAGCGAAGTCTATCGCACCCTCATCCTGCAGCAGGCCAAGGCCTCACGGTAGAGACGGGACCAATCGACATGAACCACTTCAACCCATCACGTCAGCCGATGCCCGCAAGGCGGCCCGCCGCCGCGCCCGTCGACCCGGAGGCCCGCCGGCTGGCGGAGGAGCTGATGGAGGCGATGAATGCGCTGCTCGGCCTGGTCGAGCGCGAGACCGAGCTCGTGCGCGCGGGCAAGCTGCGCGAGGCGATGGCGTTCGAGGCCAGGAAGCAGGAGCTGTCGCGCCGCTACGTCGGTGCGGTCGGGCAACTGAAGGCGAAGCAGGACCTGCTCACGAAGTCCGCGCCGGAGCTGCTCTCGACCTTGCATCGCCACCATGACGCGTTCCGCGCCATGCTGCAGGTCAATCTCACGGTGCTCGCGACCGCGCACGCGGTATCGGAGAGCGTGGTGCGCGGCGTCAACGCCGAGATCCAGAAGCGCAACGTGCCCAACACCTACACCGCCGCCGGCCGCCGCGCAGCTCCGGGACCGCGCCACGTCACGCCGCTCTCGGTCAGCCGGTCGCTCTGAGCGACGCACGAAGATAGCGACAATTCTACGAAAGATCGCGCACCGATCCCGGTGCGCGATTAACTACGTTTCCTAACTGGGCGTTCAATGCTGGGGCCCCATAGTTGCGCGACGAGACGGGTTGGGATTTGACTCGAAAGGCACCAGGAGGGCGCCATGAGTACAGATTTCAGCATCAGGCCGGTGGGGATCCCGGCCCCTGCGCCGATCATCACGACGTCGAGCCCGGCGGCGAACGACGCCGTGCAAACCGAATTGCCCGCGATCCAGACGGTGACCGCGAGCGATGCCGGCGCGAGCGCGCGCAGCAGCGACGTGGTGCACAGCCAGGATGTCACGCGCCAGGTCGTGTTCGACCAGGCCGCGGCCTCGTTCGTCTTCCAGATCGTCAACGACAAGACCAACTCGGTGCTGACGCAGTTTCCCGACGAGGCGATGCTGCGCCGTCGCGCCTATTTCCATGCGCTCGATCTGAGCAAGTCGGATCAGGTGCCGCCGGTGACCGACCGCAACGCCTGAGGCACGGACCAGCGGATCAACCGTCCTGTGTCGCGTACGCCTGGTCGAGATAGGTGGTGCCGGTCGCGGGATCGGTCACGACGTTCTTGATCAGCGCCGTACCCTTCTTGGTCAGCGTGAACTTGGTATCGCCGAACCGGAACGACGAATCCTTGATCAGGACATCCTGATATTTCACCGTCCCTTCGCTCTGGTACCTGATCTTGGCGCGAAAGCCGGAGACGTCGGTGATCGCGATCGTGAAGGACTTGCCGTTGGCGTACTTGCCGCTCCAGGTGCCCGCGTAGAGCGTTGCGTCGACCGGCACGTATTTGGTCTTGCTCGGAACCGTCAGGCCGGCCGACTTGTACGAACTCGACAGGATGCTCATGACGTCGGCCACGCCGAGGTCTCCGCTACGGCCGGCCGGACAGACCGGCTGCGATGTTCCGGTTGATCTCGATCAGCGGACGGAAATGATCGAACTGCGGGCTCGCCTGGAGGGCCGCGGTCTGACTCAGCACGAACACGCTGATGTTGGCGATCCTTCGTCTCACATCGAGCGGCTGCGGATTGGTTTCGCGCATCGCTTCGCTCAGAAAGATCGTCCAGAGCTTGCGGTTGAACATCAGCGCCTGCATCGTCTGCTCGCTGAGCGGATCGGCGTTATTGATCGCGTCCTGCAGCTTGTTGGCGGCCTTGAGCAGCGTCTGCGCCTCGACGTCGCGGGGAGATGCAGTGTTCGTGGCTACACGCGCGTAGGCCGAAGCAGCAGAACTCGACATTGATCACCCTGGACATTTCCCCGCCCATTGCACTGGCTTAGGGATTTCTTTCCCAACCGTAGGCAGCACCGCTTAAGATTTGCTTACGCATCTTGACGGAAGCACTCCGGACAATTACGGGTCGCGGATTCTTCCCTCGCGACGAAGCTAAGTTCGAGCACGCACACTGTAAACGGCCGCGATCGGCGCTTGATGTTTGGAGCTAAGGGAGTCTTAGCGGCCACCATCAAAAGAACAGCGGGGCATTAGCCCCGCCGTGATGTTTCGGTCCGCCGTCAGCCATCGCCATCAGCGGAGCAGCTGCAGCACGCTCTGCTGCGACTGGTTGGCGAGCGCCAGCGCGGAGACCGCGATCGACTGCCGCGTCGACAGCGCCTGGCTGTTGGCCGCTTCCTCGTTGGTGTCGGCCAGCGTCAGGTTGGACGAACCGGTCTGCAGCACGTTGATCAGGTTCTTGGAGAAGTCCTGACGGATCTGCACGATCGACAAATTCGAACCCAGGGTCGACGCCTGCGATCGCAGCGTGCTGCTGGCGGCGTTCAGCGAGGTCAGGACGCGATTGGTCGCGGCGTTGTCGATGAAGTCGGTGCCCTGGACGAGGTTCGAAAGGCCGAGGCCGCCGGAGTTGAAGGTCAACCCGGTGATCGTCAGCGTCGACTTGCCGGTCTCGTTGAACACCAGCTTCAGCGAGTCGCCATTGAGCAGGTTGACGCCGTTGAACGATGCGTCCTGCGCCGTGGTGTCGATCTGCGCGATGATGTTGTTGTATTGCGTGACCAGATTCTGGCGGATCGCCTGCGACACCGGATCCTTGATCGGACTCGTAACGGTCACCGCGCCCTTGGAAACCTGGAATGCACCGTTGCCATCAACGCCGGACTGCGACGTGCCGGCGACGGTAGGCATGTTGAAGGATGCGTAGTCGTTGCTGGTCGAGATCATCAGCTGGCCGCTCGAGTTGATCGAGGCAGACAGGTTGTCGCCGGCGAGCAGCGTGTTGAGGTCGTTCAGCGTCTTGACCGTACCGCCGGTGCCGTCGCCGAACGTCACGGTGGTGGCAAGACCCGAGCCGAGCGCCGTGAACGTCAGGGTGTCGCCGGTGCGGTTGTACGTGCCGGCGGTCAGGCCGAGCTTGGCGGCCGCGGTGCCGGCGAGGGTCAGATCGGAATTGACGCCGGTGTTGAGCTGCAGCGCCGACGTGGCGGCGCCGGAGTTCGCAACCGTCGAGGCGACCGAGCCGGTGCCGGTGTTGCCGGCCGAGGTGTCGATCGCGCTGAGCAGGTCGGAAACCTTCGGAGTGGTGCCGCTGGTTGCAAGATAGAAGGTCGTATTGCCGAAAGCGTCGACCGCGCTGGTCTGGCTCGTGACCGTCGTCGTGTCGAACTTGATGGTCTTGCCGTTGACGACGAGAACATCACCGTTGGCGATCGCCGTGCCGCCGGTGCCGATCGAGGCCAGCGTGTCGGTGGCAGCGATGGTACCCGGGCCGGCGCCCTTGTTGATGACACCCGCGGTATAGATCCTGTTGGTCACGGTGCCGAGACCGCGAAGGTCCGTACTGTCAACCGCGACGCCGTTGCGGGTGATGGAACCGGAGGTGACGTTCGCCCGCGTCGAGTAACCGACCTGGGTCTGCAGCGCCTGGTTGGCGACCGACTTGGCGCTGTCGACCAGCTTCTGCAGCGAGGTGATGCCGGTGTTGGCGGCCTGCAGCACCTGAACGCCGTTGCCGATGCCATCGAGCAGGTTGCTGATGTCGCTGGCGCGACTGTCGAGGCCCTGTGCGGTGAAGAAGTTGGTGGGGTTGTCGAGCGCCGTATTCACCTTCTTGCCGGTCGACAGACGCTCCTGGGTCGTAGAGAGGAGGTTGGCCGTCGACTGCAGCGACAACAGGTTCTGACGAACTGCAGCCGAAAGAACGATATCGGACATTGCGATCTTCCTCTTGAAGCGATACCGGGTACGAATCGGCGCTCGCCGACTGGAGAACTGCCTTTCTCCTGTTTTATTGTTAGTCCTTTAAAGTATGGTTAACGGCCACTTAAGCGACAGGGTTAACACCGGGTAAGCGCCCCTCCCCCTGCGTTAAGACGCGAATCCGGGGAAGCCCAGGCACACGAAAAAAGCGACGGAGCCGAAGCTCCGCCGCCGCCATTTGTCTCGTGATTTCAGTCGCTTGTTAGCGGAGCAGCTGCAGTACGCTCTGCTGCGACTGGTTGGCGAGCGCCAGCGCGGAGACCGCGATCGACTGCCGCGTCGACAGCGCCTGGCTGTTGGCCGCTTCCTCGTTGGTGTCGGCGAGCGTGAGGTTCGACGAGCCGGTCTGCAGCACGTTGATCAGGTTCTTGGAGAAGTCCTGACGGATCTGCACGATCGACAGGTTCGAACCCAGGGCCGAAGCCTGCGACCGCAGCGTGCTGCTCGCGGTGTTCAGCGAGGTCAGGACATGATTGGTCGCGGCGTTGTCGATGAAGTCGGTGCCCTGGACCAGATTCGAGAGGCCGAGGCCGCCGGAGTTGAAGGTCACTCCGGTGATCGTCAGCGTCGACTTGCCGGTCTCGTTGAACACAAGCTTCAGGGAGTCGCCATTGAGCAGGTTGACGCCGTTGAACGACGAGTCCTGGGCCGTGGTGTCGATCTGCGCGATGATGGCGTTGTACTGCGCCACCAGGCTCTGACGCCCTGCTTGCGACACCGGGTCCTTGATCGGTGCCGTAACGGTCACCGCGCCGTTGGAGGCCCGGAACGCGCCGTTGGCATCGACGCCGGACTGCGACGTGCCGCCGACCGTCGGTATCGTGTAGGATGCATAGTCATTGCTGGTGGAGACGGTGAGGTGGCCGCTGGAGTCGATCGAGGCCGTCAGGTTGTCGCCGGCGAGCAGCGTGTTGAGGTCGTTCAGCGTCTTGACCGTGCCGCCGGTGCCGTCGCCGAACGTCACGGTGGTGGCAAGACCCGAGCCAAGCGCCGCAAACGTCAGGGTGTCGCCGGTGCGATTGTAGGTGCCTGTGGTCAGGCCGAGCTTGACGGCCGCGGTGCCGGCGAGTGTCAAGTCGGCATTGACGCCCGTGTTGAGCTGCAGGGCCGACGTGGCGGCGCCGGAGTTCGCCACCGTCGAGGCGACCGAGCCGGTGCCGGTGTTACCGGCCGAGGTGTCGATCGCGCTGAGCAGGTTGCCGACCGTGGGGGCGGTGCCGGTGGTCGCGAGATAGAACGTCGTATTGCCGAAAGCGTCGGTCGCGCTGGTCTGGCTCGTGACCGTCGTCGTGTCGAACTTGATGGTCTTGCCGTTGACGACGAGCGTATCGCCGTTGGCGAGGGCCGAGCCGCCGCTAAGCGCGGAAAGGCTGGTGGCGGCGGTGACGGTGCCCGGGCCGACGCCCTGGGTGACAACACCCCCCGTATAGATCCGGTTGATCACGGTGCCGAGGCCGCGAAGGTCCGTACCATCCACCGCGACACCGTTGCGGGTAATGGCACCGGAGGTGATGTTGGCGCGGGTCGAGTAGCCGACCGGGGTCTGGAGCGCCTGGTTGGCGATCGACTTGGCGGTGTCGACCAGCTTCTGCAGCGAGGTGATGCCGGTGTTGGCGGCCTGCAGCACCTGAACGCCGTTGCCGATGCCATCGAGCAGATTGTTGATGTCGCTGGC
>NZ_JAGWUA010000027.1 GCF_028868675.1 Bradyrhizobium sp.
CTTCGCAATTGGCTTCTTCCTCGATTCACGGGAGTGCCGCCTCGCATTGATCATCCGAACCCCAAGCGCAGACGAACTACCCGCACTCTCGGACCTCTGCTTCAGATCCAAGGCGGTCTGGGGCTATGATGACGCGTTCATGAACGCCTGCCGTGCCGAGCTGTCGTTTGGCCCGCGAGACCTCGAACTGACACACGTCGCGGTCGCCGAACAGGACGGCAGACCGGCAGGTGTGGTGCAGGTCGGGATCGATGGCGGCAATGCCCAACTCTTGAAACTCTTCGTCGAGCCTGAAGGCCTGCGAAAGGGCACAGGAAAAGCGCTGTTGAACTGGGCAAGCCGAACTGCGCGGAGAATGGGCGCACGTCAGATGGTGATCGAGTCTGATCCCGATGCAGCGCCATTCTATCGTCGGATGGGCGCCCGCGACACCGGAACTGCGCCTTCCGGCTCGATACCCGGCAGGTCCTGCCGAAGCTTGTGCTCAACATCCGGCGACCTTCTCAAACCTGCGATTGACGAGCGACGCCGATCGTCGTCACCCGATCCGCGTCACGCAGCGATGTGAGGTCGGCCAGGCGGATTCCAGCGTTGTGACTGAGACGGATCATTTCGTCATTGCTGTGCGAGAGCGAAGCAGGAATGATCCAGACGTCAAAGACGCAACGTCAGCTCAGCCAGAATCTTGGCGTCGCCGGTTCCAGCCTTCCGCCGACGCGAACGGGCGCGATGCGGAGCGCGAGGCCGGTGGCGTCGTCGGTCTCGACGGCGACGCCGCTCAGCGTCGCAGTGCCGGCGGCCGGCTCGAAGCGGCCGGAGGGAATGCCCGAGGTGAAGCGCCGCAGCGGCTCCTCCTTCTGCATGCCGATGATCGAGTCGTAATCGCCGGTCATGCCGGCGTCGGTCATGTAGGCGGTGCCGCCGGCGAGGATCTGGTGGTCGGCGGTCGGCACATGGGTGTGGGTGCCGACCACGAGGCTGGCGCGGCCGTCGCAGAAATAGCCGATGCCCTGCTTCTCGCTCGACGCCTCGCAATGGAAGTCGACCACGATCGCGTCCGCCGCCTCGCCCAAGGGGCAGGCGCTGAGCTCGCGCTCGAGCGCTGCGAAGGGATCGTCGAACGGCGTCATGAAGACGCGGCCGAGGGCGTTGACGACGAGCGCGCGGCGGCCGTTCTTGGCCTCGACCAGCGCCGCGCCGCGGCCCGGCGTGCCGCGCGGATAGTTCGCCGGCCGCACCAGCCGCTCGGCGCGCTCGATGAACACCAGCGCCTCGCGCTGATCCCAGGAATGGTTGCCGAGCGTCACCGCGTCGGCGCCGGCATCGAGCAGTTCCTGGTAGATCGCCTCGGTGATGCCGAAGCCGCCGGCCGAGTTCTCGCCATTGACGACGACGAGGTCGAGCGACCAGCCGCGGATCATGCCGGGCAGATGTTCGGCGACGGCGCTGCGGCCGGCCCGGCCGACCACGTCACCCACGAAGAGAATGCGCAACTTCACCACTCCGGAAATCGAACGCGTCGGCTTCCGTTAGCACATAATCCAGCGCGACGTCGTGCGATAGTGCGGGAACCGCCTCGATCTCCTGTGCCGCGAAGGCGAGCCCGACGCCGAGGATGTGCTTGGTCTTGCGCAGGTGGGTGAAGGTGAAATCGTAATGCCCCGCGCCATAGCCGATGCGGTGGCCGCGCCGGTCGAAGGCCGCGAGCGGCACCAGCATGATGTCGGGGACGACTTCGGCGGCCGCCACCGACGGCTCGGGAATGCCGAGTGGGCCCAGCATCAGGCGGTCGGCCGGATTCCAGGCGCGGAAGATCAGCGACTGGCCGCGCGCGGTGACGCAGGGCAGCGCCAGCCGCGCGCCCTGCTCCGCAAGCTTCCGCATCAGCGGCGCCGGGTCGATCTCGTTGCGGATTGGCGAGTAGCCGGAGACGATGCTGCCGGGGATGAGATTGAACGGCAGGCCGCGTTTGGCGAGCCTGGCGGCGGCGGAGATGCGTTTCTTCTCGCTCAGCGCATCGCGCCTGGCGAGGGCTTTGGCGCGGAGCTCGGCTTTGGAGTTGGTCATGTGCTTCGGTCCCAGGTCATCACCCGCCTCATGCGCAACTTACGCAACGGAGCAGGCGATCCAGTATTGCAGGGGCGGTGATGGTCTCACTCGGACGCCGCGGCGTACTGGATGCCCCGCTTGAGCGAAGCATGACATCGCACTGAACTGGACCGCCGCAGTCTGACGCACAATTCGACAGGCACGAACCGGAAGGCAAAGCCAGAAGCAGAAAGCGCGAAGCCGTAGACGCCGTTGAAGCACTCGATCCCGGAGTTCCCTACGAAAGTAGGTGGGCACCATATGTCCGGGTCCACGGACCCGGCCAGGGACAGTTCCCTAAAGGATCGATAAGGCCCCGGGGATATTATGGCTCCTGACGCGCGTCACAGCCTCGCCTCTGCAATCTAGCAACGATGGTTCCGAACCGCCAGCCCGCACGCGCAGCGATCAGCCGATCGCGATGCCGCTGCCGACGGTCCGGTTCAGCACCTGGGTCGATTTCTCGATGCGCTCGGCGGCCGCGTTGAGCGCATTGACCACCGCGGTTTGCGTCAGCCTGGCGCGCTCGGCGGCGGCGTTGCGGAAATCGCGCAGCTCGCCCACCTCCGCCTCCAGCGTGCGGACGCGGTTTCCTGCATCGACCAATTCGTCGCAGGCCATCAGCGCCGCCATCACGGTGAGCCGCGCGTCGCCGATCTCGCCGAACTTGCCGCGCAACGCCTGGATGCGCGTCTCGAGATTCTCGGCCAGCTTCAACAGCCGCACCTCCTGCCCTTCCTCGCAGGCCATGCGGAATTGCCGGCCGTTGATGGTGACGTTGATGTGGCTCATGAATCCTCTCCGGTATCGAGCACCGAACGGATCGTGACGATCGCCGCATCGAGCCGATCGGAGATGTCGCGATTGGCGCGTTCGAGCTTGCGCGCCTTCACCAGCGCGCCGTCGAGCTCGTCGGCCAATCGCGAGCGGTCGGCGCCGAGCGCCTGGATTCGCGTCGCGAGCTCGTTCTCGTCGCGATCGGCATCGCGTCGCCGCTCGACCGCGCTCTCCAGCGCGTCGAGCGCGGCCATGAGCCTGCGCGTCGCGATCTCGATCTCGACGACAGCGGTCTCCGTCGTGGCGGAACTGTTGGCGGCGCGATTATTCATGCAGTCGGTGGCGAACCTCTGGTCGGGCCTCTATCGGGACTTGCCGCCCGGCAAAAGACTCGGTTCGGCAAGCGGTTAGAAGAGGAAATTTACGTGGCAAGCAAGCCCGGCGCAACGCCGCCGGGAAACTATGCACTGCTAAGCAACTTTTGCGGCCTTTCCGGCGTTCGATTGCCTTGGACTCCCGGAACCGGGATGCTATCCCAGCCCCGACCGCAGGCTTCTTCCCGCGCGGCGCACGCACCACCAAGCGCTTCATTTCAGACGGATTTTCATCATGACGCAGGTCGATCCCACCCGTATGGCCAATGCGATCCGCGGGCTTTCGATGGATGCCGTCGAGAAGGCCAAATCCGGCCATCCCGGCCTGCCGATGGGCGCCGCCGACATCGCCACCGTCTTGTTCACGCAGGTTTTGAAATACGACGCAGCGGAGCCTGGCTGGCCCGACCGCGACCGCTTCGTGCTCTCGGCCGGCCACGGCTCGATGCTGCTCTATTCGCTGCTCTACCTGACCGGCAATGCCGACATGACGCTGGACCAGCTCAAGCAGTTCCGCCAGCTCGGCTCGCTGACCCCCGGGCACCCCGAGAACTTCCATACCAAGGGCATCGAGACCACCACCGGTCCGCTCGGCCAGGGCATCTCGACCGCGGTCGGCATGGCGCTCGCCGAGAAGATGCTGGCGGCCGAGTTCGGCAAGAAGATCGTCGACCATCACACCTACGTGCTCGCTTCCGACGGCGACCTGATGGAGGGCGTGTCGCAGGAGGCGATCGCGATGGCCGGGCACTGGAAGCTCGGCAAGCTGGTCGTGCTCTACGACGACAACGGCATCTCGATCGACGGCCCGACCTCGATCGCGGACTCGGTCGACCAGGTGAAGCGTTTCAAGTCGGCGGGCTGGGCCGCCGAGAAGATCGACGGCCAGGACCAGGCGGCGATCGCGGCCGCGATCGCGCGGGCGAAAAAATCCAACAAGCCGACGCTGATCGCCTGCCGCACCACCATCGGCTACGGCGCGCCGCACAAGGCCGGCACGGCCAAGGCGCATGGCGAGGCGTTAGGTGCCGACGAACTCAAGGCCGCCAAGGAAAATCTCGGCATCTCGCTCGAGCCGTTCTCGGTGCCGGACGACGTGTTGAAGGCATGGCGCGCGGCGGGCGCGCGCGGCGCGGCGGCCCGGAAGGAATGGGAGACGCGTTTTTCCGAGCTCGGCAGCCGCAAGCGCGCCGAATTCGAGCGGCGGCTGCGCCACGAGCGGCCGGCGTCGCTGGCAAAGGCGCTGAAGGCGCACAAGAAGAACCTGGTCGAGAAGCCGCTGATCGCCGCGACCCGCAAATCCTCCGAAGCCGCGATCGAGGCGATCGCCGCCGCGATGCCGATGGAGTTCGTCGCGGGATCCGCCGACCTCACCGGCTCCAACAACAACAAGGCGAAGTCGGCGGTTGCCTTCTCGGCCAAGACGCCGAAGGGGCGCTTCATCCATTACGGCATCCGCGAGCACGGCATGGCCGCGGCCATGAACGGAATTTTCCTGCATGGCGGGTTCGCGCCGAACGGCGCGACCTTCCTGGTGTTCACGGACTACGCGCGGCCGGCGATGCGGCTCGCCGCGCTGATGGGCGCGGGCGTCGTCTATGTGATGACCCACGATTCCATCGGTCTCGGCGAAGACGGCCCGACCCACCAGCCGGTCGAGCATCTCGCCGCGTTGCGAGCCGTTCCCAACATGCGCGTGTTCCGCCCCTG
The DNA here is from genome assembly GCF_028868675.1 of Bradyrhizobium sp. Lineage (GTDB taxonomy): Bacteria > Pseudomonadota > Alphaproteobacteria > Rhizobiales > Xanthobacteraceae > Bradyrhizobium. The sequence goes on from NZ_JAGWUA010000027.1 coordinate 4,950, forward strand.
CGACGCGATCGAGGTCGCCGAGTGCTGGGAGCTGGCGCTGAACCGCATCGACGGGCCGACGGTGCTGGCGCTGACGCGGCAGAACCTGCCGCAGCTGCGCACCAGCGCGCCGAATGAAAATCCTTGCCAGCATGGCGCCTACGAGCTGGTCCCGGCCCAGGGCGAGGCGAAGGCGACGTTCTTCGCCTCAGGCTCCGAGGTCGAGATCGCGGTCGCCGCACAGAAGCAGCTCGCCGAGCGCGGCATCCCGACGCGGGTGGTCTCGGTGCCCTCGCTGGAGCTCTTGCTAGCGCAACCAGAGGCGCGGCGCGCCGAAATCATCGGCAAGGCGCCGATCAGGATCGCGATCGAGGCGGCGGTGCGCTGGGGCTGGGACGCCGTGATCGGCCAGGATGGCGAGTTCATCGGCATGCACGGCTTCGGCGCGAGCGCGCCCGCCAAGGACCTTTTCAAGCACTTCGGAATTACCACCGAGGCTGCGATTAACGCTGTGCTGAAGCGCATATCCTGAGTGTTGAGCTGGCCGGAAAAAAGGACTACCAAGCTCCCCATATGATCCAGCCCCGCCCGGCCGAACCGGGCGTCCGCCCAAAAATCCCTCGCAGACGAGCAATCGTCTTCGGGGATGAGAACGGTCATTGAAGGAGATGAAACATGGTGGTCCGCGTTGGCATTAACGGTTTTGGCCGCATTGGCCGCAACATCCTGCGGGCCATCGCCGAGTCCGGTCGCAAGGACATCGAGGTGGTCGGCATCAACGACCTCGGCCCGGTCGAGACCAATGCGCACCTGTTGCGCTTCGACTCCGTGCACGGCCGCTTCCCCAGCACCGTGACCGTCGACGGCGACACGATCAGCCTCGGCGCCAACAAGATCAAGGTCACCGCCGAGCGCGATCCCTCGAAGCTGCCGTGGAAGGCTCTCGGCGTCGACATCGCGATGGAGTGCACCGGCATCTTCACCTCGAAGGACAAGGCCTCCGCGCATCTCGCCGCCGGCGCCAAGCGCGTGCTGGTCTCCGCGCCCGCCGACGGCGCCGACGCCACCATCGTCTACGGCGTCAACCACGACGCACTGACCAGGGATCACATGGTCGTCTCCAATGGCTCCTGCACCACCAACTGCCTCGCGCCGGTCGCCAAGGTGCTGAACGACCTGGTCGGCATCGAGACCGGCTTCATGACCACGATCCACGCCTATACCGGTGACCAGCCGACGCTGGACACGCTGCACAAGGATCTCTACCGCGGCCGCGCGGCGGCGATGTCGATGATCCCGACCTCGACGGGTGCGGCGAAGGCGATCGGCCTCGTGCTGCCGGAGCTCAAGGGCAAGCTCGACGGCGTCGCGATCCGCGTGCCGACCCCGAACGTCTCGGTGGTCGACCTCAAGATCGTCGCCAAGCGCGCGACCGACGCCAAGGAAGTCAACGCCGCGATGAAGCGCGCCTCCGAGCAGCAGCTCAAGGGCATCCTCGGCTACACCAGCGCGCCGAACGTCTCGATCGACTTCAACCACGACCCGCACTCCTCGACGTTCCACGAGGACCAGACCAAGGTGCAGAACGGCACGCTGGTGCGCGTGATGTCCTGGTACGACAACGAGTGGGGTTTTTCGAACCGCATGGCGGACACCGCCGTTGCGATGGCGAAGGTGATCTAGGTCTTGCGTCCCGGACGCGGCGCAGCGTGCCTTCACGGTGCGCGGCAGAGCCGGGGCCCACACAGCGTAGGTCCCGGTTCTGCACGGCGGCACTTCGTGCCGCAGTGCGCCCGGGACAAGAGAGTGTTCAAATGGCGAAGAGCTTCCGCACCCTCGACGACGTCGACGTGAAAGGCAAGCGCGTGCTGCTGCGCGTCGACCTCAACGTGCCCATGGAGAACGGACGCGTCACCGACGCAACGCGGCTCGAGCGTGTCGCCCCCACCATCACCGAGCTCTCGGACAAGGGCGGCAAGGTCATCCTGCTCGCGCATTTCGGCCGGCCGAAGGGACGCGATCCCAAGGAGTCGCTGAAGCCCGTCGCCGAGGCGCTGGCGCATGTGGTCAAGAAGCCGGTCGGCTTCGCCGACGACTGCATCGGCGAGGTCGCGGCCAAGGCCGTCGCCGCCCTGAAGGACGGCGACATCCTGTGCCTGGAGAACACCCGCTTCCACAAGGAAGAGGAAAAGAACGATCCGGCCTTCGTTGCGGAATTGGCCAAACTCGGCGACGTCTGGGTCAACGACGCCTTCTCCGCCGCGCACCGCGCCCACGCCACGACCGAGGGCCTGGGCCACAAGCTGCCGGCCTATGCGGGGCGCACCATGCAGGCCGAGCTCGACGCGCTGGAGAAGGCGCTGGAGGCGCCGACCAAGCCGGTGATCGCGATCATCGGCGGCGCCAAGGTCTCGACCAAGATCGACCTCCTGGAAAACCTGGTCACCAAGGTCGATGCGCTGGTGATCGGCGGCGGCATGGCCAACACCTTCCTGCACGCCCAGGGCGTCGCGATCGGCAAGTCGCTCGCCGAGAAGGATCTGGCGCCGACCGCGCTGCGCATCCTGGAGAAGGCGGAAGCCGCCAATTGCGCCATCATCCTGCCCGTGGACGCCACCGTCGCCTTCCATTTCGCAGCCAACGCTCCGTCGCAGGCCTACGGCCTCGACGCCATTCCCGCCGACGGCATGATCCTCGACGTCGGTCCGCAGTCGAACGCGCGCATCCATGCCGCAATCGACGATGCGGCGACGCTGGTCTGGAACGGGCCGCTCGGCGCCTTCGAGATGACGCCGTTCGACCGCGGCACCATGCTGGCGGCCAGGCACGCCGCCAAGCGCACCAAGGCCAAGAAGCTGATTTCGGTCGCGGGCGGCGGCGACACGGTCGCGGCCCTCAATCAGGCCGGCGTGGCCTCCGACTTCACCTATGTCTCGACCGCCGGCGGCGCGTTCCTGGAATGGATGGAAGGCAAGCCGCTGCCGGGCGTCGAGGTCCTGCGAACGAAGTAACGATTGGCCGTTGAGGCCCAAACGGGAGAAGAAAAGATGGCTCGGATCACGTTGCGTCAATTGCTCGACCATGCGGCGGAGAACGACTACGGCGTCCCGGCCTTCAACATCAACAACATGGAGCAGGCGCTGGCGATCATGGACGCCGCCAACAGCGTCGATGCGCCCGTCATCATCCAGGCCTCGCGCGGCGCGCGCGCCTATGCCAACGACGTCATGCTCAAGCACATGATGGACGCGGTGACCGAAATCTACCCACACATCCCGGTCTGCGTGCATCTCGATCACGGCAACGAGCCCGCGACCTGCATGACCGCGATCCAGGCCGGATTCACCTCGGTGATGATGGACGGCTCGCTCAAGGCCGACGGCAAGACTCCGGGCGACTGGGACTACAATGTCGGCGTCACCAAGACCGTCACCACCATGGCGCATCTCGGCGGCATCTCCGTCGAGGGCGAGTTGGGGGTGCTGGGCTCGCTCGAGACCGGCATGGGCGACAAGGAAGACGGGCACGGCGCGGAAGGCAAGCTGTCGCACGACCAGCTCCTGACCAACCCGGACGAGGCCGTGAAGTTCGTCAAGGAGACCAAGGTCGACGCGCTCGCGATCGCGATGGGCACCTCGCACGGCGCCTACAAGTTCACCCGCAAGCCGGACGGCGACATCCTCGCCATGAACGTGATCGAGGCGATCCACCGCAAGCTGCCGAACACGCATCTTGTGATGCACGGTTCGTCTTCGGTGCCGCAGGAGCTGCAGGACATCATCAACGCCTATGGCGGCAAGATGAAGCCGACCTGGGGCGTGCCGGTCTCCGAGATCCAGCGCGGCATCAAGAACGGCGTGCGCAAGATCAACATCGACACCGACAATCGCATGGCGATGACCGGCCAGATCCGCAAGGTGCTGAAGGACAGCCCGGAAGAGTTCGATCCGCGCAAGTACCTGAAGCCCGCGATGGAGGCGATGACCAAGCTGTGCAAGCAGCGGCTGCAGGAGTTCAACACCGCAGGGCAGGCCTCCAAGATCAAGCGCGTGCTCACCACCACCGACATGGCCAAGCGCTACGCCAAGGGCGAGCTCGATCCGAAGGTGGCGTGATGTATCCCTCCCTCTCCCCGCCCTTCGCGGGGAGAGGGTTGGGGTGAGGGGCTGCCTCGGCGTCCACGGCGCCGGACGGATTCGCGGAGAGTCCCCCTCACCCGGAATTCGCGTTGTCCGCGCGAATTCCGACCTCTCCCCGCAAGCGGGGCGAGGTAAGAACGGCCCGCCCTCCCCCTGCGACCAACGTTAACTCGGCAATTGCCCGAGAACGGTCTATTTTCGCGGGCATGGCAGAATCGCTTTGGGAGGACCCTCTCCATGAATCTGACTGAGCTGAACAAGGTCGCGACCGCCATGGTGGCACCGGGCAAGGGCGTGCTGGCGGCCGATGAATCCTCCGGCACGATCAAGAAGCGGTTCGATGCGATCGGCGTGGAGTCGACGGAAGACAACCGCCGCGACTATCGCGAGATGCTGTTCCGCTCCACCGACGCGATGAGCCGGCACATCTCGGGCGTGATCCTCTACGACGAGACGATCTGGCAGAACGCCAAGGACGGCACGCCGCTGATCAGGCTGATCGAACAGGCCGGCGCCATTCCCGGCATCAAGGTCGACGAGGGCACGCAAGCCCTGCCGATGTGCCCGGGTGAGCTCGTCACCGTCGGGCTCGACAGGCTCGCCGAGCGGCTGAAGAAATATTACGAGCGCGGCGCGCGTTTCGCCAAATGGCGCGCGGTGATAGACATCGGCAGCGGGATACCCTCGATGACCGCGATCCACGTCAACGCACATGCGCTGGCGCGCTACGCGGCGCTGTGCCAGGCCGCACAGATCGTGCCCATCGTCGAGCCGGAAGTGCTGATGGACGGCGATCACGACATCGACCGCTGCTACGAGGTGACGAGCCGCGTGCTCAACAAGACGTTCCAGGAATTGCGCGTGCAGCGCGTAGCACTGGAGGGCATGATCCTCAAGCCCAACATGGCGGTCTCCGGCAAGAAATGCGCGAAGCAGGCCTCCGTCGCCGAGGTCGCGGACAAGACCGTGCGCCTCCTGAAGGCCTGCGTGCCCGCTGCCGTGCCCGGCATCGCCTTCCTGTCCGGCGGCCAGTCCGACGAGGACGCCACAGCGCACCTCAATGCCATGAACACGCTCTGCCCGCTGCCGTGGCGGCTGACCTTCTCCTATGGCCGCGCGCTGCAGGCCGCGCCGCAGAAGGCGTGGTCCGGCAAGGCCGAGAACGTGGCGGCGGGGCAAAAGGCCTTCACCCATCGCGCGCGGATGAACGCGCTCGCGACCAAGGGCGAATGGGCGAGCGCGCTGGAACAGAAGGCGGCCTAGACTTGTCGAACAAATCCAAGTCTGGGACCAAGTCTGGGACCAGGTCCGCGACCAAGCCCGCTCCTGCGCGCCCCAAGCCGCGCCTCTATCTCGCGACGCCGGTCGTCGACGATGCGGCAGCGCTCGCCGCCGAGCTGCCCGGCCTGCTCGCCACGGCCGACGTCGCGGCGGTGCTGGTGCGGCTGAAGGAGACCGACCAGCGCGGCATGATCTCGCGCGTGAAGGCGCTGGCGCCGGCGGTGCAGAAGGCAGGCGCTGCGCTTCTGATCGACGGCCATGCGGAGCTGGTGGCACGCGCCGGGGCCGACGGCGCGCATCTGACCGGCATCGCCGCGCTGGAAGAGGCGATCGGCTCGCTGAAGCCGGACCGCATTGCCGGCGCGGGCGGGCTCGTCACGCGCCACGATTCCATGGCCGCGGGCGAGATGGGCGCGGACTACGTGCTGTTCGGTGAGCCGGACGCGCGCGGCCAGCGGCCTTCGGCCCAGGCGATCGCGGAGCGGCTGGAATGGTGGGCCGAGCTGTTCGAGCCGCCCTGTGTCGGCTTTGCGACGTCGGCCGTGGAAGCCTGCGAGTTCGCGGCCGCCGGCGCCGATTTCGTGCTGGTCGGCGATGCCGTCTGGTCCGATCCGCGCGGACCGAAGGCCGCGCTCGCCGATGCGGAAGCGGCCATCGGGAAGGGCTATGCGGATGCGACCGCACCTGCCGACACGGCGCAGGGCTAGCGACGGACCATGAAACTCGCGCGCTCCACCGCAATCCTCGTCACGCTCGCACTCGCGGCGCCCGCTTCTGCACAGATATCGCTGGCGCCGCCGCCTGCGACGACGCCCGTTCCGCCGCCCGAGAAGGGCAAGGCCAAGCCGCATGCGGTGACCGGGAAGAAGGAGGCGCAGCCCGCGCCAAAACCCTCGCCGTCTCCCTCGCCGAGCCCGGCGCCCGCCGCGACCGTGATCCCCGCGCCGCCGACCGACAATTCCAGCGTCGATCTGGTGTTCGGCGCCTATCAGCGCGGCCAGTACAAGACCGCCTTCGATCTCGCGACGGTGCGCGCGCAAGGAGGCGACGCCAAGGCGATGACCATGCTGGGCGAGCTGTTGTCCAGCGGGCTCGGCGTCAAGCGCGACTATGCCAAGGCGGTCGAATGGTACAAGCGCGCCTCCGACGCCGGCGATCGCGAAGGCATGTTCGCGCTCGCGATGATGCGCATAGCCGGCCGCGGCGGCCCCGTCGACAAGAACGAGGCGGTGAAACTGCTGGCGTCATCCGCCAAGCTCGGCGAGCCCAAGGCGGCCTACAATCTCGCGCTGCTCTATCTCGACGGGCAGACGCTGCCGCAGGACGTGCGCCGCGCCGCCGAACTGCTGCGCCAGGCGGCCGACGCGGGGCTGCCCGAGGCGCAATACGCGCTGGCGACCTTCTACAAGGAAGGCACCGGCGTCGAGAAGGACGTCGAGCGGGCGGTGCGGCTGTTGCAGGCCGCCTCGCTCGCCGACAATGTCGACGCGGAGGTCGAGTACGCGATCGCGCTGTTCAACGGCACGGGGACGCCGCGCAACCCGCCGGCCGCGGTGGCGCTGCTGCGCAAGGCGGCCCGGCAGAACTCGCCGATCGCGCAGAACCGGCTCGCCTGGGTGCTGATCAACGGCATGGGCGCACCGGTGGACAAGGTCGAGGGCTTCAAGTGGCACCTGGTGGCCAAGAGCGGCGGCAAGGGCGATCCCGAGCTCGACAAGCAGCTCTCCGAGCTCAATGCCGACGACCGGGCCAGGGCCGAGGCCTCCGCCAGAAAATGGCTCGGGGTCAAATGACTTGACGCCGGCCTGAGCGCAGGGCACCCCATTGCCTCAAATCCGACGGCCTCGCCGTTTCTCCCGATCGAGACCGAACCTCATGCTGTATTCCGCCACTATCAACGTCATGGTCAAGGCGGCGCGCCGCGCCGGCCGCAGCCTCAAGCGCGATCTCGGCGAGATCGAGCATCTGCAGGTGTCGCTGAAGGGGCCGGCGAATTTCGTCTCGCTCGCCGACAAGCGCGCCGAGGAGATGCTCTACACCGACCTCGCCAAGGCGCGGCCCGGCTACGGCTTCATCGGCGAGGAAGGGGGCACGCGCGAGGGCACCGACAAGAGCCACACCTGGATCGTCGATCCCCTCGACGGCACCACCAACTTCCTGCACGGCATTCCGCAATTCGCGATCTCGATCGGGCTTTCGCGCGAGGGCACGGTGATCGCGGGCGTGATCTACAATCCCGCCAACGACGAGCTCTACATCGCCGAGCGCGGCAAGGGCGCCTTCCTCAACGACCAGCGCCTGCGGGTGGCCGGCCGCCGCAAGCTCGACGAATGCGTGGTGGCCTGCGGGCTGCCGCATATCGGCCGCGGCGACCACGACCTGGCGCGGAAGGAAATGGCCGCGCTGCAGACCAGGCTCGCGGGCTTCCGCCGCTTCGGCGCCGCCTCGCTCGACCTCGCCTTCGTCGCCGCCGGACGGCTGGACGGCTACTGGGAGCGCAATCTGCAGCCCTGGGACATCGCGGCCGGCCAGATCATGGTCCGCGAAGCCGGCGGCATCGTCAGCGACATCGACACCTCCGGCGACGCGCTGGTGACAGGGAACGTCGTGTGCGGCAACGAGTTCGTGCACGGGGAGCTGGTGCGGATCTTGAAGCCGCTGGCGGGGTAAATTCGCGCCACTCTTTCTGCATCGTCATTCCGGGACGCGCCTCCTGGCGCGGGCCCGGAATCCATTCATCCACAGGACGCGCGGCGCGATGGATTCCGGGTTCGCGCTTCGCGCGCCCCGGAATGACGACGGAGTTACGATGGCGGCGCCAGCGCGGGCCCGCCAACCGGCTCGGCTTCCAGCTTCTCCTCCGCCTCCCGATCTCCCGCCAGCACGCGCTGCACGGAGACGAAGAACACCGGCACCATCAACAGCGCGAGGATGACCACCGCGATCATGCCGCCCATCACGACGGTGCCGAGCGACTGCTGGCTGGCGCCGCCGGCGCCCTGCGCAATCGCCATCGGGATGACGCCGCAGATGAAGGCGAGGCCGGTCATCAGGATCGGGCGGAAGCGCAGGCGGCAGGCCTCGACGGTGGCTTCCACCAGCGGCCTGCCCTCCCTGCGCAAATCCCTGGCGAATTCGATGATCAGGATCGCGTCCTTGGCGGCGAGCCCGATGATGGTGATGAGGCCGACGGTGAAATAGACGTCGTTGGGAAGCCCGCGCAGCATCGCCGCGATCACCGCGCCGGTGATGCCGAGCGGCACGGTCAAGAGCACCGCGAGCGGAATGGTCCAGCTCTCGTAGAGCGCGGCGAGGCACAGGAACACCACCAGCACCGAGAGCGCGAGCAGGAACGGAGCCTGCGAGCCCGACAGCTTTTCCTGGAGCGACTGACCGGTCCATTCATAGCCGAAGCCGCGCGGCAGCCTGCCGGCGAGCCGCTCCATCTCGGCGATCGCATCGCCCGAGGTGAAGCCGGGCCGCGCCTCGCCGGAGATGCGCACCGCCGGATAATAGTTGAAGCCTGCGATCTGGGTCGGACCGCGCGACCACTCCACCGTCGCGAAGGATGAGAACGGCACGAGCTGGCCGCGGCTATTCCTGACGTTGTAGTTGAGGATGTCCTCGGTCTTCATGCGGTCGGCGCTGTCCGCCTGCACCACCACGCGCTGCATGCGGCCGCGGTTCGGGAAGTCGTTGACGTAGTTCGAGCCGAGATTGGTCGAGATCGTGTTGTTGATGTCCTCGAAGGTGACGCCGAAGGCGCCGGCCTTCTCGCGGTCGATCGTCAGATCGACCTGCGGAGCCTCCGGCAGGCCCTCGACATAGACCTTCTGCAGCACCGGGCTCGCATTGGCCTCCCGGATGAGCTGGTCGGCGGCGCGCATCAGCGCCGGATAGCCCTTCTGGCCGCGGTCCTGCAGGCGGAAGGAGAATCCCGATGAGTTGCCGAGATTGTCGATCGGCGGCGGCTGCAGCGCGGTAATCTTGGCGTCGCGCACGGTCGCGAGGTCGCGGTTGATGTCGGCGACCAGCGCCGCGGCGGACTCTTTCGGCCCGCGCTCCGACCAGTCCTTCAGGGTGATGAAGGCCTGCGCGGTGTTCATGCCCTGGCCGGAGAAGCTGAAACCGGTCAGGAAGGTGACGTCCTCGACGCCGGGCCGCGCGGCCAGATATTTCTCCACCTTCTCCACCACGGCCTCGGTGCGTGCATAGGAGGAGTCCGACGGCGTCTGCACGTCGGTGGTGACGAAACCCTGGTCGTCGACCGGCAGGAAGCCGCCGGGCAGGCTGACGAAGGCGAGGGAGAGACCGATGAGCAGCGCGGCATAGACCAGCATCAGCCGCCCGGTGCGCTTCAGCGCGAAGCCGACGGTGCGCGCATAGCCGAACCTGCCGGCTTCCAGGATGCGGTTGAACCGGCCGAATACGCCGCCGCCCGAGTGACCGTGGCCCTTGGCGACCGGCTTCAGCAACGTCGCGCACAAGGCTGGCGTCAGCGACAGCGCGAGGAAGGCCGAGAAGCCGATCGCCGCGACCATGGTCACCGAGAACTGGCGATAGATGATGCCGACCGAGCCCGGGAAGAACGCCATCGGCACGAACACCGCCATCAGCACCAGCGTGATGCCGATGATGGCGCCGGTGATCTGCGTCATCGCCTTGCGGGTCGCCTCCTTCGGCGGCAGGCCTTCCTCCGCCATGATGCGCTCGACGTTCTCGACCACGACGATGGCGTCGTCGACGAGGATGCCGACCGCGAGCACCATGCCGAACATCGAGAGCATGTTGATGGAGTAGCCCGCGAGCAGCAGCGTGGTGCAGGCGCCCAGGAGCGCCACCGGCACCACGATGGTCGGGATGATGGTGTAGCGGATGTTCTGCAGGAACAGGAACATCACGACGAACACCAGCACCACGGCCTCGACCAGCGTCGACAGTACCTTCCTGATCGAGGCCTCGACCACCGGCGTGATGTTGTAGGGAATCTCGTAGGCGATGTTGGCCGGGAAGAAGCGCGACAGCTCCTTCATCTTGGCCTCGACCGCGCTCGCGGTCGCCAGCGCATTGCCGGTCGGCGACAGCAGCACGGAGAGACCGGCGGTCGGCTTGCCGTTGAGCCGGGTCTGGAACTGGTAGTTGAGGCCGCCGACCTCGATCCGCGCCACATCGCGCAGCCGCACGGTCGAGCCGTCGGCGTTGGCGCGCAGGATGATGGCGCCGAACTCCTCGGGCGAGCCGAGCTGGCCCTTGACCAGCACGAGCGCGGAAACGCGCTGGTTCGGCGCCGACGGCTCGGCGCCGATGCTGCCCGAGGCGACCTGCGCGTTCTGGGCGCCGATCGCCTTGTTGACGTCGTCGGCCGTGAGCCCGTAACCGACGAGTTTTGCCGGATCGATCCAGACGCGAAGCGAGCGCTCGGTCGAATAGAGCGTGGCGCGGCCGACGCCGGGAATGCGGCGGATCTCGCCGAGCACGTTGCGGATCATGAAGTCGCCCAGCCCCACCTCGTCGAGGCTGCCGTCGGTCGAGTTCAGCGTGATGATCTGCAGCACGGCGCTGGAGGCCTCCTCGATCAAGATGCCCTGCTGGATCACCGCGCGCGGCAGGCGCGCCTCGACGCGCTTGATCCGGTTCTGCACCTCGACCGAGGCTGCGCTGGTGTCGGTGCCCGGCACGAAATTGGCCGTGATCTCGACCTGGCCGAGCGAGTCGCTGGTCGATTCGAAGTTCAAAATGCCGGCGGCACCGTTGAGCTCCTCCTCGATCAGCCGCGTGACGCTGTTGTAGAGGTTTTCCGGCGAGGCGCCGGGATAGCTGGTCGAGATCGAGATCGAGGGCGGCGCGATGATCGGATATTGCGCGATCGGCAGCAGCGGTATCGCGATCGCGCCGATCAGGCAGATGAACAGCGCAACCACCCAGGCGAAGATCGGCCTGTCGATGAAGAAGCCCGGCATGCCGCGCTACCGCATCGCCTGCACACGCTGCGCACCGTCCGAGCCCGCATCCGCCTCGGTCCAGGCCTGCGGCCTGACCTTGTCGCCGGCCGCGAACTTCTGAAAACCTTCGACCACGACCTTGTCGCCGGCCTTGAGGCCGTCGGTGACGAACCAGACGCCGTCCTGTACCGAGCCGGTGCGCACCGGCTGCACCGCGATGTGGTTGTCGTCCTTGACGACGAACACCTCGCTGCCGCCGCCGCCATTGCGCTGGATCGCCTGCTGCGGCACCGCGATGGCGTCGGTATCGAGGCCCTGGTCGATCCGCACGCGGACATACATCCCCGGCAGCAATTCGCGCTTCGGATTGGGGAATTCGCCGCGCAGCGTCACCTGGCCGGTATGGGCGTCGACCCTGGCGTCGGAAAACAGCAGCTTGCCGTTCGGCGGATAGACCGTGTTGTCGTCGACCACGAGACGCACCCTTACGCTGTCGCCCTCGATGCGGTCGAGATCGCCGCTCTCGAAGGCACGGCGAAGCTGGTTCAGCTCGGTAACCGATTGGGTGAAATCGGCATAGATCGGATCGAGCTGCTGGACGGTGGCGAGATTGGTCTCGTTCTGCACCGCGAGCGCGCCCTCGCTGACCAGCGCCGCGCCGACCACGCCGTCGATCGGCGCACGCACCGTGGCGTAGTCGAGATTGAGCCTGGCGCGCGCGAGCTCGGCCTTGCGGCCGTCGACCTCGGCCCGAGCCTGGCGCTCGGAAGCGGTCGCCTTCTCGTTCTCGGCTTCGGGCGCCGCGCGCTGGGAGAACAGCAATGCAATGCGGCGGGCGTGCTGCTGCGCCTGCTGCAGCACAGCCTCGGCCTTCGCCAGCGCCGCCTCGTTCGCCATCACCTCGACCTCGAACGGACGCGGATCGATGCGATAGAGCGGATCGCCCGCTTTCACCTCGCTGCCCTGGCGGAACAGGCGCTCGACCACGATGCCCGAGACGCGCGGCCGCACCTCGGCGACGCGCGTCGGCGCGATCCGGCCGGGCAGCTCGCGCACCACCGCGCGCGGCTGCGGCTTCACGACGACGACGCTGACGTCGGGCTCGGCGGGCTGGGCAGCGGAGATCGCGGAATTGGATTCGTCGCAACCGGCAAGCAGCGGCGCAAGGGCCGCGAGCATCACTGCGACGCATGCCGATCGCGCACGAAGTCCTGACATGGAAATGGGTGCCCCGTTCGTTGACCTGGAATCAAGCTCAGCGTGCAGCGCTCCAGAGCGCCGCCACGCGGTTGATGCGGCATTCAGGATAAAATCTGTTTGTTGCGATGCAACGGAACTCGCAGGCGGCCCAATGTCACAGGAACTATGTCACTGGGCGCACGCGGCTTTTCGAGATTCACCGGATTGTGAGTGGGGCGTCTGTCGTCGCGCCGCGTGGCGGCATACCATAAGGAGCCTTCCTCGAGCGCCCGATCGCTGACGCGCGTCCGACTGCAGCCGCAAGCGCAGCAGCGCGAACGTGAGCGGCGGCGAACCGTTTGTCGCCCCGACCGCGATTGCCGCGCGCGCGGCGTCATGCCGCCGACAGTCGCGCCGAATCTCCTCGTCATGCGAGAAAACCCAACAACGATCGAGAGGCCGGAGTTCCGCTTTGCCTCGAAATCGGCCTGTCCCGGCTTTTTTCCCGCTCACGCTGTGCCATAGTGCGGGGCGCAGACAGGGTTTCGTAACGGATGACACCGGCCATGCCGCCAGGCACCTCGCCCCGCTCCACCATGGAGATCGAGCTCACAAAACTGTCCTCGCCCAGCGTGTTCCTGGTGCGGATGCTGGTCTTTCTGGTGCTCTGCGCGCTGGTCGGCGTGGTGCTCTACAAGCAGATCGTCACCGCCTTCTTCGCCAATCCCGGACTGAATGCGCTGATCGGCGGCGTGCTGTTCATCGGCATCATCCTGGCCTTCCGCCAGGTGATCCGGCTCTATCCCGAAGTGTCCTGGGTCAACAATTTCCGCATCGCCGATCCCGGGCTGGCGCCTGCCCGTCACCCGAAACTGCTGGCGCCGATGGCCGCGATCCTCGGCGGCGAGCGCACCGGGCGGATGTCGATCACGCAGCAGACGATGCGGCACCTCCTGGATTCGATCGCGACCCGGCTCGACGAGGCGCGCGACATCTCCCGCTACATGACCGGGCTGCTGGTGTTCCTCGGCCTGCTCGGCACCTTCTGGGGTCTGATCGAGACGGTCGGCTCGGTCGGCAAGGTGATCGACGGCCTCAAGGTCGGCGGCGACGCCGGCGCGCTGTTCGACACGCTGAAGGAGGGACTGGCCGCCCCGCTCGGCGGCATGGGCATCTCCTTCTCCAGCTCGCTGTTCGGCCTCGCGGGCTCGCTGATCCTCGGCTTCCTCGACCTGCAATCGAGCCAGGCGCAAAACCGCTTCTACACCGACCTCGAGGACTGGCTCGCCACCACCGTGCGCGAATATAGCCGCGGCGGCGAGGGCGGCGCGATCGCCGGCACCGGCGAACTTCAGGCGGCCGTCGAGCGGCTGCGCATCGTGCTCGAGGAGGGCAGCGCCAGCCGCGGCACGACCACGGCGATGGCAAGCCTTGCCGAAGCGATCCAGGCGCTGGTCTCGCACATGCGCACCGAGCAGCAGATGATCCGCGAATGGGCCGACGGCCAGGGCGAGCAGAACCGCGAGATCCGGCGCCTCCTGGAGCGGCTCGCGCGACAGCCCGAGAAGAGCTAGGTATCGTGCCCCGGACGCGACGCGGCATGAAATGACGCGTCGCCGAGCCGGGGCCCAGGGCGTATGAAATATGGGTCCCGGTGTCTCGCGCAGCAGCGTTTCACGCTGCAGCGCGTCCGGGACACGAGAGTGGAGACTGGTGACATGGCTCTTGCCCGCGCCCGCCGCAGCGACGGCCCGTTCAACTACTGGCCCGGATTCGTCGACGCGTTGTCGACGCTGGTGCTGTCGATCGTGTTCCTGCTGTCGGTGTTCCTGGTGGTGCAGTTCTTCCTGTCGCAGGAGGTCACCGGCAAGGACAAGGCGCTGGAGCAGCTCAACGCCAAGATCGCGCAGCTCACCGAGATGCTGTCGCTGGAAAAGCTCGGCAAGCTCAATCTCGACGACCAGATCTCGCAATTGAAGGCGGGGCTCGCCTCCGCCGAATCCGAGCGCGACCGCATGAAGGGCCTCTATGAGGGGCTCGCGAGCGCCGGCAACGACGCGCAGGGCAAGGCGGCCGAGCTCAACAAGGCGCTGGATTCGGAGAAGGCGGTCGCCGCGCGCGCTCTCGCCCAGATCGAGGTGCTGAACCAGCAAATCAGCGCGCTCCGGCGGCAGCTCGCCGCGCTGGAGGAGGCGCTCGACGCCTCGGAGAAACGCGACAAGGAATCGCAAACCAAGATCGCCGATCTCGGCCAGCGCCTCAACGTCGCCCTGGCGCAGCGGGTGCAGGAACTGTCGCGCTACCGCTCGGAATTCTTCGGCCGGCTGCGCGCCATCCTGGGCAACCGGCCCGACATCCGCGTCGTCGGCGACCGTTTCGTGTTCCAGTCGGAGGTGTTCTTCGACACCGGACAGGCCACGCTGCTGCCCGAGGGCCGCGCCGAGCTCGACACCGTCGCGGCGGCCCTGATCGATCTCGACAAGAAGATTCCGCCCGAGATCGCCTGGGTGCTGCGGGTCGACGGCCACACCGACGTGCGGCCGGTCAGCGGCCTGACCTTCAAGTCGAACTGGGAGCTGTCGTCGGCGCGCGCGATCTCGGTCGTGCAATATCTGATCTCGCTCGGCGTTCCCGCCCAGCGCCTGGTCGCCGCGGGCTTTGCCGAATTCCAGCCGCTCGACACCGCCAACACCGAAGAGGCCTACAGGCGCAACCGCCGCATCGAGCTGAAGCTGACGGAGCGGTAGTGACCGTCAACCTCCGCCCCTATCGCAGCGAGGACGAGGCCGCGGCAATCGACGTCTGGCATCGCACCTGGCAGCAGGCCTATCCGCAGATCGACTTCGCTGCGCGGCTGGACTGGTGGCACGAGCGCTGGCGCAGGGAGCTGGTTCCGAAGGCCTCGATCGTCGTGGCCGAGCAGGAGAACACGCTGATCGGCTTCGTCACCATCGACGGCGAGGGTTATCTCGACCAGCTCGTGGTTGCGCCGGAACAATGGGGCTCGGACGCCGCGCGCCTCCTGGTCGACGAAGCCAAGCGCCTCGCGCCGCAAGGCATCACGCTGCTGGTGAACAAGGACAACGCCCGCGCCATCCGCTTCTACGAGCGCAACGGCTTCGTGCATGCGGGCGACGGCGTCAATCCGACGTCGGGACGGCCGGTGCTGAAGATGGCGTGGTGGCCGTGAGGCGCCGAAGCCGCCGCACACTCCGCCGTCTTTGCAATGACGGAGAGTGAAGCTCCTACGCCCCCTCGAACTGCAGCCTCGCCAGCCGCGCGTAGAGCCCGTTCGCCGCGACCAGCTCCGCATGCGTGCCCTGCTCGACGATCCTGCCCTGCTCCATCACCAGGATGCGGTCGCAGGACAGCACGGTCGCGAGGCGGTGCGCGATGACGAGGGTGGTGCGGTGGCGCATCAATTCCTCCAGCGCGGTCTGCACCAGCGTTTCGCTTTCGGCATCGAGCGAGGACGTCGCCTCGTCGAGCAGCAAGAGCGGCGCGTCGCGCAGGATCGCGCGCGCGATCGCGATACGCTGGCGCTGGCCGCCGGACAGCGTCACGCCGCGCTCGCCGAGCGAAGTCTCAAAACCCTCGGGCTGCCGTCGGATGAACTCGGCCGCATGCGCGAGCTCGGCCGCGCGCTCGACCTCCGCATCGCTCGCATCGGGACGGCCGAAGCGGATGTTCTCGCGAGCGGTGGCGGCGAACACCACCGGTTCCTGCGGCACCAGCGCGATGCGCGCGCGCAGCTCGCGCGGATCGGCCGACCTGATGGCCACGCCGTCGAGCGAGATCGCGCCGCTGCCGGGATCGTAGAAACGCAGCAGGAGATGAAACAGCGTGCTCTTGCCGGCGCCGGACGGACCGACGATCGCAACCTTCTCGCCGGGCCGCACGGCGAGCGACACGGCATCGAGCACGTTGACTTCGGGCCGCGCCGGATAAGCAAAACTGACGCGATCGAAAGAGACCTCGCCGCGCGCAGGCGCGGGCAGCGCGCGCGGCGTCGCCGGCGCCGTGATCTCGGGCTGGACATGCAAAATCTCGAACAATCGCTCGGCGGCGCCGGAGGCGGCGGCGACCTCGCCCCAGACCTCGCTGAGCTGGCCGAGGCCCGCGGCGGCGAACGCCGCATAGAGCACGAACTGGCCGAGCCGTCCCGGCGAGATGCTGCCGGTCAGGACGTCATGCGAGCCGATCCAGAGGATCGCGACCACGCTCGAGAACACGATGAAGATGATGATGGCGGTCAGCACCGCGCGCGCTTGCGTCGAGGTGCGCGCCGCCTCATAGGCCTGCTCGACCTCGCCGCCGAAACGGCGCTCGGCGAGCCGCTCGCTGGTATAGGCCTGCACGGTGCGGATGGCGCCGACGAGCTCGGAGGCATAGGCGGACGCATCCGCGAGCGTATCCTGCGCGTTGCGCGACAGCCGCCGCACCCAGCGTCCGAACGCGACCAGCGGCAGCACGATCACGGGAATGGCGAGCAGCACGAAGCCTGAGAGCCGCGGGCTCGTGAAGACCATCATCGCCGTCGCGCCCAGGAACATCATCAGGTTGCGCAGCGCGATCGACACGGAGGCGCCGACCGCGGACTTGATCTGGGTGGTGTCGGCGGTGAGCCGCGAGACTAGTTCGCCCGAGCGCGCGGAATCGAAGAAGGTCGGCGACAGCGACAGCAGGTGCGCGAACACGTCGCGCCTGAGGTCGGCGACGATGCGCTCGCCGATCGTCATCACGAGATAGTAGCGCGAGGCGCTCGCCAGCGCGAGCACGGCGACCACCGCGATCATCACGGCGAAATAGCTGTTGATCAGCGCGATGCCTTCCGGCGTGAAGCCGAAATCGATCATCCGCCGCACCGCGACCGGCACCAAGAGCGTGGTCAGTGCGGCAACGGTCAGCGCGACGAGGGCGAGCAGCGCGCGTCCGCGATAGCGCCGGACATAGGGCGCAAGCGCCAGCAGCGGCCGCAGCCGTGCCCGGCTCTTCGCCGGCTGCTCGATCAGTGCATCCTCGATCGACGGGGTTTCGGAGGGCTTCTTGTCCGGCCGATCGCCGTAGCGATCGTCGAGCCGTTCCACTGCGCTCATGGGATCAGACCAGTTCGGGTAAGTCCGTTCCCAATAGGCCGGTGCAACGGTAGTGGCAAATCCGGGATGTCCCTGAGGTGGCGGCGGCGGTTCCCCAGGGTCCGACAACGGCTTGTTTTGGCTGATGCCCTGGGGTATAGACCCGGCCAAATCCGTCATCGACAGCCACACGAGATGAGGCGCCTGAGCGCCGGGACATTGCCATGAAAGCCGAAATTCATCCGAATTATCATACGATTACGGTCGTGATGACCGACGGCAGCGAGTACCAGACCCGCTCCACCTGGGGCAAGGAGGGCGACAAGCTGCAGCTCGACATCGACCCGAAATCGCACCCGGCCTGGACCGGCGGCTCCCAGCAGATCCTCGATCGCGGCGGCCGCGTCTCGCGCTTCCAGAAGAAGTTCTCGGGCTTCCTCAAGAAGGATTGATCGGCCGATCGGGCTGACGCGAAAAACGCCCCTGGGGTTGCCCAGGGGCGTTTTTGTTTGGCGCGTCATTGCGGAGCGACGAAGCAATCCAAACTGCCGCCGCGGGGACATTCTGGATTGCTTCGCTTCGCTCGCAATGACGGAGGAAGTAACCGATTTTACTGCTCGAACGCGGCCTTCAGCGCATTGAGCTGCGGCACCAGCGGATTGCCGATCGGGGCGCGATCGGTGGGCGGCGTATGGATCGAGCTGTCGAGCCGGCGCACGCGCGACTGCAGGCTCATCGAGCGCGCGATCAGGTCCTGCAACTGCTGCGGCAGCTTCTCGATGGTGTCCACGGGGCCGGGATCGGCGGCGGTGAGCTTGACCTTGGTCTTCTCGCGGTTGGCCTGGACCAGCGTCATCTCGCCTTCCTTCACCGCGCGGTGCAGCAGCAGCCAGGACGCAAGCTGCATCAGGCGAGTGGTGAGGCGCATGCTCTCGGTCGCGTAGGTCAGGCTGACGGCACGATCGAGCGCCTTGGCCTCGGTACGGCCGGCGCCGTCGAGATAGGCGGCGGTCTCCTCGACCAGATCCATGCCTTCGCGGAACAGGGCGCCGAACGCGGCGGAATTGGTGAAGCGCTCGCTGAGTTGAACGAGGGCGCCCTCGGCCTGCAAACGTTCCGACATGGTTAACGCCTCTTACGCAACTGTTACGCCCGTCCGGCTTTCACGCCGGCTTATGATGAACAAATCATTGCGCGGGCGAGGCGGCGAGTCCAGCGGCAACCCGGTTTATGGTTTCCGCCCGCTGGGCAACATGTGGCGACATATCTCGGAAGAGTCGGCGCATCCAAAATCAGAGCAGGCGCAAAAAAGAGCCGCCGGAAACCGGCGGCTTTGAAAGTTGATAACAGGGAGGCGTCAAACAGAGTGGACAGGAGCCACTCGGTGTCCAAACGAGGACGGTTCCAGTCATAAAGCCGAAAGCTTAATCGACCGTAAACGAACGGTTCTTTTCAGAATTTTTTAGTCACGTCGGCCATTGGCCGAGTGGGATTACAGTTCGTCGCCCCCGCGAAGGCGGGGGCCCATAATCACAGGATTGCGTTGTGGCGCGAGCTGTTGGTCACAGTCTCCGTCAAACTCGATCCTGGGGTTATGGATCCCGAGCTCGCGCATCGCGCGCCCCGGGACGACGACCTGCTACGACTTGAACACGCTGTTTGCCGCATCGCGCGAGGCGCGCTTCTTGGTTGCGGCTTCCTCGAGCCTGACGATCTCGGACTTCAAGAGCGCGATGCGCTCGGTCAGTTCCTCGACCGAGAGCAGCGACAGATCCTGCCCGATCTCGTGGCTGATCTTCTTGCGCGGGCGGTCGTCGTCCTCAATCGCCATGTCGGGGCTCCCGGTTTCAGGCGGCCGAACGCGGCCGAAGCGGTTGCCAGCGCAACCCGCGCTGGCTAATCAGTGGCCTCGTTTCGATCGCGCTCCTCAAAGCCCAAGGACAAATCATGGAAAAGCTGCCCGCGCAAATGACCGTGGTCGCCATCTCCAAGCCGGGCGGGCCGGAGGTGCTGGTGCCGGAAACGCGTGCGGTGCCGCAGCCGGGGCCGGACGAAATCCTGATCAAGGTGCTGGCCGCCGGCGTCAACCGGCCCGACGTGGCGCAACGCTCGGGTTCCTATCCGCCGCCGCCCGGCGCGAGCGATCTGCCCGGCCTTGAAGTGGCGGGCGAGGTGGTCGCGGTCGGCAGCAACGCGAGGCGGCACAAGATCGGCGACAAGGTGATGTCGCTGGTCGCGGGCGGCGGCTATGCGCAATACTGCGTCGCCCAGGACGCCCAGGCGATGGCGGTGCCTCCTGCCCTGTCGATCCAGCAAGCCGGCGCGCTGCCGGAGACGCTGATGACGGTCTGGCACAACGTGTTCGAGCGCGGCGCTCTCAAGGCCGGCGAGACGCTGCTGGTCCATGGCGGCTCCTCCGGCATCGGCACCATGGCGATCCAACTCGCCAAGGCCTTCGGCGCCAAGGTCATCGTGACCGTCGGCGGCGCCGACAAGGCGGAGGCCTGTCTCAAGCTCGGCGCCGACCGCGCCATCAACTACAAGACGGAAGACTTCGTCGCAGCGGTCAAGGCGGAAACCAACAACGCCGGTGCGAATCTGATCCTCGACATGGTCGCCGGAGACTATGTCGACCGCAACTATGATGCGGCCGCGGTCGACGGCCGCATCGTGCAGATCGCAACCCTCAACGGACCCAAGGTCACCGTCAACATCGCCAAGGTGATGGTGAAGCGCCTGACCCATACCGGCTCGACCCTGCGCCCCCGTACCAATGCGGATAAGGCGGCCATGGTGGCCGCGATCGAAGCCAGCGTGATGCCACTCTTGCGCGAAGGCCGCATCAAGCCGCTGATGGACAGCACTTTCCCGCTGGAAAAGGCGGCCGACGCCCACCGGCGGATGGAGACCTCTGCACATATTGGCAAAATTGTGTTGGCGGTCTAATCCGTACACGCTGATAGGTGACCGGAAACCCTTTGATTTTCCTCGCATTCGTGGCATCTATCGCGCATGCCGAAACCGGCCATCGCCGGTTCGGGACACCCTTGCAGTCTGAGTTTGCGTCGAACGCGGAGAACTGACCTTGCGTCTGATCAGGCGCCTCGCGCCCATCGCGCTGGGCCTCATGATGATCATCGCCGCGTCGCCTGTACGCGCGCTTGACGCCGTCAGCGTCCGCAGCGACGCGCCCGCAATCGACCTCACCGCCGTCCTCGAGCATCAGCGCGGCGATTCCGACCGCATCCAGGTTTCGACCGCGCCGGGCACCGACGGCATCGTCCGCCGCATCGAGGTGCGCGCCCGCGAAGGCGGCCAGAACTGGGTGGTGTTCGCGCTCGCCAACAACACCGACGACCAGCTCGACCGCCTGATCGTCGCCCCGCACTACCGCATCGTGTCCTCGGGCCTGTTGTGGCCCGACCTCGGCCTGTCGCGCATCGCCACCATCACGCCCTCGACCGGCGATCGTCCGGAGCGCCAGGAAAGCCCGACCGCGGACGTGTTCCGCATCACGCTCGACCCCGGCGCCGTCATCACCTTCGTCGCCGAGCTGCGCACCGACAAGCTGCCGCAGCTCTATCTGTGGGAGCCCGATGCCTACAAGGACAAGGTCAACTCGTTCACGCTCTACCAGGGCATCGTGATCGGCATCTCCGGCCTCCTGGCGCTCGTGCTCACCATCCTGTTCGTGGTCAAGGGTAGCATCATGTTCCCGGCGGCGGCCGCGCTCGCCTGGGCGGTGCTGGTCTATATCGGCGTCGATTTCGGCTTCTGGGGCAAGGTGCTCGACATGTCGAACAACGCCGAGCGCATCTGGCGCGCGGCGGGCGAAGCGATCCTGGCCGCGACGCTGCTGGTGTTCCTGTTCGCCTATCTCAACCTCAGCCGCTGGCACGTGCGCTACTCGCACATCACGGTCGGCTGGCTCGCCTTCCTCGGCTCGCTGGTCGCGCTCGCGCTGTTCGATCCGGCGGTCGCCTCCGGCATCGCGCGCATGTCGCTGGTGCTGATCGCCTTCGCCGGCTTCGCGCTGATCGTCTATCTTTCCACCCACGGCTTCGACCGCGCGGTGCTGTTGATCCCGACCTGGTTCCTGCTGGTGGTCTGGGTGATCGCCGCCGGCATGACGGTCGCGGGCTCCGTCACCAACGACATCGTCGGTCCCGCGCTGCTCGGCGGCCTCGTGCTGATCGTGATGCTGATCGGCTTCACGGTGATGCAGCACGCCTTCGCCGGCGGCGGCGCCACCACCGGCGTCGTCTCCGATATCGAGCGGCGCGCGCTGGCGCTGGCCGGTTCCGGCGACCTGATCTGGGACTGGGACGTCTCCGCCGACAAGGTCTTCACCAGCCCGGAGACCGAGTCGCTGTTGGGCCTCAAGCGCGGCACGCTGGAAGGACCGGCCGCCACCTGGCTCGAAGTGCTGCACCCACTCGACCAGGACCGCTTCCGCGCGGCGCTCGACAGCGTGCTCGACCAGCGCCGCGGCCGCCTGGTGCAGGATTTCCGCCTGCGCACGCCGGACGGCCATTTCATGTGGTTCGCGCTGAAGGCGCGGCCCGTAGTCGGCTCCGACGGCGAGGTCTCGCGCGTCGTCGGCACGCTGACCGACGTCACCGAGTTGCGCAACGCGGAGGAGCGCCTGCTGCACGATTCCGTGCACGACAATCTCACGGGACTGCCCAACCGCAAGCTGTTCATGGATCGCCTCGGCGCGGTCGCGAACTTCGCCAAGACCATGCCGAACCTGCGGCCGACCCTGATGGTGATCGACCTCGACCGCTTCAAGCAGGTCAACGATTCCGTCGGCATCGCGGTCGGCGA
This sequence comes from Bradyrhizobium sp., assembly GCF_028868675.1. Classification (GTDB taxonomy): domain Bacteria; phylum Pseudomonadota; class Alphaproteobacteria; order Rhizobiales; family Xanthobacteraceae; genus Bradyrhizobium. Next base: position 27,372 of record NZ_JAGWUA010000027.1, read on the forward strand.
TTCCATCCTGCTGACGCTCGCCCGCCGCCTCACCCGCATCCTGAAGCCGCAGGACACGCTGGCGCGGCTCGCCGGCGACCAGTTCGGCCTCATCCTGCTGTCGGAGCAGGATCCGGCCCGCATCACCGCCTTCGCCGAGACCATCCGCAAGACCATCCGCGCGCCGATCGCGTTCAACGACCGCGAGATCTTCCTGACTGCCTCGATCGGGCTCGCGCTGTCCGATCCCCAGACGCAATTGTCGGACGAGATCATCAAGGACGCCGAACTGGCGATGTATCACTCCAAGCGCATCGGCGGCGACCGCATCGACGTCTACAAGCCGGCGATGCGCGCCCGCAAGACCGACCGGCTGACGCTGGAGAGCGAGCTGCGCCGCGCCATCGAGCGTCAGGAACTCACCATCCTCTACCAGCCGATCGTGCGGCTGGAGGATCGCTCGGTCGCCGGCTTCGAGGCGCTGGCGCGCTGGGACCATCCGAAGCTCGGGCGCATGGCGCCCTCGGAATTCATCGCCATCGCCGAAGAGACCGGCCTGATCGTCGACCTCGGCATGTTCGTGCTCGATCAGACCGCCAGGCAGCTTTCGGTATGGCAGCGCGCGATGCGCTCGCGCGAGCCGATCTTCGCCAGCGTCAACGTCTCATCGCGGCAGCTGCTACGCCACGACCTGATCCACGACATCCGCACCGTGCTGTCGCGCTCATCGGTGGCCCGCGGCACGCTCAAGCTCGAATTGACGGAATCGCTGGTGATGGAAAACCCCGAACACGCGGCGCAAATGCTGACCCGCATCCGCGAGCTCGGCACCGGCCTGTCGCTCGACGATTTCGGCACCGGCCATTCCTCGCTCTCCTACCTGCAGCGCTTCCCGTTCGACACCATCAAGATCGACCAGTCCTTCGTGCGCACCACGAGCCGCGGCACGCGGCCGGTGATCCTGAAGTCGATCATCGCGCTCGCCCACGATCTCGGCATGGACGTGGTGGCGGAAGGCGCCGAGACCGACTCCGACGCCGTCGAGCTCTACCAGCTCGGCTGCGAATACGCCCAGGGCTTCGCCTTCGGCGAGCCGATGGACGCCGACGCCGCGATGCGGCTGCTCACCGAAGTGCGGCTGGAAGCGGCGAGCTAATCAGCGTCGCCCCGGCGAAGGCCTGGGCGACGCTGCTGCGGTATCCTCCGAAACCGTACGCTCTTGCCGTCCGGCAGGCGGGTGGCTGCGAATCCCGCGGCCAGACAGGCTTCGCGCTGCGGCATCTGGATGTCGGGGCTGCGCGTCGTGTCCCACCACGAGGCGCGTTGCGCCGCCCGCGGCAGCGCCGTGCCGATGATCTCCTCGATCTCGTCAAAGCTGAGCACGAATTCCATCTGCTTCTGCCGCTTCAGGTAATCGCGTAGCGTGCCGTAATCCTTCACTGCCATCCTCGACTGGCCTGCCCGCCAGGCTCTTGCCGAAAAGCGTGAGCCGCGGAAACCGTTTCTTAACCGATCGCGGCGCGCTCGTCCCGACTTAAACACTACTCAAGAATTCGGGCGCATCCAGTGGCATCGGGAGCAAACGATGCTGTTCGGATGGTGCGCTACCCTGGCCCGGCGGCCGTGGCGGATTTCTGCAAAGCTGCTGGTCATCTCGTCGGTCGTGACGGTGATCGGGTTTTCCGCGATTTGCATCAACGTGATGCTGGATATGCGTCGCGGCGAGGAGGCGCTTGCCCGCGGGACCCTGCAAAACCTGGCCACGAGCATCGAAGCCGACGTCAGCCGCAACATCGAGATCTACGATCTGTCGCTGCGTGCGGTCGCCAGCAACATGCTGCTGCCCGAGATATGGACGGTGAGCAAGCCGATCCGGCAGCTGATCCTGTTCGATCACGCATCCACCGCCAAGCATTTCGGCGCCATCCAGGTCCTCGACCCCAACGGCACGCTGATACTCGATGCGTCGACGCTCGATCCACTGCCCGTGAACCGGAGCGACGAGGACTATTTCCGAGTGCACCGCGACAGCCCCGACGTCGGGCTGTTCATCAGCCGTCCCACGCTGTTCCGCGGCGCCTACGCCATCGTGCTGAGCCGGCGCATCAGCGACGATGACGGCAGATTCCTCGGCGTCGTCGCCGGCTCGATCCGCTTCAGCTATTTCCACGAGCTGTTCGATCGACTCTCGCTCGGAACCGAAGACACCATCACCGTGCTCAAACGCGACCGCACCATCATCATGCGGCGGCCGTTCGATCTCGACGTGATCGGCAAGAATCTCGGCGACCGCACGGACTGGAAACCGGACAATCTGAGGCCGGGCGGCTCGTTCGCGGGCGAGGGACCGGTCGACACCGTCCCGCGGCTCTACGTCCGCAGCGTCAGCAGCAGTCCGCTGTTCGTGGTGGCCGGAAAGCCCCTGAGCGCCGTGTTCGAGCTCTGGCAGAGCGAGGCCGTCCGCATCGGCGCGGTGGCGCTGACGCTGGTGCTGTTCCTGCTCGGCTCCACCCTGGTGCTCGCCCGCGAGATCGGGCGGCGCGCGGAGGCCGAGCACAAGCTTGAGGAGCTGGCGACGACGGACGCGCTGACGGGCCTGCGCAACCGCCGCAAGTTCGATCACGCCATCGATCTCGAATGGCGGCGCGCGATGCGCCAGAAGACGCCGCTCGCGCTCCTGATGATCGACGCCGACCGCTTCAAGGCCTACAACGACACCTACGGCCACCAGGCCGGCGACCAGGTGCTGGTCGGCATCGCCATCTGCATTTCCGATTCGGTACGCCGCGCCGGCGATTGCGTTGCGCGCTATGGCGGCGAGGAGTTCGCCGTGCTGCTGCCGGGCATCTCCGCAGCGGACGCGTTCAGGATCGCCGAGACGATCCGCGGCAAGGTCCAGGGCTGGTCCGACGTCGAGGCGACGTCGACGGTCTCGATCGGCGTGGCGAGCCTCGTGCCCTCCGCCGGAATGGACTGGGCGATCCTGGTCGCCGCCGCCGACAAGGCGCTCTATGCGGCCAAGGCCGGCGGTCGCAACCAGTCGGTGGTCGCCAACATTCCAAAATTGTCGCTGGTGGCGTGAGGGCCGCTGCGCGGCCGTCCGTGGGCGCGACGCAATCCGCCAACGTCCTCAGTGTCGTCCCGGCGAACGCCGGGACCTATACCGCGGAATCCATCGATTGCGAACGGTGGAAGTGCCGAACGACGAGTCTTCGCCAAACCACTCCCTGGGGTTAGGGGTCCCCGCTTTCGCGGGGACGACATTGGGGATGTACTGCGCCGTACAACTTCGGTGAAGACGAGACAGCCGGGTCACTTCCCCAGATGCTTCTTCATCTCCGCGATCAGCCCGTCGCGCAGCTCGGGACGCTGCATGCCGTAGGCGATGTTGGCGCGCAGGAAGCCGGCCTTGGAACCGCAATCGTGGCGCTCGCCTTCGAATTCGACGCCGTAGAATTTCTGCGACCTGGCGAGCGCGATCATGGCGTCGGTCAACTGGACCTCGCCGCCGGCGCCGCGCTCCTGCGTCTCCAGGATCGCGAAAATCTCGGGCTGCAGGATGTAGCGGCCGGTGATCGAGAGGTTGGAGGGCGCGGTGCCCGTCGGCGGCTTCTCGACCATGGTCGAGACCTCGAACATCTTGCCGGACGCGTGGCGCTGGCCGACGCCGCAGATGCCGTATTGATGGGTGAGATGGTCCGGCACCGCCTCCACCGCGATCAGGTTGGATTTCTCGCCGAGCGTGTTCGCCGCCTGGATCATCTGGGCCAGGCAGCCCGGCGTGTTCAGCACGAGCTCGTCCGGCAGCACGACCGCGAACGGCTCGTTGCCGACGATGTCGCGGGCGCACCACACGGCGTGACCGAGCCCGTGCGGAGCCTGCTGCCGGGTGAAGCTGACGGCGCCGGCCGCCGGCTGGTTCTGCGCCAGAACTTCGATCTCGGCCTTCTTGCCGCGCGCGGCCAGCGTGGTGTCGAGCTCGAACATGCGGTCGAAATGGTCCTCGATGACGTTCTTGTTGCGGCCGGTGACGAACACGAAATGCTCGATGCCGGCTTCCCGGGCTTCGTCGTAGACGTACTGGATCAGCGGCTTGTCGACGATGGTCAGCATTTCCTTGGGCATCGCCTTGGTGGCGGGCAGGACGCGGGTGCCGAGGCCGGCGACGGGGAATACGGCTTTGCGGATTTTCATTGGAGCGATCGATTACCTTGGAAAGCGCGGGAATGGAGCAATGGAACGTTGCCGGCCGCCTTGCAGCCGGCAACAAAGGCCGATGTAGGGCTTGCCACCCTCCGGCGGAAGCCGGTGTCTGCCTACAAAACTTCACCTTTGTTAAGATATTGGCAACCGTAACCGGGCCTCCTGAAGCCGGATTCTTGGCTGAAGCAGGTGGGACATGAGGCGATCCTTGGCAAAGCTGGCTGGGCTGACCGCGACGATGCTGATCGTTGCGGCCGCGCCGTTTCCGCCTGCCGTCCGCGCGGAGGGGGCAAGCGGCCTCTCCAACCTGTTCGGCGGCATCTTTTCCGGCCCGAACCCGGCGCCCGGCCTGGGCGGCGCCCAACCCAATTCCGCCCAGCCCAATTCCGCCCAGCCCTGGAGCGGCGAGGACGGCGCGTCCGGCCATCCGCTGATGACCGCGGCCGCGATCCGCCAGGCGGCTGCGAATTTCGACAATTGCGTCGGTGCGATGTGGCCCGATGCCGCACGCCGCCACATCACGCAGGAGAACTTCCAGCGCTTCACCGCCGGCCTCGTCCCCGATCTGCGCATCATGGACCTCCTGGACTCGCAGCCGGAGTTCACCAAGTCGATCTGGGACTATCTCGACATCCTCGTGAACGACAACCGGCTCGCCAGGGGCCGCGAGATCCTCGCAAAATACAAGGCGCAGTTCGATGCCACCGAAAAGGCCTATGGCGTCGACCGCACCGTCATCGCATCGATCTGGGGCGTCGAATCCAACTACTCGACCCAGATGGGCGATCGCAGCGTGCTGCAGTCGACCGCGACGCTCGCCTGCATCGGCCGCCGCCAAGCCTATTTCAAGGACGAATTTCTCTCGGCGCTGGAGATCCTCAACCGCGGCGATCTCCGCCCCGAACAGCTGCGCGGCTCCTGGGCCGGCGCGTTCGGCCCGACGCAGTTCATGCCGACGGCGTTCAAGCGCTATGCGGTGGACGCCAACGGCGACGGAAGGCGCGACGTCGTCGACGACCCGGCCGACCTGATCGCCTCGACCGCCAACAACCTGAAGAAGGACGGCTGGCAGCCCGGCCAGACCTGGGGCTACGAGGTCGCGGTGCCCCAGGGCTTCAACTACATGCTGGCCGACCGCGCCAAGGCCATGACGATCGCGCAGTGGGAGCATCTCGGCATCGCTCGCGCCAACCGCCAGCCTTTCCCGCATCCGACCGAGAAGGCCTATCTGCTCGCGCCCGCCGGTGCCCAGGGGCCCGGCTTCCTGATGCTGCAGAATTTTCGCGTGATCATGAAATACAATCCGGCCGAGGCCTATGCGCTGGCGATCGGGCATTTCGCCGACCGCCTGCGCGGCGGCCCGCCCCTGGTGCAGGCCTGGCCGCGGCAGGAGCGCGAACTGTCCCGGACCGAGCGGCTGGAGCTCCAGCAGCTTCTGGCCCAGCGCGGCTTCTATCGGGGCACCCCCGACGGCCAGTTCGGCGGCCAGACTCGGGAGGCCCTGCGCAACTTCCAGGCCTCGATCGGGGCCCCCGCGGACGGATTTGCCTCCTCCGACATGCTGGAACGGCTGCGCGGACGGTAAAACCGGCCCCAAAGTAACCCTAAAGGCGAAATTCGGTAGGGGAATCGGGTGAAGGATTTTAGGCGGCGATGAGGCTTGCGAGGAAGTCGTCGTCCCATGCGGCGGTCATGCGTCGGAGACGCTGGGAGTCCTTGCCGGGGGCCCTTCG
>NZ_JAGWUA010000220.1 GCF_028868675.1 Bradyrhizobium sp.
TCGAAAGCGCAGGGGTCGCGGTGCGGATGCCGGCGAGTTGGCGTCTGAACCGCCCCGCGCGTGCGCAAGTCAAGGCGACGATCGGGGGGCGCGCGCCATCTCAGATGGGGATGGATGCGTTGCTCGACTTCCGGATGGAGGTGACGCTCGATGGTGAAAAGCTGTCGGCGGCCGAAATCAAGCGGCTGCTCGCGCAGTCCGACGGCCTGGTCCTGGTACGCGGCAAATGGGTCGAGGTTGACCACGAGCGTCTGCGCCGGACGCTCGATGAATTCGAAGCGGCCGAACGGCGTGCCGCCAGCGAGGGCCTGTCGTTCGGCGAGGCAATGCGCATGCTGGCTGGCGCCGAGATTGCCGGGAAGGACTCCGGCGGACACGCGGATGTCGACTGGAGCCAGACCGTAGCGGGTCCGTGGCTGGCGGAGACATTGGCGGCCTTGCGCCGCCCCGAGGGGCTTGCTCGGATCGATCCGGGCAAATCCCTTCACGGCTCATTGCGGCCGTATCAGCTGGCGGGTGTGCAATGGCTCTACCTGCTCATGCAGCTCAGGCTTGGCGCCTGTCTCGCTGACGACATGGGCCTCGGCAAGACCATTCAGGTCCTGTCGCTTCTGCTCGTGCTGAAGCGTGAGACCAAAGACAGGCCACGGCCATGTCTCCTGGTGGCTCCGGCTTCCCTGCTCGCCAATTGGGTTGCGGAAATTGCCCGATTTGCGCCAGACCTCAAGGCGCGCGTGGCCCACCCGTCGGCTGCGCCAACCGAGCAATTGCACGCGAACGAGGCCGGCGATCCGGATGCAGGCATGCTGGCTGACACGGACCTGGTGATCACCAGCTACGGGTTCCTGGCACGCTCGCCTTGGCTGACGGCCGTGCCGTGGCGATTGGTCGTGCTCGACGAGGCGCAAGCCATCAAGAATCCGGCCGCCAAGCAGACCAAGACGGTCAAGCAGCTCCGGGCCGATACCCGCATTGCGTTGACCGGCACGCCCATCGAGAATCACCTCGGCGACCTCTGGTCGATCTTCGACTTCATCAATCCCGGATTGTTGGGATCGTCGAAGCAGTTTTCGTCCTTCGTCAAAGGCCTCGCCGATCGGCCGCACAATCCCTACGGACCGCTCCGCGATCTGGTGCGGCCCTATATTCTGCGACGCCTGAAGACCGACAAGAGCGTCATTGCCGATCTGCCCGACAAGACCGAGGTGAATGCCTTTTGTTCCCTGAGCCGCAAGCAGGCGGCGCTCTACCAGCAAGCGGTGGAAGAGCTGGCACGGCGGCTCGAGGACGTCGAGGGGGTGCAGCGAAAAGGCCTGGTGCTCGCCCTTCTGATGCGGTTGAAACAGATCTGCAACCATCCGTCGCAATGGCTCGGCGACGGAGCATGGGCGGAGCGGGACAGCGGAAAATTCGAGCGGCTGCGTGACATCGCGGAGGTCATGGCCGACCGGCAGGAGAAGGTGTTGGTCTTCACCCAGTTCAAGGAGACGACGGCGCCGCTGGCGGCATTCCTGGGCTCCATCTTCGGGCGGGCCGGTCTCGTCCTGCATGGCGAAACCGAGGTCAAGAAGCGCAAGGACCTCGTGCGCCGGTTCCAGGACGACGAGAATGTCCCGTTCTTCGTGCTCTCCCTCAAGGCGGGCGGCGCAGGGCTCAATCTTACCGCCGCCTCGCATGTCGTTCATTTCGACAGGTGGTGGAATCCGGCCGTCGAAAATCAGGCGACCGACCGGGCTTTCCGAATCGGGCAGACGAAGAACGTCCTTGTGCATAAATTCATTTGCCGGGGCACCGTGGAGGACAAGATCGATAAGTTGATCGAATCGAAGAAGCAACTTGCCGGGGATCTCCTCGGCTCCGCATCCGACGTCGCGTTGACCGAGATGAAGGACGAGGAGCTGCTGAAACTCGTGGCCCTCGATCTGGACGCAGCGACAAGGGAAGCGCGCGGATGAGCTACTACGATTGGCCGCCTTACGTCCCGGTGGCGGTGAAACGGCGACAGGCGGAACGCGAACTGGCCAAGCTTCGGAAACGGGGGCAATCCGTTGCCCCGGTGACGATCGAGGGCCGCACGATTGCCAAGACCTTCTGGGGCAAGTCGTGGTGCGTCAACCTCGAACGCTACAGCGACTATGCGAACCGGCTGCCGCGGGGCCGAACCTATGTCCGCAACGGTTCCGTCCTCGACCTGAAGATTGCGAAGGGTGAGGTCGCAGCGATGGTCGCGGGTTCTTCGCTCTACAAGATCAAGATCGCGATCACCCCCGTCACGGCGGCGCGCTGGAGGGCCATCTGTCGGGATTGCACGGGCGCGATCGATACCGTGATCGAATTGCTGCAGGGGCGTTTGGCCAAGGGAATCATGGACCGGGTCTGCCGCGAGGGCGACGGCCTTTTTCCGTCGCCCGAAGAAATCAAGCTGTCATGCAGCTGCCCGGACTGGGCAGGCATGTGCAAGCACGTTGCTGCGGCGCTCTATGGCGTTGGTGCCAGACTCGACGAAAAGCCAGCACTTCTTTTCGTTCTGCGTGGCGTGGACGAGAACGAGTTGCTCGCCGGTGCCGGACAAGACCTCGTGCGAACCAAAGCCGTGCCCGGCACGGCCAAGCTGCTCGATGACAGCGATGTTGCAGCGCTGTTCGGGCTGGAGATGGCCGAGTCCGCGACTTTCGATGCCCACGCATCCCGCGCGCCGAAGCGGCACCGGGGATCGCGGACATCGAGAGGGAGCACGGTGCCCGTCGCGACAAGCGCATCGGCGGCGAAGAAGAGCAAACCGCTCCCTGCGGTTCGGAAGAAGTCCGGGCGCAAGGCAACCTCTGCCGGCACCGCCACGGAACGCGCACGACGCGGATCCTCTACGCGAGGCCCGAAGAGGTCGCGAACCTGATCTGCTGCGTCTGCTCGAAGGCATCGAGTGCCACCAACGGCGCCGCGCTCCGCGTCGATGGCGGGATCGTCACCAATCCGTTCTGAAGCCGGGCGGTCTCGCGCTCAACCCTCCCTGCGCCGTCACCGCCCCCTGGCCGGAATCTTCTCGAACGGAACGTCGCGGTCGACGCGGATGTCGCCGGGCAGCCCCAGCACGCGCTCGGCGATGATGTTGCGCATGATCTCGTCGGTGCCGCCGGCGACGCGCTTGCCCGCGGCTTCGAACAGCATGTGCGAGAAGCGACTGCTCGCCGGGCCGCTCTCGCCGTTCGTGACGACGCCCATCGGCCCCTGCAGCGATAGCGCGAAGGCGGCGATCTCCTGAGACATGGATGCTGCGACGATCTTGCCGATCGAGTTCTCCGGTCCCGGCCGCTCGCCGCGCGACAGCGCGGAGATCGCCCGGTAGACGGTGTATTTGAGGCCGCTCGCGCGTGTCGCCCAGGTCGCGAGCTTCGAGCGCACCATCTTGTCGTCGATGGCGAGGCCGCCGTCCGGCAACTCGGTCGCCATGGCGAAGTCCACGAGCTCGGGCACGCCGGTCATCAGGCGGGCGCCGATCGAGAGCCGCTCGTTCATCAGCGTCGTCATCGAGACGTTCCAGCCGTCATTGACCTCGCCGAGGCGCTGCGCGTCGGGGATGCGCACGTCGGTGAAGAACACCTCGTTGAATTCGTAAGTGTGGCTCGCATCCTTGATCGGCCTGACCTCGACGCCTCTGCTCTTCATGTCGATGAAGAACATGGTGAGGCCCTTGTGCTTCGGCCTCGCCGGATCGGAGCGGGCGAGCAGAATGCCGTAGTCCGCGATATGGCCGACCGTGGTCCAGATCTTCTGGCCGTTGACGACCCATGCGTTGCCGTCCTTCACCGCGCGCGTGCGCAGGCCGGCGAGGTCGGAGCCCGCGGCGGGCTCGGAGAAGAGCTGGCACCACACTTTCTCGCCGGAGGCGATCGCCGGCAACAATTGCCGGCGCTGCGCGTCTGAAGCGAAGGCGATCAGGGTGGGGCCGGCGATGTGGTGGCCGACGCGGAACAGCCAGGACAGCCGGCCATAGCCGCCTTCCTCCTGGTCGAAGATCACGCGCTCGATCGGGGTTGCGCCGCGACCGCCGAATTCGACCGGCCAGGCCAAGCACGCCCAGCCCGCCTCGGCCTTGCGCTTCTGCCAGATTTTGGAGGCGCGCAGCATCCGCGCCGAGCCCTCGACGAGGTCGCCGGTCGCTTCCGCCTCGCAAAATTCCGCCAGGAGGTCGTCGGGCGCGTTCTTGCCGATCCAGTCGCGGACGACCGCACGGAACTCCGCTTCCTGTGGCGTGTCGTCGAAATTCATTTCCGCTCCCCTGGGCCCCGCACCCTAGGGAAGGCCAGGGAAACCCGTCGTTGATCTGGCGCAAATCGCGCCCGGCCGGGTTCACGCCGGCGCCCGCTGCTTTCAACGCCGCCCGGCCGGGGTTACACTCCGCAAGCAAATCGATCGGGGTCAGCCTGCAGGACAGCTTCATGACGGGCCAGCTCAGCCGGCGTGACGCATTGTTGCGGACGATGGGGCTCGCGGCCGCAGGTTTGCTCCCTGCCGTCCCCGTGCCGGGCCGGGCCGCGGTGGCGCTGAAGCCGATGCGCGGCGGCAGCATCGACGGCGCCCTGCAGAAGAGCGTCGGCGCCGGAGCGATCCCCGGCGTGGTCGCCATGGCCGCAAACGGGCAGTCGGTGCTCTACGAGGGCGCGTTCGGCCTGCGCAGCAGCGCGGGCGAGGCGCGGATGTCCACGGACACGATCTTCCGCATCGCTTCGATGGTGAAGCTCCTGACCTCGGTCGCGGCGCTGCAACTCGTGGAGCAGGGCAGGCTGCGGTTGGACGAGCCCGCCGCCGATGTCGAGCCGGAACTCGCCTCGATCGAGGTTCTGACCGGCTTCGATGCCAAGGGCGTTCCGCAACTGCGCCCGGCCGGACGCCCGGTCACGCTGCGCCAATTGCTGTCGCACACCTCCGGCTTCAGCTATCTGCTCTGGGACCCGAAGGTCGTACGTTACATGAAGGTCGCGCGTGCCAACAAGGCGCTGCCGCGGATGCCGCTGATGTTCGAGCCCGGAGCCAGATGGGCCTATGGCGGCAGCCTCGACCGCGTCGGCCGGATGGTGGAGATATCGAGCGGCAAGGGGCTCGACCGCTATTTCCGCGATCACATCACGGGCCCGCTCGGCATGAACGACACCGTGTTCACGCTGGACGCGAAGCAGCGTGCCCGTGAGGCGAGCCTGCATGTGCGGGACGCAAGCGGAAAGCTCGTGGCGCAGCCGCCGGAGAAGCCGGTCGGGCGCAAGGTGTTCTCGGGCGGCGGCGGCATTTATTCGACCGCGCCGGACTATTTGACGCTGCTGCAGGCCTTGCTCAACGGCGGCAGCCTGCGCGGCGCGCGCATCCTCGAGCCGGAGACGGTGGCGCTGATGTCGGCAAACCAGATCGGCAATCTGGAAGCCGGCATTCTCAGGACGACGAACCCTGCGCTGTCGAACGACGTCGATTTCTTCCCGGGCACCCATCTGCGCTGGGGGCTCGCCAACATGATCAATCTCGATCCGGTCGCGGACGGACGCCGCGCCGGCAGCCTGACCTGGGCCGGCCTGTTCAACACCTATTACTGGATCGACCCGACGATGCGGGTCGCAGGCGTGCTCATGATGCAGATCCTGCCCTTTGCCGACCATGAAGCGCTCAGGGTCTATCGGCAGTTCGAGCATGCGGTCTGCCGCGCGCTGCGGCAGGCCTGATCGGCGCGTCAGGTGGGCCAGCGGCCGCCTTCGAGGCGAAACGTCCAGCCGGCGGCCGTGCTTGCGGCTTCGATGGCGTCGCGCACCTTGGCGCAGTCGAGCGCGCCGCCGCCACCGACCGAGACGTCGTGCCGTTCGCCGGCGCGCTTCCAGCCGCTCGCCGTGGTCGTCTCCACCGTCATGGTCGGCGGCGGGATGCCCCAACTTGTCTCGACCACGGCCTCGCGAAAATGCACGGTGCGGTCGGGCTCGTCGAGGCGGCAGGACATGCGGTAGGTGACCTTGCGGCCGCCGAGCCACCACTTCGCGGCGATGGTCTCGCTCTCGCCGCCGAGGTCATGGGCGCTCTCGGCGCGCACGGTGAGACCGGCCGCCGCCGCCTGCCGCTGCAACTCGGCGGCGAGGTCGCGTTCATTCGCAGGATTGCCCATCTGCCTCTCCCGTTGATCGCGGGGCAACTCACCATCGCGCCATGAGCTGCAGCCGGTAGTAGTCGAAATCGCGGCCTCCGGCATCGCGGATGTACCGGCCGGCATAGATGTGGGCATAGAGCGCGTGGAGCTGGAGAAACCGGTTGATCTGCCAGGTCATGTCGACCTGACCGATCTGTGCGACGTCATGCGCGGTCGATCCCTTGGCCGTGATCAGCGTCCCGATCGGACCGTAGACGGAATCGGCGACTGCGACCTTGCGCACGACGTTCCAGTTTGCGCCGAGCACCAGGCCGGGCGCCACGAACAGCTGGGCGTAAGGTTGGATGTTGGTCACGTTCGAGGCCGAGATCAGCGACATTTCCGAGATCACGCTCGCGGCGGGATAGGCGCCGGTGAAGTTGTGAAACGAGTTGCTCTTCAGATCGTCGTCGCCCGACGCGAAGTGAGTCCGCACGCCCAGCTTGGGCGTGACCTGGCGGCCGAGAAGGCTGTGCGGCGCGAACCGGTAGCCGAGATCCCCGAACGCGCCGAGCGCGGAGATCGCTGCCGTGCCGAACCATCCCCATTGATAGGTCGCCTCGCCGATCAACTCGAAACCCCGTAGCTGGGACGCGATCCGGGCGCCCCCGCTCCATCGATCCTCGGCCGCAGTGCCCCGGGCATAGGTCGCGCGCGCTTGCCGCCTTCCATAGACGTAGGTGTCGATCGTCACCGGCAGGTCGAAGGCGTTGCGAATCACGGCGTAGCCGCCGCGGAAGAACTCGCTGTTCAGCGTATCGTCGTCGAACAGCCCCGACATGATGTTGACGGGGTGCGCGGCGAAGGCGCGCAGGCTCAGCGTCCGGTCGTTGTATTCGGCGAGGAAACCGTCGAACGACCGCCGGATGTTGGTGGGGTCGCGGACCGCCAGCCAGCGGGAGTCGCCGAGATAAAGCTCCTCGCGGCCGGCCCGCAGCATCGCGTTTCCGGGACCGAGCGGCAGCACGACGTCCACGAACCCCTGGCGCAGGTCGGGCGCGCTCTGGTCGTAGGCTCGTTGCACCGGGCGGCCGTTTTCATGCGCGGTGTCGACCTGGACGAAGGCGCGGAAAGCCCGCCCGACATGCAGGTCGAAATCCAGAAACAGCCGTTCCTGGTTCGACGCCCAGCTCGATCCACTCTTGCCAAGCCCGAACAGATAGGGGCTGTAGCCGTCGAGCCGGTAGCGCGCTTCGCCGCCCAGCGAAAGCCAGGCGCCCGGCAATCCCGGCAAGGGAATGTATTTGAGCCGCTCCCACGCGTCGCGCTGCGGCTTGTTGGCGAGATAGGAATAATCTTCCTGCCAGCGGTAGAGACGGAAAGGTTTCGCCTGGGTACTCTCGACAGCGGCGGACTCGCTGCTCTCCTCGTCCTCCTGCGCGCGGGCCGGCGCGGCAAGCAGGGCGCAGAGCGCCACCGAGGCGATCAGAGCGGCGCCGAGCGCGCGGGCGATCGGTCTTGGACAGAACAACGC
>NZ_JAGWUA010000221.1 GCF_028868675.1 Bradyrhizobium sp.
CACGGCCTGCAGTGCGGCTTCTGCACGCCGGGCATGATCATGACCGCGGTCGATCTGGTCCACCGCAAGGGCCATGATCTCTCCGACCACGTCATCCGCGAAGAGCTCGAAGGCAATCTGTGCCGCTGCACCGGTTACCAGAACATCGTTGCCTCGATCGCCGCCGGCGCCAAGGCGATGGGCAAATCCGATCTCGCTTAATTGATTTCATCGCGACCGCGATCAGGAAGTTCTCCATGTACGAATTCAAATATCACCGCCCGGCGACGGTACGGCAGGCCGCCAATCTCCTGGTGAAGAACGAAGACGCCAAGGTGATTGCCGGCGGCCACACGCTGGTGCCGGTCATGAAGCAGCGCCTCGCCAGCCCGCCGCATCTGGTCGATCTCTCCCACATCGAGGGGCTCGATACGATCGAGATGAAGGGCCGCTCGCTGGTGATCGGCGCGACCGCCAAGCATGCGACTGTGGCGACCTCGGCCATCGTCGGCGAAGCGATTCCGGCGCTGGCCGAACTCGCCGCCCAGATCGGCGATCCCGCGGTGCGTCACAAGGGCACCATCGGCGGCTCGCTCGCCAACAACGATCCGACCGCGGATTATCCGGCGGCCGTGCTGGCGCTCGGCGCCACCATCGTCACCAACAAGCGCCGCCTGAAGGCTGAAGAATTCTTCCAGGGCCTGTTCTCGACCGCGCTCGAAAGCGACGAGATCATCACCAAGGTGATGTTCCCGCTGCCGAAGAAGGCGGCCTACATCAAGTTCCGCAACCAGGCCTCGCGCTACGCGCTGGTCGGCGTGTTCGTGGCCCGGCGCCCCTCCGACGTGCGCGTCGCCGTCACCGGCGCGGGCGGCAACGGCGTGTTCCGCGTCACCGCGTTCGAGGAGGCTTTGAAGAAGCGCTTCTCGTCCAAGGTGCTCGACGGCCTCAACGTGTCGGCGGAAGGACTGAACGGCGACATTCACGGCAGCGCCGAATACCGCGCGCATCTGATCGCGGTGCTGACGCGGCGCGCCGTCGACGCCGCCAACGCCAAGGAATGAACTGGTCGAATGACCGGCCCGTTGAGGGCGTAGCGAGACTGGCTGTTTCATGACTGCAGCGACACTGCCGGCATCGGTCGATGCGATGCTCGAACTTCTGACGTCGCGGGGCTATCTCGCCGAGCGCTCGCTTGCGACGGTGACCTATCTCGCGCTCCGGATGGGCCGGCCGCTGTTTCTCGAAGGCGAGGCCGGCGTCGGCAAGACCGAGATTGCGAAGGTACTCGCGGCGGCGCTGGGGCGGAAGCTGATCCGCCTGCAGTGCTACGAGGGTCTCGACGTCTCCTCCGCGGTCTACGAGTGGAACAGCGCCGCGCAGATGATCGCGATCCGCATGGCGGAGGCTGCCGGCGACACCGACCGCGAGCAGCTCGCCTCGGACGTCTTCGCCGACCGCTATCTCATCAAGCGGCCGCTGCTGCAGGCGCTGGAGCCCGACGTCGCGGGTCCGCCGGTACTGCTGATCGACGAGCTCGACCGCGCCGACGAGGCGTTCGAGGCGTATCTGCTGGAGATCCTCAGCGACTTCCAGGTGACGATCCCGGAATTCGGCACCGTGAAGGCGCCGCATCCGCCGATCGTCATCATCACCTCCAACCGCACCCGCGAGATCCACGACGCGCTGAAGCGGCGCTGCCTCTATCACTGGGTCGACTACCCCGCAGCCGAGCGCGAGCTCGCGATCATCAAGACGCGCGTGCCGGGCATCTCGGCAAAGCTGTCGCAGCAGGTGGTGCGCTTCGTCCAGGCGCTGCGCAACCAGGATTTCTACAAGTCGCCGGGGGTGGCCGAGACCATCGACTGGGCGACCGCGCTGTCGGAGCTCGACGCCCGCTCGCTGACCCCGCAGGTGGTCGGCGACACGCTGGGCGCGCTGCTCAAGTACCAGGATGACATCGTCCGGATGCAGGGCGACACCCTGCAGAAGGTGCTGAAGGACGCGACGAGCGAGAACTGACTTTCGCGCGTCACAACGGCTCCCGTCGTTCCGGGACGACGCGCAAGCGTCGAGCCCGGATTCCATTGCCACGGTCGGGAGTATGGATTTCCGGGCTTGCGACTTCGTCGTGCCCGGAAGGACGGGGACGGGTAGAACCATGGCCATCAATCACCTGGCGCCCGAACAGACCGAGCAGTTCGCCGACAACATCGTCGGCTTTGCGCGCGCGCTGCGCGCGGCCGGCCTTCCCGTGGGGCCCGGCGCCGTCATCGATGCCGTCAACGCGCTGCAGGCGATCGACATCGGCAGCCGCGCCGACGTCTACACCACGCTGGAGGCGATCTTCGTCAAGCGCCACGAGCACGCGCTGATCTTCAGGCAGGCCTTCAACCTGTTCTTCCGCGCCCAGGAGGAATGGAAGCACCTCCTGGATTCGATCCCGCTGCCCGATCACGCCAAGAAGAAGCCGCCGCCGGCCTCGCGCCGCGTCCAGGAGGCGATGTCGCAGCCACAGATGAGCGAGACGCCCGAAAGGCAGGAGCAGGATCTGCGGCTCTCGGTCTCCGACAAGGAAGTGCTGCAGAAGAAGGATTTTGCGCAGATGAGCGCGGCCGAGATCGTCGAGGCGCTGCGCGCCATCGAGCGGATGAGATTGCCGCAGGCCGAGCTGCTGACGCGCCGGTATCGGCCCGATCCGCGCGGCTTGCGGATCGACCTGCGCCGCACCTTGCGCGCCTCGCTGCGCACCGGCGGCGAGATCATCGACATCCACCGGCGCGGCCGGATCGAGAAGCCGGCCCCGATCGTGGCGCTGCTCGACATTTCGGGCTCGATGAGCGAGTACACCCGCCTGTTTCTGCACTTCCTGCATTCCATCACCGACGCGCGCAAGCGCGTCTCGGTGTTCCTGTTCGGCACCCGGCTCACCAACGTCACCCGCGCGCTGCGGCAGCGCGATCCGGACGAGGCGCTGGCGAGTTGCTCGGCCGCGGTCGAGGACTGGGCCGGCGGCACGCGGATTGCGACCTCGCTGCACAACTTCAACAAATTGTGGGCGCGGCGCGTGCTGAGCCAGGGCGCGATCGTGCTCCTCATCTCCGACGGGCTGGAGCGGGAGGCCGATGCCAAGCTCGCCTTCGAGATGGACCGGCTGCACCGCTCCTGCCGCCGGCTGATCTGGCTGAACCCGCTGCTGCGCTTCGGCGGCTTCGAGGCCAAGGCGCAGGGCATCAAAATGATGCTGCCGCACGTTGACGAATTCCGCCCGGTGCATAATTTGAGTTCCATACAGGAGCTGGTCACGACGTTGTCCCGGCCGCTGCCCCCGCATCACCGCAGCCTGATCCGCTCCGCAGCCTGAAGACGAGGTGACCCATGCTCGATCGCGACGAGGATATCCTGAAGGCGGCGGAGGACTGGCGGAAGGCCGGCCACGGCGTCGCGCTCGCCACCGTAGTCGAGACCTGGGGCTCGGCGCCGCGGCCGGCAGGCTCCAGCCTCGTCATCAATGACGACGGCACCTTCCTGGGCTCGGTCTCCGGCGGCTGCGTCGAGGGCGCCGTCGTCACCGAGGCGATGGACGTGATCGAGACCGGCAAGCCCAGGATGCTGGAGTTCGGCGTCGCCGACGAGACCGCCTGGAATGTCGGGCTGTCCTGCGGCGGCACCATCCGCGTCTTCGTCGAGAAGGTCGCCTGATCGTGAAGCTCGAAACGCTCCGAGAACTCAACGCCGAGCGCGCCGCGCGCCGTCCGGCGATCCTGGTCACCGACACCGAGAGCGGCGAGCAGCGGCTGGTGAAGGCCAAGGACATTGCCGGCGACCCCTTGCGCGCCGAGCTGGAGAAGCAGCTGCGCATGGGCAAGAGCGCCAGCGTCCAGGCTGGCGGCAGGCGTCTGTTCCTCAACGTCTACGCCCCGACCGCGAAGATGGTCATCGTCGGCGCGGTGCATATCAGCCAGGCGCTCGCGCCGCTCGCCCGCTCGCTCGGCTACGACGTCATCGTGATCGATCCGCGAACGGCCTTTGCGAGCCCCGAGCGCTTCCCGGACGTGCCGCTGATCGCCGAATGGCCCGACGTCGCGCTGCCGCCGCTCAACGTCGACCGCTACACGGCGTTCGTCGCCCTGACGCACGATCCCAAGATCGACGACCCGGCCCTGCTGCATGCCTTCGCGCGCGACTGCTTCTATATCGGCGCGCTCGGCTCGCGGAAGACCCACGCCAAGCGCGGCGACCGGTTGCGGGCGCAGGGCGCGAAGGACGGCGACATCGCGCGCATCCACGCCCCGATCGGCCTTCCCATCGGCGCGGTCTCGCCCTCCGAGATCGCCGTGGCGATCATGGCCGAGGTCACGGCGCAGCTTCGCCTGCCGCCGAAGGAAAGAGAGCAGGCCGCATGAAATTCGGTCCGGCGAGCCCGAGCGATGCGATCGGCGGGGTGACCGTCCACACCCTGCGCCAGGGGCCCCTGGTGCTGAAGAAGGGCACGACGATCGGGTCCGCCGAGGTCGAGGCGCTGGAGCGCGCCGGGATCAGGGACGTCGTGGTGGTGCGGCTGGAGCAGGGCGAGGTCTCCGAAGACGTCGCCGCGGCCTCCATCGCGCAAGCCGTCGGCGGCGATGGCATCCATGTCGAGCGCGCCTTCACCGGGCGCGCCAACCTGTTCGCGGCGCGCGCGGGCGTGCTGGTGATCGACCGGGCCGCCGTCGACCGCATCAACGCCGTCGACGAGGCCATCACCTTCGCGACCTTGTCGGCCTTCAAGCCGGTGGTCGAGGGCGAGATGGTCGGCACCGTCAAGATCATCCCGTTCGGCGTCGAGGACGTCTTGCGCGAGGCGGCGGTGAAGGCGGCCGGCCGCGACGTGCTCAAGGTCGCGCCTTACGTGATCAAGCGCGTCGGCGTGGTCTCGACGCAGCTGCCGGGACTGTCGGGCAAGGTCATCGACAAGACGCTGCGGGTGACGGCCGAGCGGCTGGCGCCGGCCGGCGCAACCATCATCGCCGAGCGGCGCGTCGCCCACGAAGAGGCGGCGCTGTCGGCGGCAATCAAGGAGTTGCTCGGGCTAGGGGCCGAGCTCGTCATCGTGTTCGGCGCCTCGGCGATCGCCGACCGGCGCGACGTGATCCCGGCCGCGGTCGTCAATGTCGGCGGCGCGATCGAGCATTTCGGCATGCCGGTCGATCCCGGCAATCTCCTGCTGATCGGACGCGCCGGCGCCGTGCCGGTGCTGGGGGCGCCGGGCTGCGCGCGCTCGCCGGTCGAGAACGGCTTTGACTGGGTGCTGATGCGGCTCCTTGCCGGCATCAAGGTGACCCGCTCCGAGCTGATGGGCATGGGCGTCGGCGGGCTCTTGATGGAGATCGTTACCCGGCCGCAGCCGCGCGCCAAGCCGGAGACGGAAGGCAACAGCCAGGTCGCGGCCATCGTGCTCGCCGCCGGGCGCTCGACCCGGATGGGCGGACCGAACAAGCTTCTGGCCGAGCTCGACGGCAAGAAGCTGGTGCGGGTTGTGGCCGAGCACGCGCTCGCCTCGAAGGCCGCGGAGGTCATCGTCGTCACCGGCCATCAGGCCGAGCTGGTGGAGCAGGCGCTCGAGGGCCTGAAGGTCAGGTTCGTCCGCAATCCGGATTTCGCCGGCGGGATCGCGAGCTCGGTCAAGGCGGGGATTGCGGCGGTGCCGGAACGTTGCGACGGCGCCTTGGTCTGTCTCGGCGACATGCCGCTGATCGACGCCGCGCTCATCGACCGCATGATCGACAGCTTTGCGCCGGACCGCGGCAGTCTCATCGTCGTGCCCGTGAGCGAGGGCCGCCGCGGCAATCCCGTGCTGTGGTCGCGCCGCTTCTTCGGCGAGTTGATGACGCTCGACGGCGACGTCGGCGCGCGGCACCTGATCGCCAAGCATGGTGAGGTCGTCGCCGAGGTGCCGGTCGACGGCGAGAGCGCCTTCCTCGACATCGACACCCCGCAGGCGCTGGACGCGGCAAGGCGGAGTTAGGCGCTTCGCGCCAAACGCCGGATTTCAACCACCCGTTCACCAAGTGGAAACGACCCCCCTCCTAAAGTCGGCGCCGCCTGCCTTGGGGGAGGGGTGTTTCCATGGCTTCGAATGCCGTCGCGCGCCGTTGCGCGATGTTTTTCTTTGCGCTGACCGTCGGCGTCGCAGCCGCCCGTTACGTCACCGAGGCGCACGCCGCCGGCGCCTTCGCGGTCGGCAAGTGCGGCGCCTATGGCCAGGCCTACGATTTCCGTGGGGAGGCCGCCGCGCGCGCCGCAGCCGCGAAGCAATGCAAGGGCGACTGCACGACCGTGATCATGAAGCGTGCCTGCGCCGCGATGGCGGTCGATCTCGCCAACCCGTGCGGCGCCTATGGTTATGCGGTGAAGCCCAGGATTTCGAGCACGCTCAACGCCGCCACGCGCGAATGCTACAAGTTTGGCGGCAAGGAATGCGTGATCCGCGCCTGGGCCTGCGACGCCAAGGGATGAGTTTGCCAATCGTCATTCCGGACAAGATCGTCGACGGCCTGAACTTTCACAGCTGACGGGCAGAACCCCGCGCCTTGATTCCGATCAAGGGTGAGCGCCGGGCCGCGGATAGTTTCTTGCAAAGGCAGGAGCAGACGGCCATGGCCCCCGTGACCAAAATCGTCTTTCTCGGCGCGAGCAGCGCGGCGTTCGGGATGAGCATGTTCCGCGACCTGTTCTCCACCCGGGAACTGGCCGGCTCGACGCTGGTGCTCGTCGGCCGGAGTCCCGAGCGGCTGGAGCGGTCGACGCGGCTTGCCAGGCTGCTGAACGAAAAATCCGGCGCCGGCTACAGGATCGAGACCACCACCGACTGGCGCAGCGCGCTCGACGGCGCCGAGTTCGTCGTGCATTCGACCGCGATCGACCGCAACCGGCTCTGGAAGCTCGACTTCGAGATCCCGCGCAAACATGGCATCCGCCATACGCTCGGCGAGAACGGCGGCCCGGGCGGCCTGTTCTTCACGCTGCGAACCCTGCCGGTCGTGTTCGACTTCGTGCGCGAGATGGAGCTGCGCTGCCCCGACGCGACCTTCATCAACTTCTCCAATCCGGAGAGCCGCATCATCCTCGCACTCGGCCAGTACAGCAGGCTCAACAGCCTCGGCCTGTGCCATGGCATCTTCCTCGCCCGCGACAACGTCGCCAAAATCCTCGGCATGCCGGCGGCGCGCGTGGACGTCTGGGGCGCCGGCCTCAATCACTTCCAGTGCCTGACGCAAATCCGCGACCAGGAGACGGGGGAGGATCTCTATCCGCGGCTGCGGGAGCTGGAAAAGGGTTTCGATCGGAACTTCTCGCCGCTGACGCGAAAACTGCTGCGCGCCTTCGGCTATTGGCTCGGCTGCGGCGACGGCCATGTCGGCGAATACTTTTCGTTCGGCTGGGAGGCCGGGGAGGGCGGCTACGATTTCGACTGGGACGAGAGCGAGCGAGCCAAGCTGATCCGGATGATCGATGAGGTGCTGGCGGGACGGGCCGGGATGCCGGACTGGTGGTCGATGCCGTCGGGCGAGCGCGCCGTCAGCATCATCTCGGCCATTCTCCATAACCGCAAGCAGCTCGTCGAATCCGCCGTCGTCTACAATCGGCAGGTGATCCCGAAC
>NZ_JAGWUA010000222.1 GCF_028868675.1 Bradyrhizobium sp.
CGCAGCGAGGACGGCGATAGCCGTGCCTGCACGAATTACGGGGCGGTCGTTCACCTCAATTGCCCTGCTTCACCGGATGGGCCGGATAGCCCGCGTTCATGCT
Organism: Bradyrhizobium sp.; assembly: GCF_028868675.1. Lineage (GTDB taxonomy): Bacteria > Pseudomonadota > Alphaproteobacteria > Rhizobiales > Xanthobacteraceae > Bradyrhizobium. The sequence goes on from NZ_JAGWUA010000222.1 coordinate 104, forward strand.
GGCGGCCGCGATCATGGCCGCATTTGTTTTCGCTTCGTCGAAGGTCACGGTCGCGGTCTTGGCGCGGAACGAAACGGCGACCTTCGCGACGCCGGGGACCCCCTCCATCGAACTTTTCACGATGTACGGACACGAAGCACAGGTCATGTTGTCGACGGCGAAGGTGACCGTGCGCTCGCCGGCGAATGCCGTCGATGCCGTCATCATCAAGGCGATCAGGGCGCCAGCGCTCAAAGTCTTCTTCATGAGCCGGGTCTCCTTTGGCATCAGGCGGGAAGTAACAGCGGGGCGACGTAGTCGAAGGCGAAGGCGGCCACCACCAGCACCGTCGCGATCCAGAGCGCGGCCCGAATTAGGCCGCTGGGAATCGGGCGCGCGCACGCGGCGCCATCAGCGCAGGCTCGCCGCGGTTTCCAGTAGACGAGATAGAAGCCATAGCCGAGAAGGCCTGCCGTCCCCCCGACGAAGAACGGCTTGTAGGGCGCAAGCGCCGTCAGATTGCCGATCCAGGCGCCGCCGATGCCGATGCTGAACAGGATCAGCGGCACAATGCAGCAGGACGACGCAGCGAGCGCGCCGAGAATGCCGCCAGCGGCGATCAGACGCTGCCATCCGACCTCGCCGCGCTCGGACTCGGAGAAATCGGCCGCAGGGGGCGCCGTGCCCGCCGTTCTGGATCGCGATGCGACCATATCCGTTCTCTCTTTTCTTGCCGAAATCCAATGTGTGCCGTACCATGCGGTCTGTAGTCGCTACAGGGTCAAGAAGGTTTTTGGCGATGCACGATCACGCCGTGGTGAAGGGCCTGCAGCGGGCCGAACTCGCCGAGCGAACGGGCTGCAATCTGGAGACGGTGCGCTACTACGAGAAAGTCGGCCTTCTGCCCGAGCCGCCGCGCACGACGAGCGGCTATCGCAGCTATGACGTGTCGCATGAGCGGCGCCTTCGCTTCGTGTTGCGCGCGCGGGAGCTCGGCTTCTCGCTCGATGAAATCCGTGAACTGCTGCGGCTCGTGGACGAGCGCGACCAGCCTTGCGCCGAGGCACGTGCTGTCGCCGCCACGCATCTCGATGACATGCGAGCGAAGATCGCCGATCTCAAGCGCATGGAGCGGGTGCTCAAGGAGGTCGTCGCGCAGTGCGCTGACGGCACCTTGCCGGAATGTCCGCTGATCGAGACGCTTTTTGCTGGACGTGAGTAGTCGGTGCAATGATTGCGCCGGTAGGGGCTCCCATCCCGCCCGTGGTGACTGCGTCAGAAGCGCGATCAGAGGCCGGAGCTGACGGTCGACTGGTCAACAGCACGTCAACAGCAAATCCCGCTCGTTCCGGGTCCGTTCACGCTCCGATTTGCACTTCTACTGGCCTTTTCGTTTTGATTTCCCACGAGAATTGGTGTCTCTCATTACCTTGACATGGTAGGGGTCACAGGTTCGATCCCTGTCGTGCCCACCATCTTCTTCGAAGCCTTAGGCGCCGGACGCCCAGCCCGCGGAAGGGATGATTTCCGCGGAATTTTTCACGTCGACCGCTCCAGTTGCAGGTCGCTGGAGGCTTCGCGATGCCGGGTCCTGACGAAATACTTCGACAATCGATCTTGCCTTGATCGGAAGGCCTCTTCGATCCCCGGGGCGAGGGGCCGTTTCCTTCTGCGTTGGACTGCGATCCGCCGGGGAGGCAGCCCCACGCAATGGCCCAACTGCTTGGTCAACGCCATCTCGCCGAACGACAGGCAGATGTCTCGCAGGTGACGTTCGTCGAGTAACCATTCACGGTTAGGTTAAGTTGAGGTTTTCCTTGAGCGGCGATCGCGGCCGACCTAGACGATCGTTCGCGTGCGAGCGAGCTACCCCGCATTCGCGGGGCCGGACGCGGAGGGCCGCAGACATGACTGATCACAGGATATCTGCGCCGCGACGGTACTTCGTCGATGCTCGTGGTGATCGCGTCCTGATTGGTCTCTCCCTCGAAGAAACCACCGAGTTCGAGACGTTGGATGGTGGCGTGGATCTCGGAGAGATTGGTCCGACGATCGCAGCGACCGCTGCCCATACATGCGCTGCCGCACACGATACGCGTTGGCTGGAACTCTATTCGAAACACGATCAGGCATGGAAAGCCTGGATTGCGCAAACCCGGGCTCGGCTCGCCTAGATCGGACGCCATCAACTATTGCCGATGAACCGTAGGTGCACGGCGCGCATCGCCGTTTGCGAGCGTTCGTGCCCCACGTGCCAGGTCTCCGAATTCCCCGTCTTTGTGTAGATGCGCCGTCGCATGCTTCCCCGTTCATCCGAGGGGAGAACCAACGTCTGCGAGCAGGCCTTCGCAGGTGGCAGGTCCGGCGTCGGCGCGGCTTCCATCAATCGTTCGCAGCGTTAGCGGTCAAGCTTAACAGACGACTTCATTTGTCCCGGTGTCGAGCGCCTCATATAGTCCGGCCATGTTTCAAATCGCGAGACTCCGGAATCAAAGGGCGTCTTGCTTTCGGAGAACCGACTTGCGCGCCATCAACAGAAAGCGGGAAGACGAGATCGAAAGCTCGGCGGACAAATCGCTGAACGCGCGTTATGCCGAAGTCCTGGCACTTCGCGAGGCCGTGCGGAAGGAGGTCTTGGAGTTGACGAAGAAATCCAAGCGGCGCCTCTCGAAGTAAATTGCGGAAGCGTTTTCGGTCGAATGCGCGCGAAGCGCATGCGGCAGGCATCTGGCCAAGAGTAATCCTCTGGTTCCTTGAGGGGTCGTGGAATGCGGGTTCAATCGACAATTCTTGCGCTTGGTCTCGCTGCCATCGTCTTGCTTCCCGAGGCATCGCAGGCGGAACTCGTTACGAGAGCCTACACCTTCGCGTACTCCGGCTTCGCGGCGCACGTTCATGGTGCTCCTGACCTCAGCCCGAAGCCGCCAATCGACCATTGGGCGGGTAGTTTCAGCATCACATTTGATCCATCCGCAAGCAGCGCCGCCGGGTCAGTCGTTTCGTTCAGTTCCAATCTCGATTCCGATCCCCGGTTCGGCCCTTTTGCTTTCGTATACGATTTCGGGGCGCTCATGGTTGGTACGGATTGCGGCTCGCTTGGTTGTGCGGTGAGGAGCGGACTTGGGTCGGCAGCCCTTACGGAAAATTCCGCGGCCTACTCGCTGCCGAACGGCATTCTGTTCTTTGGAAGCGGTTCACTCAAACCGGTCAGTCAGGTCAATGCAGTGCCCGAGCCCTCGACATGGGCGTTGCTCCTGTTTGGTTTCGCAGCCCTTGGAGCGATGAAGTTCGGGCGGCGCGTTCGAGCTTCGCTTTTCGGCGGCCGGCTTTCAGCGTCGTCGAGCTGACGGCTGAGTCCTACGGGTGGTTTCAAGGCGGCTATCTGGGCCTGCAAGCTGCGCGGCAGGTCTGAGCCTGGCTGTCGCACGACATCACGCATGGAGTGCTCAGGGTCGTCGGGCAGACGCGCCTGCACGCTGCGTTCTGGCTTTCGCAGCGGGACAGACAAGCGTCGGATGTTGCATCTGCAAGCCGCAGGTTGGGGCGGCTGAACCGAGGCGTGTCCGCGGCCGCGGATCGGGCCAGCGAGAGCAAGATCAAGAGAGCCAGCACAATCCTCATCAAAATCTCCTGGCCACGTCCGGGCCGGCGCATGCGACCGCTAGAATTGCGCCGCGGGCCGGTAAAGGCAACCTATCTGTGCCTGATCAGGAACTCTTCCATCGACCGGCCGGTCTTCAGTTGTGCCGCAAGCCATTTCGGTTGCTTGCCGCGCCCGGACCAGGTCTCGTGAGGCTCATTGGGATTACGATATTTCGGATGAACCTTGGGATAGGCGCGCTTCTTGCGCGGAACGGGCTTCTGATCCGATTGAACGACATTCACTTCATTCTCACGACGCAATTGCGCGAGCCGCTTTTCGAGCGCGCGCTTTTCCGCATTCAACCGCGTCGATAGATACTGGTTGAGTTCCTCGTGAAGCCGCCAGAGCTCGTCGATCGAGAGACTTTCCAGGTTCAGCTTCTTCATCGCTGCGTCCGATTGGCCGATTTTCAACCGTACGTGATTCGCTTCATAGATAATTGTTGCAGTTTATTTGCCGTTTCCCAAGACCCCATTTATTTTGATCATGGGCCCAGCGGCAATCGAGCGCGAGGCCGGCTTTAAGCCTTTGAAAAAGATGCCATTATTTTCTATGCTGGTGCGATGCAACCCATTATGCGCAATCAGGCCGCCTGCACGCAAAACAGGTATCTGCGGGGACGGGGACTTGGTCAGTAAGCGTTGCGCTTCCGCGCGACCTCGAAAGCGGTCTTGATCAGGATCTGCACGTCGAGCCAGAGGCTCCAGTTGTTGACATACCAGAGATCAAGCTTCACGCGCTCGGCAATGTCCTCGATGCGAGGGGTAGCGCCGCGCCGGCCGTTGCATTGAGCCCAGCCCGTCATTCCGGGTTTGACATGGTGCCTGAACGCGTAGTCCCCCAGTATCCGCTCAAAATAGTCGTCGTGAGCCAGCGCATGCGGCCGCGGTCCGATCAGGGACATCTCGCCCTTGAGGACGTTGATCAGTTGGGGCAGTTCATCGATGCTCGCGGCTCGCAACAGCCGTCCGATCGGAGTGACCCTCGGATCTTCTCGCGACGCCTGAACCACGACGGGCCCGTCTTCGAGCACCCGCATGGTCCGGAATTTCAGCATTACGAACTGCTTGCCGTTGAAGCCCTTGCGACGTTGCCGGAAGATGACGGGGCCCTTGCTGTCCAACTTGATGGCGATCGCGGTCAATGTGAGAACGGGAAGTAATAGGGCCAGCGTCACCGCGGCGACGACGACGTCCATGCAGCGCTTGACGAAGCGTTCGACCGCACTGAGCGGGGCCCGTTGGATCTCGATGGCAACGACGCGCTGCCTCGCCGACGATACGAAGTTCGACAGCGATCTAACATGCGAGTCGGGCAACAACCGAACGGAGACCGGCAGGTTCTTCAGATGCTCCCGGGCGTCTTCGATCCGACCGGTATCGCTCCAAGGCAGCACCAGCAGGACTTCCCGGCAGTTGTGCCGGCGCACAAAGGTGTCGACCATGTCGAACACGGCGCCATCCGTGTCAGCCTGACCTTCGGAGACGCTCTCGTCAGCCAGCCGGAATTCCGTCAGATCGGTCGCGCCGACGAGCGCGAGACGATCGTGGAGCTGGAGGGAGGTCAACTCGCTGCGGCTGCCGACCATGACCGCGTCCCGGCGGGCAATGCCGCCTCTGTCGACTGCCGACGCGAGTCCGATCTTGGTCAGCTTTCGAACCGCCAGGAGTCCAATCGGAGCAACGGCATAGAACGCGAAAAAAGCGCCCCGCGAATAGCTGCCCCCGACCTTGAGGAGAAATGCGAAAAAGGCGAGAAGGATGCCGGTCGTGAACCAGCATACCAGGATTTCGGTCATTTCGACCGACGGCTTGGCGCTCTCGGGCAGATCATAATAGCCGGTGCCGCTCATCCTCAGGATGTGGATGAAACTCGCGAGCAGTCCGACGGCGCAAGAGGGCAGCAGGTTAATATGGGGATTATCCAGGAACAGCAGCTGATAGCCCAATCCCCCCGCGACGCTCGACAGCATGATGACCAGTGCGTCCGAGGTCGACAGAATATAAGGAATTAAATCGGGGGAGAGGAGGAGCCCGTTTCGGCTGGTGGCATGGTCGATCTGCCGCACCTCGTTGCGAATATCCGACCCGATCGACATAACAACACCTGCTGCCAACGAAGTACTGACCGTGGCGAAGACCACAAAAACTTGCCCAAGACAAACGGCGAAATAACTCTTCGTTAACGAAGCCGAGAATAGGCTGTCTCGGAGTGCGGCGCAACATCCATATTCGGGCGAGCGCCATTGGATTTTTGGGGAGTGCCGCCATGCTGCCGGTCGCCGCCTGTGCATTCGGCATTTGTCTCGGCCTCAATCTCAACGTGCTGGTTTTAATTCCAATCACTCTTGCCGTGCTTGCGACCTCCTTGACGTCGGCCCATTTGGCGGGCCAGGGGTTATTCGAGGGGGCGGCGACGGCGCTTCTTCAAGCCGTGTCGTGCCAGGCGGGCTACGTGGTTGGCCTGACGGCGCGCGAGCCGGTCAGCCACCTGCTAATGCGTCTCAAGGTTCGGCAATCGAAACGCGTCTGAGGGGCGGTTACGGGGCCGTCAGCCCGCGGGCGCGCCTGGAAGGGAGGAGCGGCGGGCAGGAAGGGGAAGCAGGAACCGCAGCCTGCCCCGCAGCTCCTGCGACTTCGCGCGGCACGCCAAGTCGAAGAGCCGAAGGCTTTTCGAGACGTCCCCGCGGGGGCGAACCGGCCGGGACGGGGCGGGATTTAAACCGCCGCGATCCATCCCACTATTAACTGTCCGGCAACGGCAGTCGCCGGTTGCGACGAGTAAATAGTGGGACTAGCATTGGATTCGAGTTGGACTGTTGGTTGACATGGTGAACTGATGTGGTTTTCCAAACCAAAGCCCCGCGATCAAGAGCCGAAGCTCACGCTTCGAGCATTCTCGAAGGCCAATCCGCCGGCGCCTCCCATGGTGGAGGATGTCGCGAGCCACAATGGTGAAAGCCTGGATAGTGCCGGCCTGACAAGCATCGCCCAAGAGGTCGTCCTGGCGATGAAAGGGCAGAAGACCGACGTCGACACGAACTCGGGTTAGGCCATCGGTTTGGCCGTCTTCTTGCGCAAGCCAGTGCTTCAAGAGAGGCGGAGGTGATGGCTGAAATGAGCCGCGCTGTTCTGGTCAAAGAACGCATAGTGCTGCTTCCGGTTCTGATGCAATGGACCGCACAAGCGCTTCATGGGGCTCCCCATCGCACAATTCTTTGTCTAAACGAAAGAGTTGGCGTCGGACTACTGCACAATCGGTGGAGACCGGTGGAGGTTGTAGATGTGCCTTTCGCGCAGGCGGGAGTCGGCGAGTTCTAGGCCGCAGTCTCGGGTCGAACGATGACCTTCAACTTCCATTTCATCTGCGGCCGGCTCTGTCTAAGACAGAAGCGTCCATCCGTGACCGCAAGTCTCACAACGGAGGTGGGCGAGCCGTGACAGCAGCTCTGGATGCTGTCGGGGAAGCCCGGATGGTAGACGTAGAGCCGCGTGTAATAGGGCTCAACCGCAATCAGCAAATCGATCGATTTGACGGTGGGAGGGAGTTTGCCGCCGAGGTCGATCAGCCGATCCCCGGGGTTGCATATGAGCGCTGCCAACACGAGAGCCTTCATTGCGCCAACGTAGTGGTTTTGGTGGAGCAGACAAGAGTGCTACTGCGCGGGAAGGCTGGCTGCACGATCGAGCAATGGAGCTCCACGCCAACAGACAGGAGCTTGAGCATCTTGCTTGGTTCATTCCGCCGGCACGTGAACCACGCGCGGTCCGGACCTGCGCCGCAGCCGGTCGATCAGGAGGTAGATCACGGGCGTGGTATAGAGCGTCAGGATCTGGGACACGAACAGGCCGCCGATGATGGTGATGCCGAGCGGCCGTCTCAG
>NZ_JAGWUA010000223.1 GCF_028868675.1 Bradyrhizobium sp.
GGCGCGGGCTGGGCGCTGTTGCTGGCGCCGAACAGCACCCGGGTCGGGTTGCGGTCGAAATTGTTCACGGCGCGGCTGATGTCGCCGAGCGTCCGGCGGCCATCCGCCATCAGCGCTCCGGAGCGCTTGTCGAAGTCGTCGGCGAGTTCACGGATCGACTTGACCGCAAGGAACAGTTCGCCGCCGTCCTTGCCGCCGGCCAGCGTATTGAGGCCGAGCATCAAATTGTCGGCCTTGAGCATGACGCCGTCGACCTTGGCCATCACGGCGTCGATGCGCTCGGAATTGCGCGACAGCGAGGCGGTGAAGGTCTCGAGATTCTTCAGCGATTTCGTCACCGACTCCTGATTGTCGGCAACGAGCTTGTTGATGTTCTGCAGCGTGCCGCGGATCGCTTCGGTGACGTCCTGCAGCTTGTTCGGATCGGCGGTCAGGATCGGGATGCCGTCCTCGTCGAGCGGCGGCGGGGGAGCCGCCTCCTCGCCGCCCTTGAGCGAGATCGCGGCGACGCCGGTCAGGCCCTGGAACTCCAGGCCGACCAGGGTGTCCTTGCGGATCGGCGCCTTGTTCTCGATCATCGCCAGCGCGACGACCCGTCGCGGGTTGTCGAGCTTCACCGAGACCACCTCGCCCACCCGAATACCATTGAAGTTGACGCTGCCGCCATTGCGCAGTCCCGCCGCCGGTCCCTCGAACACGACACGCAGGGGGCTGCGCTGCTTGGTGGTGTGCAGCGACTGGAACCAGAGCACGAAGCCGATCGCCGCGGCGATCACGGCCAGCGTGAAGGATCCGATCAATACGTAGTTCGCCCGCGTTTCCATCAGAACACTCCCGCCCCTCAGCTCATGACCGCGCGGGCGCGCTTGCCATGGAAATATTGCCTCAACCAGGGATGCTGCGAGGCCTGCATGTCGGCGATCGACCCTGCAGCAATGATCTTACCGTTCCCCAAAACGGCGATGCGGTCGCAGGCTGTATAGAGGCTGTCGAGATCGTGGGTTACCATGAAAACGGTCAGGCCCAAAGTGCGCTGCAGGGTCCTGACCAGTTCGTCGAAGTCGCCGGCGCCGATCGGGTCGAGGCCTGAGGTCGGCTCGTCCAGGAACACCAGTTCCGGGTCGAGCGCCAGCGCGCGCGCCAGCGCCACGCGCTTGATCATGCCGCCGGAAAGCTCGGAAGGGTAGCGCTCGGTCACCTCGGGCTTCAGGCCGACCATGGCGAGCTTGGCCATGGTGATCTCGTCCATCAGGCGCTGCGAGAGGTCGAGATATTCGCGCATCGGAAACTGGATGTTCTGCCGCACGGTGAGCGAGGAGAACAGCGCGCCCTGCTGGAACAGCACGCCCCAGCGCCGCTCCACGCCGCGGCGCTCGGCGGCGTCGGCGGCATCGAGATCGACGCCGAACACCTCGATGCGGCCGCCGACCTTGGGCACGAGCCCGATGATGGTGCGCGTCAGCACCGACTTGCCGGCGCCGGAGGGGCCGACGAAGCCGAGGATCTCGCCGCGCCGGACGTCGAGGTCGAGCCCGTCGAGCACGCGCGTCGCGCCGAACTGCACGGTGACGTCGCGGACGCGGATGATCGGGTTCTGGATCCTGGCCTGGATGTCCTGCGCCATCGTCACATCCCGATCGAGGCGAAGAAGATCGCGAACACGCCATCCATCACGATGACGAAGAAGATGCCCTTCACGACCGACGAGGTGGTGTGCTGGCCGAGCGATTCCGCGCTGCCCTGCACGGCGAGCCCCTCGACGCAGGCGACGATGCCGATCACCGCAGCCATGACCGGCGCCTTGACCAGACCGACGATGAAATGATCGATCGAGATGGCGTCGCGCAGGCGCAGCAGGAAGGCTTCGGGATCGACGCCGCCGTAGAGCCAGGCGACGAGCCCGCCGCCATAGAGCGCGGCCATGGCGCCGAGGAAGGCGAGGATCGGCAGCGCGATCACCAGCGCCAGCATGCGCGGCAGGATCAGCACCTCGATCGGATCGAAGCCCATGGTGCGCAGCGCGTCGATCTCCTCGCGCATCTTCATCGAGCCGAGCTCGGCGGTATAGGCGCTGCCGGAACGGCCGGCGACCATGATCGCGACCAGCAGCACGCCGATCTCGCGCAGCACCAGCACGCCCAGCATGTCGACCACGAAGATGTCGGCCCCGAATTTGCGGAAGTGGAAGATGCCCTGCTGCGAGATGATGCAGCCGATCAGGAAGGTGATCAGCACGATGATCGGCACCGCGCGCCAGCACACCTGCTCGAGATGATGCACGGTCGAGGTCAGGCGGAACGAGCGCGGGTGGATCAGCACGTGGCCGCTCGCAGCCAGCACCGCGCCGAGCATGTCGACGAGGCTCGTCAGCGTGCCGGAGACCCCGGCGACGCTGCGGCCGATCTGCTCGAGCATGCCGGCGATCGTGACGGCATCGGCCTCGATCACGGGCGCGGCCTTGACCCGCCGCACCTCGTCGACGAGGCTCGAATAATTGGCCGACAGGCCTGCGATCTGCGCCTCGACCTTGCCCTGGGTCAGGCTGCGGCGCAGGCGCTCGATCAGCCAGGCGCCGAAGGTGTCGAGCTTGCTGACCTCGGAGACGTCGATGAAGATGTTGGGACGGCTGCCGGCGAGCTGTTCGGCATCGGCCACCATCCGCTCCAGCACCGGCGCGAAGCTCGCGGTCCAGGTGCCGGTCGCGCACAGCGCCAGCGCATTGCCCTTTGCAATCCGCTCCAGTTTCGGATCGCCGCTCACGATGCCCGCTCCCGTGCCGTCGCTGCACGCGCGGAGGAAAAGAGATGGTTGCGCACGCGCCCCTACCTTGAAGAAGGTATCCCCAACCAGCCATAGTTAGTTGCCCAAGGCAACCTAACGGTTCGAAATTGCCAGAGTTTTAAATGACTTCCAGCGGACTTCCAATGTTGGCGGCGCGAATCGAGCGTTTCCCGATCGCCGGCAGCTTCACCATCAGCCGGGGAGCCAAGACCGAAGCCATCACGGTGCTGGCCGAGATCAGCCGCGCGGGGCTTGTCGGACGCGGCGAATGCGTGCCCTATCCGCGCTATGGCGAGACGCCGGAGGCGACACTCTTGGCCATCCAGACCATGCGGGATGCGGTTTCGGCCGGCCTGAACCGACAGGCCCTGCAAACCGCGATGCCGCCGGGCGCCGCCCGCAACGCGCTGGACTGCGCGCTGGTCGACCTCGAGGCCAAGGAGGCGGGGTTGCGGGCCTGGACCCTGTTGCAACGCGGCGCGCCGCGCCCCTGCACCACCGCCTACACGATCTCGCTGGGCAGCCCAGAAGCCATGGCGGAGGCGACCGCCAGGGCGGCGCACCGCCCGCTCCTCAAGATCAAGCTCGGCGGCGACGGCGATTGCGAGCGGATCGCAGCCGTGCGCAAGGCCGCTCCGCAATCGGAGCTCATCGTCGACGCCAACGAGGCCTGGACGCCAGCCAATCTGGCGCAAAACCTCGCGGCCTGCGCCGACGCCGGCGTCACCCTGGTCGAACAGCCGCTGCCGGCCGGCAAGGACGAGGCGCTGGCGCGCATCCGGCGGCCGCTGGCCGTCTGCGCCGACGAGAGCGTGCACGACCGTTCCTCGCTCGCGCCGCTGCGGGACCGCTATGACGCGGTCAACATCAAGCTCGACAAGACCGGCGGCCTCACCGAGGCGCTGGCGATGGCGGACGCGGCCGAGGCGCTGGGCTTTCAGATCATGGTCGGCTGCATGGTCGCGACTTCGCTGTCGATGGCGCCGGCCATGCTGCTGACGCCGCAGGCCCGCTTCGTCGATCTCGACGGCCCGCTGCTCTTGGCGCGCGATCGCGACCACGGCCTGCGCTACGACGGCAGCCTGGTCTATCCGCCGGAAGCCTCGCTCTGGGGCTGAGCCATCAGCCGGTGCCGCGCCGACCACATCAGGAGCGCGCCGCCGCCCGCCATCGCCGCCATGACGTAGTAGAGGCCCTCGCCGTAGCGGGCGTAGAGCGCGCCCGACAGCACCGAGGTGGTCGAGGCGAGAAGCCCGTTGACAGCGGCAAAATAGCCCTGCCCCCGCGCCATCTGGTGCACCGGCACGTGATGAACCAGAAGATTCATGGTGCCGACCTGGGTCAGGCCGTAGGTCAGGCCGTGGCCGAGCTGGACGACCGCGAGCAGCGCGAGCGGCGGCTCCTGCGCCGTGATCGACCAGCGCGTCACGGCGGCGAGGCCGCCGATCGCCACGAGAGCCGCCGGATGCAGCGCCAGCCGCGGCGACACCGCGAACACGACGATCTCGGCGAACACGCCGAGCGCCCAAAGTGCCGCGATCGTCAGCCCGCCGAGCCCGTGGGCCTGCCAGTTGATCGAGGCGAAGGTGTAGTAGGCGACGTGGCTGCTCTGGATCAGCGCCGCCGAGATGACGATCGCGAGAAAGCTCGCATCGCCGAGCAGGCGCTTGCCGCCATGGGCGAGCGCGGTCTTGCGCCGCGCCTCGTCGAGCGGCTGCAGCGACAGGCTCGTCAGCGAAGCGAGCAGCGCGAGCGCGACGATCACCCAGATCAGCTCGCGCGCGGCGATCACATCGACCAGGAGGCCGCAGGCGAGCGCGCCGGCGATGAAGGCGACCGATCCCCACAACCTGAGCGGACCGTAATCGAGACCGTAGCGGGCGACGCCGCGCAGCGCGTAGGCATCGGTCAAGGGGATCAGCGGCGTCCAGAAGCAGCAGGTCGCGACATAGAGCAGGAAGATCGGCCAGGGCCGGTGCTGCGTACCGAGCAGCGCAAAACTGATCGCGGCGCCGAGCGCGGTCAGGACCAGCGCGGTGCGCAGCGCGCGGCGCCGTTCGGCAAGGCCGGTGATGAAAGGCAGCGTGGTGAAGCGCGTGACCGCGGGGACGGCGCAGATGATTCCGATCCATGCCGCCTCGATGCCGACGGCCTTCAGCCACACCGTGAAGAACGGCAGATGCGTGCCGACCACGGCGAACGACGTCGAGTAGAACAGCGCCAGCCGGACGGCGAATCGTCGGCTCGCATGAGCCGAAGCTATGGGGATTTGTGATTCGGGCGGCATCAATTCAATTGCGATTCGGTCGATATCGTGGTGATCGTTACAGTAACGCGCAGTGATTTGCGCGACGAGATTGCCATGGCCAACGAAGCATTCGCCCTCTCGCCGATTTCCGCCCGTGCGGCCGAGCCCACGGAAGCGGATTACGACGCGATCCGCGAAGCCTTCATGGAGACCGCGCGCGGCCGCTGGTTCCTCGGCGAATATGCCAAGCGCAACCGCAACGCCGATACGACCATGGTGCTCGATGCGGTGGCCAGAATCGAGGAAACCCTTGCGGCACAGCGCCAACCCGTCGTCGAGGACCGGCTGCCCGGCGCGCTGGCGGCGATCCGCCAGGCGATCGCGAAGGCGGAAATCGCCGCCGGCGCGGCGTTCGACCGCGCGGCGATCGAGGCGAGCCTCGGGGCGATCCATCGGGGTGTGCGCATCGTCAAGGAGATCTCCTGGCGCTGGCGCGAGATCGGCGCCGACGGGCGAATCTGCGACCTCATCGATTCGCAGCTCGTATCCATCGAGAGCGCCTGTGGACAGATTTCGGGCCTCGATCCGCACGCCGAGCTCAAGGCCGCCTTCGATCTCCTGAAGGACATGGTCGAGCAGACAGACACAGGCGCCGCGCGCCCCGCTGCCCCGGCACCGGAAGCGCCCCAGGCCGCGCATGAGACGACGGCAGCGCCGAACGTCGAGGCCGCCATGGAGATCGGCGCCGGCAGCGCAGCCGCCGCGGAGTTGCCGGAGCAGGCCGCCATCGCGCCCGAGCGCGCCGACGTCATCGCGGAGAGCGCGGCCGAAATCGCAGCCGCCGACATGGTCGAGGAGCTCTCGACCGACGCCGCGGCGGAAGCGGAAGACGAAGCCGTGCTGGATCTGGTCGCGCTGGAGATGGCGGCGGCCGATCCGGACTTCGACGAGGCGACCGCGGAGCTCGCCGAGGTCGTGCCTCCGGCCGGGCCACCCGTCACGGCGGAGCCGATTCCGGCCAAACCGGTCGCGGCGGTTGCGGCTCCCGAGGCCGCCACGGCGGCGATCGAGCGAGCCTTGCCGGAGGCGGTGGCGCAGGCCGCGCGGCTTCCCATGCCCTCGCCGCTGCCCGAGGAGGCCTCGCTCGGCGCCACCATCCTCGCCAGCGGCATGCTGCAACAGCCGCCGCCCGCCGCCAACGATCCCCTCGCGCCGATCCGCCGCATGACCCAGGCCGAGAAGATCGCGTTCTTCTCCTGAAGGCGCCGAGCGTGCCGATGTCACGCGCTCCCCGCAAAACTTGCGGTTCAACCCCATGCACAGTGGTCAGGGGTTTCGGCCGATGTTTCGTTTTTACGAAAATCATTTGACACGTCGGGCAAATCAGAACCGCCAAGATCATCGTACAATCCGCAAGGCGCGTCGGTCGTGGACGATCCTCTCCTGTTGGGAAGCCTGTGGGTCGATACAACCTGCCTCTGGACAGATCGCAACACTCTCTAATAGAGATCAACCAATCAATACTACCTTGAGATTTAGGATGCGATTCCTCATTCTGATGACGACAGCGAGCCTATTCCTGACGGGATGCACGACGACATCGGCACCCGAATCGCCAGGCTCTGGCTTCGCCCAGGAATCCGTCATGGGGATATCGCCACGCGCGATGCCGGGCTTGAAAGCAAGATACGAGACGGCCGAAGCCGCCAAACAATACATTACGCCCGAACTTATCAAGGATTGCGCGAACAAGCTCACCAGAGAATACCCTCAGGTCACGATCATCGGAAACTTTTCGATGTCTCCCCTCGCCGCATCGAAGGTGGGCGACCTTCAGATGTTTCCCGGCGGGCCAAACGACGAAATCGTTGCTCTCGTGGCACCAACTTCCAACAAGAACATATTCGGCGGCGACAACAGAACCATTTCGGGCTGCTCATACCGTCTGCACGAGAACACATTCACGTTCCGCAAGGTGCATGGCCCAGGATCGTTCGGTCGCGTCAACCTGGTCAGTCAGCCCGCGTCGCCAGCAACACCTCGGTAGTCGCCAATATGATCCACGTTATGGTGACAGCCCGCAGGATGGGTAGAAGCGAAACTCATCCTGGTCTCGCCCTGCGATGGCTCGCGGGCAAGATTGCGGCCTTCTTGGTTCGAGACGCGCGTTCCGCGCTCCCCACCATGAGGGTCTGACAGCGCAACAAGACCCGCCACGCCCGCTCCAGCGTGACCCAGATCACGCTCCTCCCCACGGTGACCGACATCACGTCCCTTCCTCCGAACGCGGTCTAGCTTCTCCGCCACCAATCTCGCGATCGAGATCAGTGCCAAAGGAGCACGCCATGTTCCGCCTCAAATCCATTCTGATGTATGCGGGCCTCGTCGGAAGCCTGTTGGGCTTCGCCTGCAGCCCCGCCGCCGCCCAGACCGCCCCCGTCCAGCCGGGCAACGCCGCGCCGACCGCGCTGCAGGGCCCCGAGCAGCGCGTGGCGCTGGTGATCGGCAACTCCAACTACCGGAACGCCCCGCA
>NZ_JAGWUA010000028.1 GCF_028868675.1 Bradyrhizobium sp.
GCGCGTCTGCGGCCGCGACGACCAGCAGGGCCTGATCGCTGCCCAGTTCATCGCCAAGAACTTCAAGGGCAAGAACATCGCGATCCTCAACGACAAGACCACCTACGGCAAAGGTCTCGCCGACGAGACCAAGAAGGCGCTCAACAAGGCCGGCATCACCGAGAAGATGTACGAGTCCTACAACAAGGGCGACAAGGACTTCAACGCGATCGTCTCGCGCCTGAAGAAGGACAACATCGACCTCGTCTACGTCGGCGGCTACCATCAGGAATCGGGACTGATCCTGCGCCAGATGCGCGACCAGGGCTTGAAGACGGTGCTGATGGCCGGCGACGCGCTCGCCGACAAGGAGTACGCCTCGATCACCGGCCCGGCCGGCGAAGGCACGCTGTTCACCTTCGGCCCCGATCCGCGCAACAAGCCGACCGCCAAGGCGATCGTCGAGCGCTTCAAGGCCAAGAACATCGACCCCGAGGGCTACACGCTCTACACCTACGCCGCGATCCAGGTCTGGTCGCAAGCCGCGAAGAAGGCCGGCACCACCGACGCCAAGAAGGTCATGGCGACCATCAAGGCCGGCAAGTGGGACACCGTGATCGGACCGATCGAGTATGACGCCAAGGGCGACATCAAGCAGATCGACTACGTCGTCTACAAGTGGGACGCCAAGGGCGGCTACACCGAGATCGGTGCCAAGGGCTCCTGATCTCCATCGGCGGAGAGATTTCGTCGTCGAACGCCCCGGCTCGGCCGGGGCGTTTTTTCGTGCGGATCAGAGCGCCGCCGCCGGGCGGCCACTCGCCGGCTCGCCGGCCGACTGCGCCGCCTCGAGCGCCTGCAGGAGATCGTTGGGACGGAACGGCTTTTGCAGGCACGCCACGTTCCCAAGCTCGCTCGACTGCTCCATGAAGTCGAGCGCGGTCATGCCGGAAACCGCAACGATCGGGAGCCCGGGCGCGCGCTCGCGGATCGCCGCGATGACGTCGACGCCGCTGGCATCGGCCAGAAAGATGTCCACGATCGCAGCGTCGAACGTGGATTCGCCGAATGCCTTCAACCCGGCCGCGCCGCTCTCCGCCTCGACCACCTCGAAACGATTGACCCGGAGCACGATGGACATCATCGCACGGACGTCCTTCTGGTCGTCGATGACGAGAATGCGGTGCATGGGAACAACTCCCGGCGTCCTGGAATTGATATCGGTCGAATACACGGCATTCCCGAGCCGGGAAGCCATGGGTGCGAAGCCGCCATTATTTCTCGGGGCCAGTAAAGGTCATGTTACCCGTTGTCCGGCTCGTCGCTCTCAAAAACGCTAGTAATATATAACCGTTGATTGAGTCGCGCACGCCTATCCTCCGATCACGCACCATGACGGCTGTCTGGAGGAGCGTGGCGCCCGCTCCGAGGGAACCAGCGAGGCGCGATGCATGCCGGTCGGTGAGAGGATGAGGGTGGCGGGGAGCGACAGAAGCGCCTTTCTTTCGACCTTGCCTCCCGATCGCAGTGATCGCAACGCGGCGCTCGCCGTCGTCGGCATATCCTCGATCCTGTTCGCGCTCGCCGTTCCCTTCGCCGGCGTTCCACTGCCTCCGGTTCCGGCCTTCGTCGCCAGCCATCAATCCGCGCTTGCCGTCAGCGACACGATCACCGCAGTGCTGCTGTTGTCGCAATTCGCGGCGCTGCGGACCCGCGCGCTGATCATGCTTTCGACCGGCTATCTGTTCAGCGCGGCGACGGCCGTGGTCCACGCCCTCACCTTCCCCGGGCTTTTCGCCCCGGCCGGACTGCTGGGCGCCGGTCCGCAAACCACGGTCTGGCTGTACATGATCTGGCACGGCGGCTTTCCGCTGTTCGTGCTGGCCTATGCCTGGCTGAAGGAGGCCGATGGCGGCCCCAGGATCTGGGGCCTGGCGCGAAACGCGATCCTGGGCAGCGTGCTCGGGGTCGCCGCCGGCACGATCGTGTTCACCTGGATCGTCACCGCCGGGCACGACCAGCTGCCGGTGCTGTTGAGCGAGGGCAGCTACACGCCGGTCATGATCGGGGTGGTCTCCTTCGTGTGGTCGCTGAGCTTCGCGGCACTGGTTTCGCTCTGGTTCCGCAAGCCGTACAGCCTGATCGACGTCTGGCTCATGGTCGTGATGTGCGCCTGGCTGTTCGACATCGCGCTATCGGCGATCGTCAACGTCGCCCGTTTCGATCTCGGTTTCTATGCCGGCCGCATCTACGGGCTTTGTGCCGCGACCTTCGTGCTCGCGGTGCTGCTGATCGAGAACGTTCGCCTGCAGGCGCGGATGGCGGGTCTGGTCGGCGTGTTGCGGCGGCGCGCCGATGCCGAACGGGACATCAGGAGCGAGCGGGAGCGCCTGTTCAGCGCCGTCGTCCAGTCGTCCAACGACGCCGTCATCACCAAGTCGCTCGACGGCACGATCACCGCATGGAACCGCGCCGCCGAGCGCCTGTTCGGCTATTCGGCCGCCGACGCCGTCGGACGGCACATCGATCTGATCGTGCCGGAGGACCGGCGCGCGGAGGTCAAGGATATCCTGGCCCGCATTCGCAACGGCGTCGGCATCGAGCAGCAGGAGACCGTCCGCCGCCACAGGGACGGCCGCCAGCTCGCCGTGATGTTGAGCGTCTCACCGCTGCGATCGGGCGGCGGCGAGATCATCGGCGCCACCAAGGTCGTCCGCGACGTCAGCGATCGCAAACGTACGCAGCAGGCGATCGAGGAGCGCCAGCGCATCTTCGAGGCGTCGCAGGATCTGATCCTGGTCACCGACGGCTACGGCAATTTCGTCCAGGTCAGCCCGAGCGTGGCCGACATCCTCGGCTTCGAGCCGGAGGCCATGATCGGACGCAATGCCGTCGATTTCGTCCATCCCGACGATCTCGAGGCCACGCGCGAGGAAATGCGCGCCGCGCGTCGCGGCCAGGTCAAGCGCAGCTTCGAGGCGCGCTACTTCCACCGCGACGGTCACGAGGTGACGCTGAACTGGATGGGCACCTGGTCGGAGCCGGTCAGGCGCCATTTCTTCATCGGGCGCGACCTCACCGAGAAGCGCGCCGCGGAAGCCCAGATCAGGCAGGTCCAGAAGATGGACGCCATCGGCCAGTTGACCGGCGGCATCGCCCACGACTTCAACAACGTGCTCACGGTCATCACCGGCACGATCGGAATCCTGTCCGACGCCGTCGCCGACCGTCCCGAGCTCGCCGCCATCACCAGGCTGATCGACGACGCCGCCGAGCGCGGCGCGCAGTTGACCAAGCACCTGCTCGCTTTCGCGCGCCAGCAGCCGCTGCAGCCGCGCGAGATCGACGTCAACGCCCTGGCGCTGGAGACCGCCAAGCTCCTGCAGCCGACGCTGGGCGAGCAGATCGCCATCACCATGCAGCTCGCCGAGGCTACATGGCCGGCGCTGGTCGATCCGAGCCAGCTCACCACCGCGATCCTCAATCTCGCCCTCAACGCGCGCGACGCCATGCCCGACGGCGGCAAGCTCGTGCTGGAGACTCGCAACGTCTCCCTCGACGAAGGCTATGCGGCAGTGAATGCCGACGTCGCCGCCGGCAACTACGTGATGATTGCGGTCAGCGACACCGGCAGCGGTATTCCGGCCGATCTCGTGGAACGGGTCTTCGACCCCTTCTTCACGACCAAGGAGGTCGGCAAGGGCACCGGGCTCGGGCTGAGCATGGTGTTCGGCTTCGTCAAGCAGTCGGGCGGGCACGTCAAGATTTACAGCGAGGAAGGCCACGGCACGAGCGTCAAGATCTATCTGCCGCGCTCGACCGGGACGGACGAAACCGCTTTCGAGGCGGCGCAGAACGGGCACGTCGAAGGCGGCCATGAGACGATCCTGATCGTCGAGGACGACGCGCTGGTCCGCCAGTATGTGGCGACCCAGATCAGGGGCCTCGGCTATACCGCGCTGGAGGCGGCCGATGCCGCGGAGGCGCTCGCCCTGATCGACGGCGATGCCGTGATCGACCTGCTCTTCACCGACGTGATCATGCCGGGCCAGATGAACGGCCGCCAGCTCGCCGACGAGGCGGCCCGCCGCCGCCCGCAACTGAAGACGCTGTTCACCTCGGGCTATACCCACAACGCCATCGTCCATCACGGCCGGCTCGACTCCGGCGTGCTGCTGCTCGCAAAGCCCTACCGCAAATCGGAGCTCGCGCGGATGATCCGCACCGCGCTTGGCAGTTGAGCGCGCGGCGCGGCTGCGATATCGCTTGATCCGAGTTGCCTTCAGCCGCCCGGAGCGCCGTCGTGAAAAACCTGCTCACCGATATCGCCGGCGTCCGCGTCGGACATGCCGACGACGCGAGGCTCGCCTCCGGCGCGACCGCGATCGTGTTCGACGCGCCGGCGGTGGCCGCGATCGACGTGCGCGGCGGCGGGCCCGGCACGCGCGAGGATGCGCTGCTCGATCCCGCCAATACGGTCGAGCGTGTCGACGCGCTCGCGCTGTCCGGTGGCTCGGCCTTCGGTCTCGACACCGCCGGCGGCGTGCAGGCCTGGCTCGCCGAGCGTGGCCGCGGCTTGAGAATCCGCGACGCGGTGATCCCGATCGTGCCCGGCGCGATCGTGTTCGATCTGCTCAATGGCGGCGACAAGGCCTGGGGCCGCTTCTCGCCCTATCGCGATCTCGGCCATGCGGCCGCGGAAGCGGCCGGCTCCGATTTCGCGCTCGGCAGCGTCGGCGCGGGCCTTGGCGCCACGACTGCGAACTTCAAGGGCGGGCTCGGCTCGGCGTCCGCGACGACGCAGGACGGCGTCACGGTCGCAGCGCTCGCCGTGGTCAACGCGGTCGGCAGCGTCACCGTGGGCGACGGTCCGTGGTTCTGGGCCGCGCCGTTCGAGGTCGGCGACGAGTTCGGCGGCCGCGGCCTGCCGGCCTCCTTCACGCCCGGCATGCTCGAGATGCGCATCAAGGGCGGACCCGCGGCGAGCCCGCGCGAAAACACCACGCTCGCGGTCGTCGTCACCGACGCCACGCTGACCAAGACGCAAGCCAAGCGGCTTGCCATGATTGCGCAGACCGGCGTTGCGCGCGCCATCTATCCCGTGCACGCGCCGCTCGACGGCGACGTGCTGTTCGCCGCCGCCACCTGCGCAAAGCCGGTCGAGCCGCTGGTCGGCCTGACCGAGCTCGGCATGGTCGCCGCCAATGTCGTTGCGCGCGCGATCGCCCGCGGCGTCTACACCGCGACCGCGCTGCCGTTTGCGGATGCGCAGCCGGCGTGGAAGGACCGGTTCGGGTAGAAGCATGATCCGGAAAAGCGTGAAGCGGTTTTCCAAAATGGATCATGCTCAAATAAAAGGCCGGATCCGCCCACGCGGCCATCGAGCCGCGGCTCATATGCGCGATCAGGCGACGCGATCTTCCGAATTCGACGAGGTCTGGCCTATTTCGGCGCGGCTGGTCGCATCAGTCGACCGCGCGAACAGCCATTGAGCGATATAGTAGGAGCCGAGCACCCAAAGCGATTGGCCCGGAATGGTCCAGCGGAAACGTCCATAGGCGAGGATCGTATCGCTGATCAGGAACAAGACGCCGCCCATGGCTGCCAAGCGCGCCGCTTCTCCGGCCGGCGTTCCCCGCGGCATCCGGCTTGCCCGCGACACGGCCTGGGCGGCCATGAAGGCGAGAGCCGCAGCGTAGAGCGCCACAGGCAGTCTCATGGCGGCGGGCACTGCATTCCAGAGGCCGGCTACCATCAAGAGTGCAACGACGGCAAAACCGGCAAAGATCGGCCACTCGCCGGGACGCGCATCGCGCGTCAGCGCATAGATGTAGGCGCAATGCGTCAGCAGAAAGCAGACGAGCCCCCAGAGAAAACGGTCACCCGGGAGCATGAGGAAGACGTCCCCGGCAAGCGCAAACGCCAGACCGGCGGCGATCGCCCGCCGGTAGGTCGTCATCGAGGCGTTTCGCAGGACCATGACGATGAGCAGCGCCGTCGCGGTCGGCTTCGTCAGATAGTGTAGCCATTGCCAGGCTCCCTGACGATCACTCGCGAGCAGGCCGCCGCAGATGGCGCCGATCGCGCAGAGGAAGAACGCCGTCTGAAGAAGGCGATTGTCGTTGGCGACGGATGGCGCGCCTCGCTCCATTGTCTTTCCCCAAACACGGTCAGCATCGCGGGCCGCCACCGCTCCCGTCATCGCCGGGCCTTGGGTCCGGCGATCCCGTGTCCTGCCGTCAGGAATGCCTGGAGGCGATCAGTGAAGCGGGACACAGGGGGTGCCCGCATTCTGCGGGCATGACGACTGGGAAGGCGGAAACGCGATCAGGCCGTCATCGATACGGCCGAGGATGCGGTCGAGGTCGAGATCGCCTGCGCCTCGCGCTGCATCATCTGCTCGAACCAGTTGTAGGGCGAGTTGGCGGAACTCGAAGCGCTGGAGGCGCCGGGCGTCGTCATGGAGACCTTGAAGCCGTCGGCATATTTGACGGTGGTCGTGGTCGAGCCGTCGGCATTGGTGACCGAAGTCGAGGTCGACCCGCCGCTCGCCTGCGTCGAGGAATCCGAGCCGTCGCCGGCGCCGCTCGCACCGGCCGCATGGTGGTGATGACGGTGCCCGGCGCCCTTCAGCGCTTTCGACATCTCGTCGAGGCTGACGCTGCCGTCCGAATTCGCATCAAGCTTGGAGAAAACGTCATCGGCCTGCGCCAGATTGGTGCCGCCGGCGCCCAGCGCGTTCTCGAATTCCGACTTGGTGATCTTGCCGTCGCCGTCGGCGTCGATCTGCGAGAACAGGTCCTTCAGCGCGTCCTGCCGGCTGGTCGGGGACGATGTCGATGTCGTCGATCCCGTCGCGGACTGGCTTTGGGCCGCGAGCAGCGCGCTCATGGTCTCCGGCGAGATCTGCGGGCGGTTGCCGGAATTGACCCAGGACAACGCGTCGGTCGAGTTGCTGCTCGTGTTGCTGCCGCTGTCGAAGGCGAACGGGTTGGCCGTGCCATGGCCGAAGCCGGTCTGTTGCGTGGCCGAGGATTTCTGCGACGTCAGCGACTGCAGCGCGTCGAGCGCGGAGGACACGGCACCGAGGGCGAACAACATTGTCGACAACTCCAACCAGCGCCGCAGGTCGCGGCCAATGCTGACGAAGAGACCAGCAAGCACCGTGCCAGCGCAAAAACCTCAATGAAATCGGCCCTTGCGGCCTCTCGCGGCACCGGCATGCCCCGGCAATTCGTGCCGAAGCGGCAGATTTTTCCACCCACGGGAGGCGCGTCCTGGGCGCATTGCTCCCGGTCATCCCCCATGTTAGGCGAGGCCCGTCCTTCAAGCGTCCGCGGGGAACAGCCTCATGACCCAGCCCTTCGCCCCCCGACCCCTGGTGATCGCGCCGTCGATCCTGGCCTCCGATTTCTCCAGGCTCGGCGAAGAGGTGCGCGCGGTCGATGCCGCCGGCGCCGACTGGATCCATCTCGACGTGATGGACGGGCATTTCGTTCCCAACATCTCCTATGGGCCCGACGTCATCAAGGCGATGCGGCCGCATACGAAGAAGGTCTTCGACGCGCATCTGATGATCGCGCCGTGCGACCCCTATCTCGAAGCCTTCGCCAAGGCGGGCTGCGACCACATCACCGTGCACGCCGAGGCGGGGCCGCATCTGCACCGCTCGCTGCAGGCCATCCGCGCGCTCGGCAAGAAGGCCGGCGTCTCGCTCAACCCGGGCACGCCGATCAGCGCGCTCGAATACGTCATCGACCTCGTCGACCTCGTGCTGGTGATGTCGGTCAATCCCGGCTTCGGCGGCCAGGCCTTCATTCCCTCCGCGCTCGGCAAGATCCGCGACATCCGCGCGATGACCGCGGGCCGCCCGATCGACATCGAGGTCGACGGCGGCGTCGGACCCGACGTTGCCGGCTCGCTGGCCGCGGCCGGCGCCAACGCCTTCGTGGCCGGCACCGCCGTGTTCAAGGGCGGCACGCAGGAGGCCTACAAGACCAGCATCGCCGCGATCCGCAATGCGGCCGCATCCGCGCGCGGCGAGGCGATCTGAAGCCGCGAAAGCGCAGCACACCCGCCTTGCGGCTCTCGCGGACGTCGCCGGGCCGCGAAGAATAGTTCGTCGAATCCGTATTCCTCCGGGCTTCCCCGATTCGCGCAAATCACATCACAAATGCGCTCCCAGTTTTTCGGGAGCGCATCATGACGACGACCCTGGTCCCGAGTGGCGTGGCGTTGTGTCCTGGCGTTCATGCGGCGATCGCGCCGCGCTGCAGCAGGTGTACCCGGCCGGAAAAGGTCGGGATTTCAGCCCGCGTCGCCCCGGCCGATCGGGGCGTGGCGTGACGCCGATGCAGATTGCGATCGTGAAGCGTCGGCCGAAGCGCAGATGCCGCATCCCGCGGCGCCCGCATCCGGACCTCGACTTCTTCTTCGGCCGCTACGAGCGCGCCGATCTCAAACCCGTCAACGAGACCCGGACCGACGTTCCGGAACTGGAGCGCCAGTTCCGGCCGCAGCCCCGGCATTGAGATCCCCCTTTCCGGAATACGCGAGATGAATCCACTTTGCCCCCACTGCCTGACCGAGATGTCCAAGGCAGCCGCGTCGCGCAACCTGTTCCACTGCGAGCCGTGCCACGAGATCATCCAGTTCTTCGCCGTGAGCTCCGACTCCAGCGACGTCGGTCCGCAGTTCTGGCTGCCGATCCGCCGCAAGCGCGGCGGCTTAGCCGGCGGCTTCGCTGGCTGACGCTTCTCCGGAGTCCTCCGCCAGCCGCTGCGGCCGCACCACGGTGACGGTGCAGGAGGCTTCCGCCGCCACCTTGGCCGAGACGCTGCCGAGCAGCGTGCGCTTGAACGAGCTTTGCCGCGCGCCGATGATGATGTGGTCGACCGAGTTGGCCTCGGCGAACTCCAGCAGCGCCGCGGCGGGGTCGACCGCCTCCAGCACATGCGCCGAGAGCCTGCTTTCGTCGAGCCTGAGCGGCGTCGCCCAGTGGCGCAGCGCCACCAGCCGGTCGACATGCTTGTTGGAGCCCCGCTCGTCCAGCGTCCGGTCGATGGCGATGCGGCTGAGCTTCAGCACGTTGACGCAGGCAAGCCGTGCCGCGGGCAGGGTCGCGAGGATCCGTTCAACGGTGACGCGCAGCGCCTCGTTCAGCTCGGGCGCGCCCTCGGCGGTGTCGAGCGCGACCGCGACGATCGGGCTCGAGGCGATTTGCGCCGCGACGTCGGCTTTGCGTTGCGGCTGCGTCACGTCGCGGTTGAACCGGCGCCGCAACACCGTGGAGAGCGGATCGCGCTTGAGCCGCTCCGAGCGCGCGGTCAGCCTGACCTGGTCGGGGTGCACGAGATCGAAGGCGAGCTGGGAGGCGGTCGGATACCGCCACACCGGCTGGATCTCCAGGCAGCGCAGCACCACCTCCTGCAGCCAGGGCGGATAGTCGGCGCGCAGCGCACGCGGCGGATAGGGATCGCGCCACAGCCGGCGCCGCATAGCCCGCAGCGTCTCGCCCTCGCCGAACGGCCGTTCGCCGGTGGTGAAGAAATAGAGCAGCACGCCGAGCGAAAACAGATCGCTGCGCGGATCGTCGCGCGATCCCAGCAGCCGCTCCGGCGCCATGTAGGGCGCGGTGCCGTAAGGCAGGCGAAACTCCTCCTGCAGCAGGTCCGGCAGATCGGTATGGTGCGACAGGCCGTAGTCGATCAGCACCGCCTCGCCGCTCTCGCGGAACATGATGCTGCTCGGCTTGATGTCGTGATGGATGACGTTCTGCCGGTGCAGGTCGGCGAGCGCGGCCGCGATCCTGGCGACGAGCGCCCGCGCCTCGTCGTAAGGCAGCG
The DNA here is from genome assembly GCF_028868675.1 of Bradyrhizobium sp. GTDB lineage: Bacteria > Pseudomonadota > Alphaproteobacteria > Rhizobiales > Xanthobacteraceae > Bradyrhizobium. Next base: position 9,825 of record NZ_JAGWUA010000028.1, read on the forward strand.
GCAGGTCGGGCAGCCGCTTGTAGAGCGTGGTACCGGGAATGCGCTCGATCACGACATAGGCCTGCCTGGCGAAATCGCCGGTGCCGAAGCAGGTCGGCACGTGCGGCCCGGCCAGTCGCGGCAGGATCATCATCTCCATCTCGAAGGACACGATCGCCGCCGGATCCTCGCCCTCGGAGACGCGCGGAATCTTCATCAGCAGCGGCACGGAGATGCCGGGGTGGGTGACGCTCCACAGCGTCGCCATGCCGCCGGAATGCACGCATTCGCCGATCGTGTAGCCGTCGATCTCGGCGCCGGACTTGACCAGGGTTTTCGGCATCGTTCTCAGCGCCCCTGCGCCAGCCGGTCGGCCAGCCAATGCGGCAGGCCGTTCTCGCGGATACGGGACGCGGCCGCATCGATGTCGTAGGGCACGCGGCAATAGGTGATCTGGCAGCTCTCGGTATCGAACAGCACGAAGGACGCCGCGGGATCGCCGTCGCGGGGCTGGCCGACCGAGCCGAGCACCGCGAGCCATTGCCGTCCGCGCAAGAGCTGCACCGGCATGTCGGTCTTCGGCGAGAAGCTCGTCATCTTCGCCGTCACCGACATCGAATAGAGCGTGGGCCGGTGGATGTGTCCGCAGAAGGTGACGTGGGCGGGCGTCGCAATCAGGCTCTTGGCGGCGTCCGTGGTCGAGCGGACATAGGTCCACCGTGCCGGGCTCGAGGCTTCCGAATGCACGAACAGCCGCTCGCCTTCATCCACCGTCATCGGCAGCTCGGCGAGAAAGCGCCGCTGGGCGGCGTCGAGCCGTCCGCGGGTCCATTCGATGGCGACCTGGGCCTCGGCATTCATGGTCTCGAGCGACGAGCTGACCGCCTGGTCGTGGTTGCCGCGCACCGCCAGCGCGCCCTGCCCGACCAGCTCCATCGCGGTATCGACCACCCATTCCGGATCGGCGCCATAGCCGACGAAATCGCCGAGCAGGACCACTCGCTCCGCGCCGCGCGCCCGCGCCGCCTTCAGGCACGCGTCGAAGGCCTGCCGGTTGGCATGGATATCCGAGAACACAGCAAGCAGCACGCAGCCTCCTCCAGAGTCAGGATATTCAGCGCAGCGACCGGGGGCTTGAGCGATATCAAACGCCAGCATGCGCCGTCATGAGCCGATTTTCCAGTTGCGCATGGCCAGGATGCCATTCCGCCGCAGGACCGGATTTATTGTTCGTCCTTGGGCGGCATGCGGGGCGGCGGCAGCGGCGCGAAGACCACGCCCTCGGAGCCGGGTGACGGCACCTTGAACTCGCCGGTCGAGGAATCCCCGCCGCTCGTCTCGAGGATGGCCTTCGGCGTCACATACTCGCGCACCACGTCGATGATGGTGCCTTCGCCGCCGCCGAAATCCGCGGCACGGCCGCCCTGCGGATGACCGGCCGCGATCTCGTTCTCGGCAGCGTGGGTCTTCTCGGCCAGCGCATCGCTGTAGGGAACGCGGTAGGCTCTCGGCACGCCGCTCGGCCGGTTGTCCTCGTCGAGCTCCTCGACCCACAGATAGATCGAGCCGGGATCGCCCTCCAGCGAATGCGGCTCCACGATCCGCGACTTCAACAGCTTGAACGTGACGGGGAGCCGCTCCGTGCTGGCCCAGCCGAGCAGCCCGCGCATGCCGCCGAAGCTCACGACATAGAAGGCGCTGGTCACGACGACGGCGGCGGCTTTCAGCGACCAGTGCAGGCGTCCATAGACCAGCACGACCAGCAGCAGCGCGCCGAGCAGCGCGTAGCCGACCGAGAGGATGAGGATGACCGACTGCAGGCTATTCACGGCCCAGCATCCTGACGCCGGTCTTGGGATCGAGGTCGGCGCCGTTGGCGCGCCTGTTGCGGAAGGTCTCCAGCAGCGATTTCGGCCGCTGCTGCACGTCGACCACCCTGCCCTCGGCGTCGAGCCGGAAGCGCACGGCGGTCTTCTCGTCGCCGGTGTGGTTGACCGTCACCTTGTCGTCGAAGACCACCTGGGCGATGGGATTGAGCTTCTGCACCTTCACGATCGCCGGGACGGGCTCGCCGGTCGTCGCCTGGAAGTGCGAGACGTTGACGGTGTATTCGCCGGCGAGGATACCGCGCACCGTGACGATCTCCTCGCGGATGGGCGAAGCGATCTTGCGGCCGTTGACCATGATGAAGTCGTTGGCGCCGCCACGATCGTCGCGGTCGAGCGTCAGGAAGCCGGCCTCGCGATGCCGGTACCACGAGATGTTGCCGACGGGGTCCTGAACGAACAGGTCGAGATCGTCGGGGTGATTGTCGGGCCAGTCGAGCGTGATGATGAACTCCGCCTTGGAGTCGATCTTGCCCTCCTTGGAGTCGGGCGAGACGGCGAGCAGCGCGAGGAAGAACAGGAAGGCGATCACCTGCAGCGCCTTGAACAGCATGACACCCAGGGGATCGAACGGCTCCTCGCGCGGATAGAGGCCGAAATCATCCAGCATGACGGCGTTCCAGGGCCGGGGTCACATGGGTTTCGGTCAGCACGACGGCATCGGAGAACACCCGCTGCGTCGCGGCGTCGAGCATGTAGTACTGGATGCGAACCAGGATCGAGCCGACGAGACCCGCGAGCGTCGTGTACATGGCGACAGCCATGCCGTCGCTCATCAGACCCATCGAGGATTTCATGGCGGCCTTGTCGGCGGCGTCGAGGCCGGCGATCGGCGCCAGCATGATGATGAAGCCGATGATCGTGCCGAGCAGGCCGAGCTTCATCAGCGTGTCGGACACGAAGGCGCCGAACCCGTTCGACCCGCGCAGCCGGTCGGCCAGCGTCCGCAACAGCAGCGTCTGGTCGACGCGGTGATAGTCCTGCGCCGCCGCCTTGGTCACCAGGCTGTCGATGTGGTCGCGGACGAGCCCGCGCGGCAGCACCGTCTCGTTCGGCTCCAGCGCCTTGCCGCCGGCCGGCGACGACAGCACCGCGCGGCAGCGCCGGGCCGCCGCGGCCTCCCGGGCGATCGCGCGGGTACGGACGAAGCAATGGCCGCACGTGACGACGTAGAGAACCGCGATCAGGCTGGAGATATAGGTGCGGTCCGAGACCAGCATCAGGCGGATCAGCCCGTAGCGCCACAGCAGCACGGCGGCGAAGACCGAAAGACCCGTGAAGATCATCCAGAGCAGGAGCGCGCTGCGCTCGGACGAATCGGCTGCGGCAAACGCGCCCTGTTCAACGGTCGTGGAACTCATGCCGAGCACCTCCCGCCTGCAGCGTTGCGCGACCCTGATGGATCAAAGCCGCGAGCCGGGCCCAGTGAGGTACCGCATGCGATCCCCCCAATCGTCGGGCAGGCGACAGTAACAACAGCGTCGTTTCTTGCCAATTGCCGGACGCGTGAGCGTTGCGGTTCGCATCGTGTCGATGCAATGGATCCGCAGCGTGATCCGCTGCTGAGCGTTACGCCGCCTGCAATCCGCGCAGCAGAAGCGCGAGCAGCGCGTCGATGCGCGCGGGCAGTTCGGGATCCTTCCACTCGGCGGCATGCGCCGGGTGGTGATAGCGGCTGGTCGCATCGAAAATCGCCACCGCGGTCGCCTTGGCGTCGCCGATGTGGAACACGCCCTGCTTCACGCCGTCCGTCAGGATGCAGGCGACCTGGTCGATCAGGCAGTCCTTGTGGCACTTGACCGCCGCGCAGGCCTCGCGCGCCAGAGTCAAATAGGTCTGGAACATCTCGGGATCGTCGCACAGGCGCGCCTGCTTGGCCGCAAACAGCGTGCGCAGCCAGCGGCCAAGACGGTCCGGCGCGGAACCCGTTTCCTCCGCGATCTGGCGCAGCGGCGTGTCGAAGCGATCGAGCCAGCGCTTGGCCACCGCCTCGCGCAGCGACGCCTTGCTCGGAAAATGGCGATAGACACTGCCGTGGCTGACATCGAGCGCGCGGGCAACGTCCACCACCGTGGCCTTGGCAAGACCATAACGCCGCAACACGTCCTCGGTGACCTCCAGAATACGCTCGGGGGTCAAGACCACGGCTTCATTCATGCCAGCACCATGTTCCCGTTGAATGGGTTTCGGTCGGTCGGCCTACCCCGTCAGTGCGTCAGTTTCGCGGCCTGCGCCGCAATCTGCCGCGCCACCTGCAAGTTGAGCCAGCGTCCAATCCGTCCCGTCAAATTCACGATCTCGCTCGTCATCGTCGTACTCTCCAATCGCAACGGCCTGCCCTGAATACGGCCCTCGATCCCTTTTGTTTCGGATCGCGAGCTCCCCGTCGGACGGGCCGCGGGACGCCCATTCCCAGCATCTGCAGATGCAGATGCAGATAGCATATCTCGATGACAGATTTCAATATCTGTTAGACAATCTTCCGTGATTGTCAACGTATTTGGATACCGCCAATCCTTCTCCGCTCATTTCAGCCAGCCGATTTGTTTCACCCCGGCCTGTCTGGTAAGTCACGGCGTAAAAAACATTTGGCTGGAGCCGCAGCTTGCGCGCGCCCGCCCACCTGCCTGGAGTGTCGAGATGATCCCCCGCTATACCCGCCCGGAAATGGCCGCGATCTGGGAGCCGCAGACACGCTTCAAGATCTGGTTCGAGATCGAGGCGCATGCGGCGGACGCGCTGGCCGAGCTCGGCACCATCCCCAAGGAGGCCGCCAGGACGGTCTGGGAGAAGGCTAGCTCCGTCACCTTCAACGTCGAGCGCATCGACGAGATCGAGCGCGAGACCAAGCACGACGTCATCGCCTTCCTGACCCATCTCGCCGAGATCGTCGGGCCCGAGGCGCGCTTCGTGCACCAGGGCATGACCTCCTCCGACGTCCTCGACACCTGCCTCAACGTACAGCTCACCCGCGCCGCCGACCTGCTGCTCGCGGACCTCGACAAGGTGCTCGCCGCGCTGAAGAAGCGCGCCTTCGAGCACAAGATGACGCCGACCATCGGCCGCTCGCACGGCATCCATGCCGAGCCCGTCACCTTCGGGCTGAAGCTTGCCTATGCCTACGCCGAGTTCTCGCGCGCCCGCGAGCGCCTGGTCGCCGCGCGGAAAGAGGTCGCGACTTGCGCGATCTCCGGCGCGGTCGGCACGTTCGCCCAGATCGATCCGCGCGTCGAGGCGCATGTCGCGAAGGCCATGGGGCTTTCGCCGGAGCCGATCTCGACGCAGGTGATCCCGCGCGATCGCCATGCGATGTATTTTGCCACCCTCGGCGTGATCGCCTCGTCGGTCGAGCGCATTGCGGTCGAGATCCGCCACCTGCAGCGCACCGAGGTGCTGGAAGCGGAGGAGTTCTTCTCGGAGGGACAAAAGGGTTCTTCCGCGATGCCGCACAAGCGCAATCCCGTGCTGTCGGAGAATCTCTCCGGTCTCGCGCGCATGGTACGCGCCTATGTGACGCCGGCGCTGGAGAACGTCGTGCTCTGGCACGAGCGCGACATCTCGCATTCCTCGGCCGAGCGCATGATGGGCCCGGATGCCACCGTGACGCTCGACTTCGCGCTGATGCGGCTCGCCGGCCTGATCGACAAGCTCCTGGTCTATCCCGCCAACATGCAGAAGAACCTCGACCGGCTCGGCGGCCTCGTGCATTCGCAGCGCGTGCTGCTGGCGCTGACGCAGAAGGGCGCGAGCCGCGAGGATTCCTACCGGCTCGTGCAGCGCAACGCCATGCCGGTCTGGCGCGGCGAAGGCGACTTCCTGCAGCTTCTGAAGAAGGACGCCGAGGTGAAGAAATATCTCAGCGACGCCGAGCTCGAGGAGCAGTTCGACCTCGGCTATCACCTCAAGCACGTCGACACGATCTTCAAGCGCGTGTTCGGGGAGAGCTGAGCACACACCGCACTCGTGTCCCCCACGCGTTGCAGCGCACATCTGCATGACCAGCATTTCCCGTGACAATGCGGCGGGTTGCGCTACGCTGACCCGCCCCCGCGAATTCGTCACAAGAAACGGACCTCCCATGCCCATCGTCAACCGCATCGCCGCCCTGTCAGATGAAATGGCCGCCTGGCGCCACGATTTCCACGAAAATCCCGAGCTGCTCTACGAGGTGCATCGCACCGCCGGCATCGTCGCCGATCGCTTGCGCGAGTTCGGCTGTGACGAGGTAGTCACCGGCATCGGCCGCACCGGCGTGGTCGGCGTGATCCGCGGCCGCAAGACCGGTTCGGGCAAGACCATCGGCCTGCGCGCCGACATGGATGCGCTGCCGATCGAGGAGACCTCCGGCGTGCCCTATGCGTCGAAAGTTCCCGGCAAGATGCACGCCTGCGGCCATGACGGCCACACCGCAATGCTGCTCGGCGCCGCAAAATATCTCGCCGAGACGCGCAATTTCGACGGCACTGCCATCGTGATCTTCCAGCCGGCGGAGGAAGGCGGCGGCGGCGGCAAGGCCATGGTCGACGACGGGCTTATGACGCGCTGGGGCATCCAGGAGGTCTACGGCCTGCACAACATGCCGGGCCTGCCCGAAGGGCATTTCGCCACCACGCCTGGAGCGATGCTGGCCTCGTCCGACAATGTGAAGATCACGGTCACCGGCAAGGGCGGGCATGCCGGCGCGGGCCCGCACAAGGCGGTCGACAGCGTGCTGATCGGCTCGCAGATCGTCAACGCGCTGCAGTCGATCGTTGCGCGCAACGTCGATCCCCTGAAGTCGGCGGTGATCTCGATCACCCAGTTCCACGCCGGCACCGCCTTCAACATCATCCCCGAGACCGCCGAGCTCGGCGGCACGGTGCGCACGCTCGATCCCGAGGTGCGCGATCTCGTCGAGCGCCGCATCGGCGAGGTCGCCGACAGCGTGGCGCGCGCCTATGGCGGCTCGGCCGAGACGGTCTATACCCGCATGTATCCGGTGACGATGAACCACGCGCGCGAGGCCGGTGTCGCCGCGGAGATCGCGCGCGACATCGTCGGCGCCGACCGCGTCATCGACCGCGTGGTGCCGCTGATGGGCGCGGAGGACTTTTCCTTCATGCTGGAAGCGCGCCCCGGCGCCTTCATCTTCCTCGGCATGGGCGACGGCAACGAGTGCCACCACCCGGCCTACGTCTTCAACGACAACATTCTCGGCCACGGCGCCTCCTACTGGGTGCGCCTGGTCGAGAAGACGATGCCGGCGGGCTAGGTCGAAGACGGCAGGGCGGGCGGATCAGCGACGCGCGATCCGCCAGATCAGCGTGCATCACGGGGCGGGTTGGATTGGATTGAACTCAATCCCGCCCCTTGCCTGCTCGCCAGCCGCAACACGCAAGCATCCCTGCCATTCTTCCTGAGCCAGAGAGCTGGCTCGATATTGATCTCCGTCAACAAAGGGACGCAAGGGCACGGCATGTTGCCTCGGAATTTTCATCCTGCAAGGGAGAGAACCACATGACAACAAACGCCAAGCGTCTGGGACTGATGCTGGCCACAGCGCTCCTCGCGGCCGCCCCGGTGTCGCCGCATTTTTCGCCGGCGGAACTGCCCTCCATATCCCTGGATCGTGCCGATGCGAGGGTTGGGCGACCCCTGACACCGATGAGCGTGGCCGGGGTCCACCGCAGAGTGCATCGACGCGCCTATTACGGTGCAGCCGTCGGCGCCGCGGCCTATGGTGGCTATCGCTACTATGGCTATCGGCGGTGCGGCTACTATCCGTATCCACCTTGCTACTGAGGCTCGCAGCAGCGGCGTGGGATGAAGATGCCTTCGCCTAGGCGAACACCACCTCGTGCCGCATCACGAACGGCCCGAGCAGCTTGTCGACTTCGCCCGTGACGGCATCGTGCATGTTTGCGGGCACGCCCGTGACGGTCACAGTCGCGATCGAGCCGTGGCTGCCGTGCGCGCCGACCTTCACCTTGCAGTCGATGCCCTTGCCGGCGAGCGGACTGAGCACGGCGGTGAAGACGCGCTGGGCGGCGTCCCAGCGCAGCCGCGGCTTGAACACCTTGCCGACGCCGGTGACCGGCATCGGGTCGATCGGGATCACCTGCACCGGCGCCGCGGCGCGCTCGGGGGTGCGCTCGCGCACCCAGGCCTCCAGCTCCCCCGGCTGAACGCTCGCGCCCGGCTTGAGCTGGACATAGCCGACCGGCAGTTCGCCGGCATAGGCGTCGGGCTGGCCGACCACGGCGGCAAAGCCGACGGCCGGATGCTGGAACATGATCTCCTCGATCGGCGCGGGATCGATGTTGTGGCCGCCGCGGATCACGAGGTCCTTGGCGCGGCCGGTGATCCAGAGATAGCCGTCGGCATCCAGCCGGCCGAGATCGCCGGAGTTGACCCAGATCTCGTCGACGAAAGCACCCTTGTTGTGGGCGTCGTTGAGATAGCCGTCGAACACGCCGGGGCCCGCCATGATGACGACGCCGATCTCGTCGACCGCGCAGTCGCCGAGCAGGCGGCCGTCGGCATCGAGCTTGACGATGCGCACGCGCGCGTAGGGCAGCGGCAGGCCGACCGAGCCGAGACGGATCGGCCGGTCCGGATAGGCCATGGTGTGCACGCTCGAGGTCTCGGTCATGCCGTAGACCTCGACCACCGGCAGCTTGAACTTCGCCTCGATCGCCGAGCCGACCGCGACCGGAATCGCCGAGCCGCCGCCGGCGGCGTATTTCAGGCTGGAGATGTCGGCACTCCCCGTCGGGATCGCCAGTGTCGCGGCGAGCACGGTCGGCACGCTCGACAGCGCCTCCGCCTTGAAGCGCTCGATCAGAGACCAGATGTTCTTCACCGCATTCGGATTGCGCCAGCCGGACGGCGACAGCACCACGAGACACCCACCCGCCGACAGCGTCGCCAGCGCCTGCGTCAGCGATCCCCCGACATGGAACAGCGGCATGCCGAACAGCAGATTGCCGCCGGGCTTCGCCTTCAGCAGCAGGTTGAGCGCCCAGGCCTGGTAGACCTGGTTGGCATGGGTGTGGCGCACGAGCTTTGGCGTGCCGGTGGTGCCGCCGGTGTGGAAATAGGCGGCGATGTCGCTGCCTGAAATCGTGCGGCCGCTGACCAGCCGGTCCGCGGGCTGCTGCCTGATGAGGTCGTTGAAGGCGTAAGTGCCCCTGGCCGGATCGCCGCCGCCGCCGACCTGCACGATCGCCTTGAGGTGCTTCAACTGCGGGCGGATCTGTTCGACCTTCTGCCAGATGTCGGTGCCCGGCATCGGGCCGAGCGCTACCAGGATCGTGGTCTTCGCGGCCTCGAGGATTTCGGCGATCTGGTGCGGCTCCAAGAGCGGGTTGACCGGATTGGCGATGCCGGCGGCTTCCGCGCCGAACAGCGTCACGAAGGCGTCCGGCAACAGCGGCAGCATGAAGGAAATGACGTCGTCCTTGCCCGCGCCGAGCGCGCCGAACATGTTGGCGGCCTGCGTGACGCGCGCGAAGAAGTCGCGATGCGAGATCGTCAGCGGGGTATCGGCCGGATCGGCATTCGGCAAGAACTGGATCGCCGGCGCCTCGGGATTCCTGGCAGCCCCGAGCCGGATCGCCTCATAGGTGCTGGCCGCCGCGATGCGCTCCGCATAGGGGGTGTTCTCGATGGCGCGAACGTCCGCGTCGGTGAGCAGATCCGGATAGTCGTCGCCGATAAGCCGATCGAGCGCATGAATGCCCGCCATTTCAGTCCGTCCTCCCTCGATGCCATTGCCCGCCGTCTGCCTGCTCGGGGGGCCAATCCGGCTCGCCGGATCGAGCGCGGACACAATGCGCGATGATCTTGCCGGCGTCCATTGCCGGATGCCGGCAGTCCGGCGGTATCTTGCCACGGCGGTTCTGCGCTACGCCTGCTCGCCCGTCGCGCGTTTGAGGCCGGAGAAGAAGTATTCGCAGCCCTCCGGGTTGCGATAGAGCGCGCCGACCTTGAGCCAGGCACCGCCTGGACGAATGCCGTGGCGCTCGGCGAACCCGTGAGCCTCCGCGAGCCGGCCCATATGCGCGTAGCACGCCGCCAGGAACCAGATGGTCAGCGGATAGCTCGGCAACTCGCGGAACGAGGCCTCCAGCAGCGCACACGCCTTGTCCAGCCGCCTCTGGAAGAAATGACACAGCCCCATGCCGGTCCAGTGAAAGGCCTTGCGCGCGGTGCGCGGGTCGAGCCGCAGCGAGGTCTCGAAATGCTCGATCGCGAGATCTGATTGCCCGCAGATGGTTCGCGCCCAGCCGCTCCACAGCCAGGCGAAGGTCGAGCTCGGATTGCGCTTCAGCGCGTTGTCGACGAGACCGATCACGACCTCGACGTCCTCGCCGAGATTGGTCAGCGCGCCCGCCGCCATGCCGAGCGAAGCGGAATCGTCGGGGGCGACCTCCACCGCCCGGTAGGCGTAGGCCTTGCCGCGCGCGATGTCGGATGCTGGATCCTCGCTCCAGCCGCTCATGAATTTCTGGGCATGGCCGAGCGCCAGCGCCGCGAGCGCCGGCCCGTAGCGCGGATCGCGCGCGATCGCCTGCTCGAGCAGTGCGATGCCCGTGTTGGCCGACTCGAGCGACCAGGCGCGGGAATGCGGCAGCGCGCGCAGATAGAGATCGTAGGCGGGCATGTCGTCGGTCGGCCGATCCGCCACGCGGCGGATCTCGGCGTCGAGCATCACCGGGTCGATGGCGCCCGCGACGCTGTTGGCGAACTGGTCCTGCAGCTCGAACACGTCCTGCAGCTCGCCGTCGAACTTGCCGGCCCACAGATGCGTGCCGGTCGCGGTCTCGATCAGCTGACCCGCGATGCGCAGCTTCGATCCGACCTTGCGCACGCTGCCCTCCAGCACGTAGCGCACGCCGAGCTCGCGGCCCACCTGCTTGATGTCGATCGTCTTGCCCTTGTAGGTGAAGGACGAGTTCCGCGCGATCACGAACAGCCGCTTGAAGTGCGATAACGCCGTAATGATGTCCTCCACGAGGCCGTCGGCGAAATAGTCCTGCTCGGGATCGTTGCTGAGATTCTCGAACGGCAAGACCGCGATCGACGGTTTGTCGGGCAACGCGGGGGCGTGGTCGACCTCCACGGCCGGCTCCGCGGCCGGAGCGGGATTTCGGTGGCCGAGCCTGAGCCGCCAGGCGCGCAGAAGTGGACTGATGTTCTTCAGCGCCTGCGGCCCGAGATCGTCGCAGCCGACGTCGAGCTTGTCGCGGATCTGGCCGTGGGCGACGTCCGAGATCAGGACGTCGCCGCCTTCCGCGAGACTTCTCAGCCGCACCGCGATGTTGACGTGTTCGCCGAAGATATCGTTTTCATCGAAGATGATCTCGCCGGCGTCGATGCCGATGCGGAGCTGTATCCGCCGCTCTTCGGGCACATCGCCGTACTGCGTCTTCATCCCCTGCTGCACCTCGACCGCACAGCGCGCCGCGTCGACGGTGCTGGCAAACTGCACCAGCATGGCGTCGCCCGTGGTCTTGACCAGGTAGCCGTGATGAGAGGCGATGGCGGGGTCGACCAGGGTCTTGCGCAGCGCCTTCAGCCGGGCGAGCGTGCCCTCCTCGTCGGCGCCCATCAGAGCGCCGTAACCGGCGACGTCAGCCGCCAGGACCGCCGCCAGTCGCCGTTCGAGACGCTCGCCACTCACGGGATGCCCCTGATCGGTCGGGTCAGACGCGGCATCAAAGCATGGAGCTATAGTGCAGGGCTAGGAGAATCTCGGTTGGCTGCAGACCCGGACGCCGGCACGCGTTAGGATGCCCGGCCCGGAGACCGCGCACTCACTGCGAGCTTCCGGCCGATCTCGCAACCCGGAGGAATGCGTCATGCGCAAACAGCTGCTGGCGCTCGCAGGAGCACTTTCAGGAGCACTTGGCGCCCTGACGGGCCTTGCGGATACCGCGCGCGCCGACGCGATCGACGGCGACTGGTGTCAGGCGAATGGCAGGCGCATGTCGATCCGCGGACCCGCCATCGTCACGCCCGGCGGCCAGCAGACCAGCGGCAACTACAACAGGCACTTCTTCTCCTATGTCGTGCCGGCCGGCGAGGCCGGCGCCGGCGCGACCGTCGAGATCCAACTGCTCGGCGAGGAGCTTGCGCGCGAGCGCCAGGGCGGCGATCCCGCGGTGCGCGACTGGCGGCGCTGCCCGCCGGGGATCAGCTAGCGCCGCCGTACTGGCGAAACTCCGCGCCGCGATGCTAAGCCATACGCATTCGAAAAGACGCCGCGGCGACAAGCGGCAGCGAAGGGAGAACGGCATGAGGTCCATGGTTGGCGTCGCGACGACGCTCGCTCTGTTGATGGCGCAAGGCGCGCTTGCCGCCGACACCGGGCAGCTGCCCTGCAAGAGCACGCAGGAGTGCAACGAGAGCGCCGCCAGGATCGGCGCGAAGGCCGCGGCCGGCGCACAGCTCTCGACCAGCGCGGCCGATGCCGCCGAGGACCAGTTCTACTGGGTGAACAAGATCAACAAGGCCTCGACCGTCATGCTGGTGGAGGAAGGCATCTTCGGCAGGGAGATCGGCCAGCTGATCGCCCGCGGCGTCGAGCACGCGATCCGGCAGGCGAAGGAGCCGGGGGGAAAGCGTCCCGGCGACGTGCTGCAGATCGAGAAGATCATGACCGACGAGGTCGGCCAGGAGGCTTCCGTGATCCATGCCGGCCGCAGCCGCCAGGACATCTATGCGACCTTCCGCGCCGCCAAGCTGCGCAACCAGACGCTGGATTTCGCCGGCGCACTGCTCGGACTGCGCACCAAGCTGCTGGCGAAAGCCGCCGACAATCTCGACACGCTGATCCCGGCCTACACCAATGGCGTGCAGGCGGTGCCGATCACCTACGGCCACTATCTGCTCGCCTATGAAGATTCCTTCGCGCGCGACCAGCAGCGCGTCGGCGAGGCCTACCGCCGCCTCAATCTCAGCCCGATGGGCACCGGCGTCCTGTCGGATTCGGTCTGGCCGCTGAACCGCGCCCGCCTCGCCGAGCTCCTGGGGTTCGATGGCATCGTCGTGAATTCGATGGACTCGAGCCAGGTGATCCCCTTCGACAATCAGCTCGAGGCGACCGCGATCGCGAGTTCCAGCGCCATCCGCATCGGCGCGATGATGCAGGACCTGCATACGCAATATCACCAGGTGCGGCCATGGCTCCTGCTGCAGGAGAGCTCGACCTACACGTCGAGCTCGATGCCGCAGAAGCGCAATCCGGGGCTGATCATGCAGGCGCGCATGGCGGCCTCCGACGTCGTCGGCCTCTCGGAGGCCGTGGTCTTGCGCGCCCACAACGTCACCTCGGGCATGGTCGACTACAAGTCCGAGACCGAGGATCTCGGCCTGTTCGCGCGCGGCGTCGGCATGATCGAGGCCACCGACCGGGTGTTCGATGCGCTCGTCGTCAATAAGCCGCGCGCCAGGGAGGAACTGGAAAGCGACTGGACCGCCACCATGAACCTCGCCGAATGGCTGCTGCAGGCGCATCAGATTCCGTTCCGGGTCGGGCATGGGTTCGCCTCGCAGATGGTCAGTTACGCAAGGCCGCTCGACCTCACGCCAAAGACCATTCCCTTCGACGTCGTCACCGACCTGTTCGCAAAGACGCTCGCGAAATACGAGCAGCCGGCAAAACCCTTCCCGATGAGCGAGAGCGAGTTCAGGCAGGCGATGTCGCCGGAATGGATCGTGACGCACACGAGGGGTACCGGCGGACCGCAGCCCGAAGAGACCGCGCGCATGCTGAAGACGGCGCAAGCGCGGCTCGAGGCGGACAAGGCCTGGCTCGCCGAGCGGCGCAGCAAGCTCGCGAAGGCCGACGCGGCGCTGGACAAGGCGTTTGCGGCGCTGCTGCCGGCCGACAAAGGACACTAGCGACGACCTCGGCCCTCACCGCATCCCCCTGTCGCCGGGCATCATTGCAAGGTTCCGCATGCGACAGCCACCGCCGGCGCGCGCGTTCCACTTGATTCATCCGTAACCCTGAGGTTATGCGCTTATCCCTAACCGACGAGCTATCGATCACGAAATGCCGAACACTCCCAATGCGCTGCAATGGGGCTGGCGGCCGTCCTGGCGATGGCACATGAGAACGATACCCATGAAGAGAGCGAAAACTTCCGCGAAGAAGACCGCAGCTGCAGCGGGCGGAGCGGACTCGCCCTCCCGCCTGATCGACGCGAAGATCAAAGAGCTCGGCGACTGGCGCGGCGAGATGCTCGCGCGCGTCCGGGCCGTCATCAGACAGGCCGACCCCGAAGCGGTCGAGGAATTGAAGTGGCGCGGCGTCCCCGTCTGGTCGCATGGCGGGATCATCTGCACCGGCGAGACCTACAAGAGCGTCGTCAAGATGACCTTCGCCAGGGGCGCTTCGCTCGACGATCCCTCGGGCCTCTTCAATTCGAGCCTCGAGGGCAACACGCGGCGCGCCATCGACCTGCACGAGGGCGACAAGCTCGACGAGAAGGCGCTGAAGGCGCTGGTCCGCGCCGCGGTGGATATGAACCTCGCGGCGGCAGCCGCGCGGAAGAGCGCGAAGCGCAAGGCCGGGTAAGGACGACCGGCGGGGCCAGCCTAGCTATAGCTAGGGAGCCTGGCGCGGATTCGGTGGAGAATACCTCGCACTGACGTCGATCGCCTGGTGAAGAATGAAGGCGACATTGTCGCGATCGTCGAGCACCGGGCTGTTGAGCGGCTGCCAATGTCGCTCGACGAACTTCCCGCGCTCGTCCCGCACGTCGTAGCGCTGGACCAGCATCACATGAGCCTGCCCGGTCTCGGCGACGACGCGCAACGAGGCGAACAGGTTGGCGACGCCGTCAGCAAAGGGATCGCCGGGATTGTCGGGGAAGACGTTGAATATCCGCTCGCCCGCCACCCGGCCGGCATCGACCATGGTCGCCGCCGCATAGACCTTGTTGGCCTCCACGATGTGGAGGCCCGGACCGGGATCGATCAGCAACAGCGGCTTCGCCGCCGTCTGGAACTCCGCCTGGAACTTGCGCGACAGGCTCGGAGCGGGGCCGGACGGCGCCCGATCCCGCATCGCCTGGCGCTTCGGCCTGACCCCAACCGCTGCGGCCGTCAGCGTCGCGAGCCTGCGTCTCGATGCCAGCAATTGCTCCCGAACGAAGCGTCGCGACTTCTCCGAAAGCTCCGCCTGCGCGAGAAGGCGCTCGAAATCAGCGATATTCTGCCGTTCGATGAAGCGCTGCATCCCCAATATCCGTCACCCGGTCCCACCGATGTAGCTCGGAGCACGCCGCGCGGTCCAGCGCCAGCGGTCCGACCGCTCGCCATCCCGCGAGACGGCCAGGCCCGCCACTGGCGCTGGGCGGTTCCCCGGCTCCCCTCCCTGGACCCTTTCTTTCGAGAGAGCGCAAGAGTGAGGCAAGACTCGCGTCGAGCGCGCCGGTCAGGGACCAGCCTCGCGTGCCCATGGCGCCCCCGCCGCAAAACCGCCAAAAACACCGAATGGTAACCATGTCAGGGCTAGGGTAACGACGTGACAAGCTCCCCGACGATCCTGGTGTTCGATTCCGGCCTTGGCGGGCTTACGGTGCTACGCGAGGTCGTCGCCGCGCGTCCGGACGCGCACTACGTCTACGTCGCCGACGACGCGTTCTTTCCCTACGGTCACCACGACGAGGACGAGATCATTGCCCGCGTGGTGCCGCTGATGGGCGAGCTGATCGCCGCGCACGATCCGGGCCTCGTGGTCATCGCTTGCAACACCGCCTCCACGCTGGTGCTGTCGCACCTGCGCGCCGTCTATTCGGTGCCCTTCGTCGGCACGGTGCCGGCGATCAAGCCGGCCTGCGCACAATCGAAGACGCGGCGCGTCTCGGTGCTCGGCACCAAAGGCACGGTGAAACGCGAATATACCCGCGCGCTGATCCGCGACTTCTCGCAGGGCTGCGAGGTCACGTTGGTCGGCTCGCCCGAGCTCGCCTCGCTCGCCGAGCGCGCGCTGTCGGGACAAGCGATCAGCGATCGCGACATCCTCACCGAGCTTTCGCCCTGCTTCGTCGGTGACCCCGACGATGCCGCGGCGCGCACCGACACCGTAGTGCTCGCCTGCACCCATTATCCGCTGCTGCTCGACCGGCTGAAGACGCTCGCGCCATGGCCGGTCGACTGGATCGATCCGGCGCCGGCGATCGCCCGCCGGGTATCGGACCTGCTCGGCCCGCCGGCAAGCGGTCCTGCTGAAGCCGGCGCCGAGATGATCTTCACCTCGCGCCGCACGCACGCGCTCGGGCCGGCGCTGACGCCGTTCTTCGGCGGCCGCCTGCCGGCCTGATCTTTTCGCCCGTCGCGCGCGCTGTTAGTCTTACGCCCTCGTCCCTGCCGCAGGTTCATCATGTCGACCACCCCGACACAGCTCAACCGCCTCCGGACCTTGTGGCGCGAGGGCCGCCCCGCCTTCGGCGCGATCGCGACCATCCCGAGCGTGCAGACGGTGCAGATCATGGCGCGATCGCTCGACTGGATCATCGTCGATCTCGAGCACGGACCGATCGGCCTGACCGAAGCGCATGCGATGATCGCCGCCACCACCGGCACGCCCTGCGTGCCCCTGGTGCGGATCGCGGCCAACGAACCGTGGCTGGCGAAAGCACCGATGGACATCGGCGCCTTCGGCATCAATTTTCCGATGATCACGAGTGCTGCAGAGGCCGAGAAGGCGGTGCGCAGCGTGCGCTATCCGCCGCGCGGCGACCGGCTGTGGGGCCCCTTCCACGCGCCGTTCCGCTGGGGCCAGTCGATGCCGGATTACATGGCTTCAGTCGACGACGAGATGCTCTGCATGATCACGATCGAGCACGTCGAGGCGGTGAACCGCATCGACGAGATCATGGCGACGCCGGGCATCGACATCGCCGTCATCGGGCCCGGCGATCTCGCCACCTCCATCAACAAGCGCGGCCGGATGGACGATCCCGAGCTCAAGGAGCTGGTCGCGCGCGCCGAGGCCGGCATCTTGCGCAGCGGCGTACCGATCGGCGGGGTGGCGCGCACCGCCGAGCAGGCCAACGCCCTGATCGACCGCGGCTACCGGGCGATCGCGCTCGGCTTCGACTGGTCGCTGTTCCAGCGCGGGATCCTGGCGAGTTTCGACGGCATCAGGCGGTAAGCGCTGCCTTCTATGCCTTCGACCACTGCGGCAGGCCCATCCGATGCTACGTTCGATTAGCCATATATGATATTGAAATTACGTCCATTTGGACGATCATCCGGCCCTCCTCCGGTTCGCACGGGACGAACCGACTGGCCCCAACGCAGCCGGTTCGTGCTAGATCAAGGCGGCGGGCCGGAGGTCGACTCGCCGCAGATCCTCATGAGTCCGCGGGAAGCTGGAAACGATGCGCGGTACACCCAGGAAAATCTCGCTGCCGCGCCGGCTGATCTTCGACCTCATGCACGCCTCCACTGGCGTGCCCTTCGTCTCGCTGTCGCGTCCGCTCAACATCCGTCCGCTGCTGGAGGCGCGCGCCGGGGCAAAGAACTCCGCCGGCTGGGCCGCAATCTTCGTCAAGGCGTTCGCACTGATCGCGCGGGACGAACCGATCCTGCGCACGCTCTACGCCAAATGGCCCTGGCCGACCTTCTACGAGCTGCCCAGGAGCGTGGCACTGGTGGCGATCGCCCGCGTCGAGGACGGCGAGGAATGCGTGCTGCCCCAGCGGGTCGCGGCGCCCGATGCGCTGTCGCTCGCCGAGATCGACGCCTCGATCCGGCACGCCAAGGAGGCGCCGCTGCATCAGGTGCGGATGTTCCGCAAGATCTTGCTGGCGACACGGCTGCCATGGCCGCTGCGCCGGCTGTCCTGGGCGATCGGGCTCAATTTCGGTCGGCAGCGGGGCAACTATTTCGGCAGCTATTCGGTGACGTCGGTGGCCGCCTTCGGCGGCGGCGAGCTTCATGCCATCACGCCCGGGCCGTTCATCCTGAGCTATGGGGTGGTGGAGGCCGACCAGAGCATCAACGTCGTGATCCGCTGGGACCACCGGATTACCGACGCCGCCCCGATTGCGCGGGTCTTGAGCCGGCTGGAACAGGTTTTGAACACTGAAATCGCTACCGAATTGCGCGGCGCCTGGCAGCCCGCCGAACCCAAGCCGCGCCGGGCCGTGGGGAGCTGACCTGCATTGACAGGACAGCCTGATTTCTCCTAAAAGCCGCCTGCTCGCGGGCCGTTTTCGGCCCGCGAAGCGTTTCGCGACCCGTGGCCGCATCCCTTCAAGCTTTGGGGATATGGCCTGTCGGTGCCGGGGCATCCCGGTACACAGGAGGGCGCGTTTCCTCAAACCTGAACACCTACCCAAAGAGGACGCGATGACTAAGCGCAGTGAGGCGAAGTACAAGATCGATCGCCGTATGGGCCAGAACATCTGGGGCCGCCCGAAGAGCCCCGTCAACCGCAGGGAATACGGCCCCGGCCAGCACGGCCAGCGCCGCAAGGGCAAGCTCTCCGACTTCGGCGTGCAGCTCCGCGCCAAGCAGAAGCTGAAGGGCTACTACGCCAACATCAGCGAGCGCCAGTTCCACGGCATCTATGTCGAGGCGAGCCGGCTCAAGGGCGACACCGGCGAGAACCTGATCGGCCTCTTGGAGCGCCGCCTCGACGCGGTGGTCTACCGCGCCAAGTTCGTCTCCACGATCTTCGCCGCGCGCCAGTTCATCAACCACGGCCACATCAAGGTGAACGGCCGCAAGGTCAACATCTCCTCCTACCAGGTCAAGGTCGGCGACCTCATCGAGGTCAAGGAAGCCTCCAAGCAGCTCGCCCACGTTCTGGAAGCAAGCCAGCTCCCCGAGCGCGACACGCCCGACTATCTCGAAGTCGACCACGGCAAGATGACCGCGAAGTTCGCCCGCATCCCGGGCCTCTCCGACGTGCCGTTCCCGGTGCAGATGGAGCCGCATCTGGTCGTCGAATTCTATTCGCGCTGATCGCTCGGCATTTTGCGAAATCTCGAAGGCCCCGGTTTCCGGGGCCTTTTTGCCATGATAAACTCGGCAAATGTCGCAAACGACCGACAAACCCGCTACCGTCGCGCCCTCGGCAACGCCGAGCGAGGCGGAGCTTTCCGCATGGGCGACGCTCCCCCGTGACGAGCAGGTACGCCGCTATCAGAAGCTGTTCCAGCAGCCCGACTGCAACAGATTCACGTCGGACAGTGCCGAGGACATTCTCGCCGCCGCGCGGCAGCGTGTTGTCGAACGCCGCCATGGCTGAATACCGGCTCTCGGAGCGCACCCGGGCCGACCTGATCGACAATTACGACTTCACAGAAAGCAAGTTCGGCGCGTATCAGGCCGAAGCCTACCATGCCGGGCTGGTACGTTCGTTTGAACTTCTCGCGGATTTTCTTCTCATCGGCCAGCAAGTGGACGAATTGGCGACCGGCTATCGGCGCTTCCGCTTTCAATCCCATCTGATCTTCTACACGGTGCAGCCTGGCCACGCTGAAATCCGCGCCATCGTCCATGGTGCGCAAGACATCAGGCCACAATTGTTCGACTAACCAGCTAGCGAGGCTTCGCCAATGCTCTACACTCCTCCCCCGCGCGATCCCAAGGCGCCGGCCGTGCGCATCAACCTGCTCTCGGACACGCAGACCAAGCCGACGGCCGCGATGCGCGAGGCCATGGCGCGCGCCGAGGTCGGCGACGAACAGGTCGGCGACGATCCGACCGTGAATGCGCTCTGCGAGCGGGTTGCGGACCTGCTCGGCAAGGAAGCCGCCGTGTTCATGCCCTCGGGCACCATGTGCAACGTCGCGGCGACGCTGGTGCATTGCCGGCCGGGCGACGAGATCCTGGCGCACGAGACCGCCCACATCATCGCCCGCGAGGGCGGCGCGCATGCCGCGCTCGGCGGCCTCCAGATCACGGCGCTCTCCGGCGCCGACGGGCAGTTCTCGCCGGAGACATTCAGGAAAGCCCTGCATCCGCGCAGCCGCTACCAGCCGCCGCAGACCGTCGTCAGCGTCGAGCAGACCGCCAATATCGGAGGCGGCACGATCTGGAAGAAAGCCGTGCTCGACGAGATCGTCGCGCTCGCCAGGGCCAACGGGCTCGCGACCCACATGGACGGCGCGCGGCTCCTCAACGCCACCGTCGCAACCGGGATCGCCGCGCGCGACATGGCCGCGGGCTGGGATTCGGCCTGGATCGATTTCTCGAAAGGGCTCGGCGCGCCGATCGGCGGCGCGCTGGCGGGCTCGCGCGAGTTCATCGACGCGGCGTGGCAATGGAAGCAACGCCTCGGCGGCTCGATGCGGCAGGCCGGCATTTGCGCGGCCGCCTGCCTCCACGCGCTCGACCATCACGTCGATCGCCTCGCCGACGACCACGCCAACGCGACAAAGCTGGCACGCGGGCTGTCGCAGATCGCGGGCGTCGAGGTGCAGGAGCCCGAGACCAACCTGGTGTTCTTCAAGCCCGACGGCGCCGGCGTCTCCGGCGACAGGATGGTCTCGGCGCTGCGTCAGCGCGGCGTGTTGCTCGCCATGATGGACGGCCGCATCCGCGCCTGCACCCATCTCGACGTCACTGCTGCGATGATCGAGGAGATGGTCGGCCACGTCCGCGAGATCGTGCGCGGGGCGTGACGTCAGCGACTTTGCAACGCCTCGCGATGCAGCGCCGCGCTCGCCTCGGAGAAGCAACAGAAGATCACCCGGGAGACCGAAGGCGCTGCACTCAAAGCGTCGGCCGTGGCCGCCACCGCGATCCGCGCGGCCCGGTCGGCAGGGAAACGGTAGATGCCGGTCGAGATCGCCGGGAATGCGACCGTCGTCAGACCGTGCTCCTCGCACAGCGCCACCGAACGGCGATAACAGGAGGCGAGTTGTGCGTCCTCGCCGCGGTCCCCGCCATTCCACACCGGTCCCACGGTGTGGATGACATGCGCGGCCTTCAGCCGGTAGCCGCGGGTGATCTTGGCGTCGCCGGTCTGGCAGCCGTGGAGCATCCGGCATTCGGCGACCAGCTCCGGGCCGGCCGCCCGATGGATCGCGCCATCGACGCCGCCCCCGCCAAGCAGCGACGCATTGGCCGCGTTGACGATGGCGTCAACGCGCAGAGTGGTGATGTCGGCAACGATGATTCCGAGCTGGGCGCCACCGATCCGGCGCGTCAGCATCGCGAGGCGTCAGGCCGCAGCGTTGATGGCGACGCCCTTGTCGGAGAAGAACTGCTGCAGCTCGCCGGCCTGGAACATCTCGCGGACGATGTCGCAGCCGCCGACGAACTCGCCCTTCACATAGAGCTGCGGAATCGTCGGCCAGTTGGAATAGGTCTTGATGCCGTTGCGAAGGTCGGCGGATTCGAGAACGTTGAGGCCCTTATAGCCAACCCCAAGGTGGTCGAGGATCTGGACGACCTGGCCGGAAAAGCCGCACTGCGGAAATTGCGGCGTGCCCTTCATGAACAGAACCACGTCGTTCGACTTCACTTCATTGGCGATGAATTCCTCGATGCTCATATCCGTGTCCTTCTGGGGCGGAGCCCCCTGAAAACCATTCGGGGCCCGTTCGGCCCATTTAACCCGATACCTGCCTCAATATGTAGCCCAAACTATTGGGCATCCAAAGTAAAATGGCGGCGATGCTGGCATGCAGACCAGTCGCGCCACCGGTCCGCCATGGCCTGACGACATCAATATCATACCTCGGGAGGCTTTTATCCCGTACCGGAGGACCTATTTAGGACGAACCCGTCTCTTGGAACCGAGCTGCGCCAGCGACGTTCTCTTGTCTTCCCGGAGAAAACCGTGACGAAACAAGCCTCCGCTACGGCCAGCCCGCCCCTTCGGTCACCCTTCTCCAAATCCGGCAGCCTCGCCGAGGCGTTGGTGGATGCCTTCCGCGCGGTGCGCGACGAGACCGAGCGGCGCGCGGCGCCCCTGAGCCCCGAGGACCAGCAGATCCAGTCGATGACGGACGCGAGCCCGACGAAGTGGCACCGGGCTCACACCACCTGGTTTTTCGAGCAATTCCTGCTCGGCGAGTACTGCCCGGGCTATCGGCCTTTCCACCCCGATTTCGCCTTCCTGTTCAATTCCTACTACGTCAGTGCCGGCCCCCGCCATGCCCGGCACCGCCGCGGCGACATCACGCGCCCGGGCGCCGCCGAAGTCACCGCCTATCGCCGGCATGTCGACGCGGCCATCATGAAATTCTTCCGCGAGGCCGGCGAAGACACCCTGCGTGCGATCAGCCCGCTGGTCGATGTGGGACTCAATCACGAGCAGCAGCACCAGGAGCTGATGTTCACGGACATCCTGCACGCCTTCGCGCAGAATCCGATCCTACCCGCCTACGACCCCGCCTGGCGTTTTCCGGCTTCAACCCGCTCCGGGGATGAATGGCTGACGCTGAACGAAGGCATCCACACCATCGGGCATGCCGGCGACGGCTTTCATTTCGACAATGAGAATCCCGCGCATCGCGCGCTCGTCGGCCCGGTCAGGATCGCTCGCAATCTCGTCACCAATGCCGAGTGGCTCGCCTTCATGCGGGACGGCGGCTACGAAAAGGCGACGCTCTGGTTGATGGACGGCTTTGCCACCGTCGGCAACGATGGCTGGCGCGCCCCCGGACATTGGCGCGAGATCGACGGCCAGTGGCACATGATGACGCTCGCCGGCCTCAGGCCGATCGATCCGGACGCGCCGGTCTGTCACGTCAGCTACTACGAGGCCGATGCCTACGCGCGGTGGGCGCGAAGGCATCTGCCGACCGAGACGGAATGGGAGGTTGCCGCCCGCGCCGGCCAGCTCAACGATGCGTTCGGCATCGTCTGGCAATGGACCCGCAGCGCCTACTCGCCCTATCCGGGCTATCGCGCCATCGAAGGCGCGCTCGGCGAGTACAACGGCAAGTTCATGGTCAACCAGCTCGTGCTGCGCGGCTCCTCGCTTGCAACCCCGA
>NZ_JAGWUA010000224.1 GCF_028868675.1 Bradyrhizobium sp.
GAAGATGTCGGGCGACAGGGCATCCATGATGTTGTCCAAGGTCGCGTCGTCGGCATCGACCGTGAGCGCGACCTTCAGCGCGCGCCGCTTCGCCTGGCGGCCGAGATCGCGGCCGGCCTCCAGCGACAAATGTCGCGGCGAGGGCGGAAAGAACACGAACCCCACCATGTCGGCGCCCGCATCGAGCGCCGTTTGCAGCGTCTCGGGCGTGGACAGGCCGCAGATTTTGACGAGCAGGGACATGGTCTCGCGCCGGGTGGAAGCCGCACGCAGGGCGGCCGGAAACAGGGCTTTTGCTGCGGCGCTTCTACAACGTCGCGCGCTGCTTGTCTCGCCCGACGGGACCGTAGAGGCCCGCGCCCGACGGGGCCGGCAGGCGCTGCGGGTCTTGTCGCTGACCCTGCCGCGCAGCGGCCACGGACGCCCGCAGATCCGCCAGTTCGATGCGCGCGCTGCGCGCGTCCGCCTCGTGCCGGCGCGCCGCTTTCCGCCAATGCCGCTGGCCGAACCAGGTGGCAAGGCCTCCGGCCACGACGCCGAGGATCGCCACCACGATCAGCAGCGCGAACAGCGGCAGCGAGAGCGACAGGGCGGAATCGGCCGAATCGAAGGGATTGAAGGAGACCGTGACGAAATGCCGGTTGGCGACCGCGAAGGTCACGAAGACTAGGCCCAGCGGGATGACGATCAGCGCGGTCAGGAATTTTCGCATCGCGCTTCGCTCGCCTCGAATCAAGCCTGCGGCCGCATCATGCGGCCAGCGTGGCGGAACCGGACCGGTCAGCTAGCCGCCGGCGTCCGGATTGTCGCGGTTCAGCCGCTCGCGCATTTCCTTGCCGGTCTTGAAGAACGGAACGCTCTTCTGATCGACCGGAACATGGGCGCCGGTGCGCGGATTGCGGCCGGCGCGCGCCGGACGATGCTTCACCGAGAAGGCACCGAAGCCGCGCAACTCGACGCGGTCACCGCGCGCGAGAGCCGCCACGATCTCTTCGAGGATCGCATTCACAATGTTCTCGACATCCCGCTGGTAGAGGTGCGGGTTGTGCTCGGCGATACGCTGAACAAGTTCGGATTTGATCATCGAGAGATAGGATCCGGGAAGGTGCGGATAGCCATTTCCGTGAAAATGCCTTGAACTGTCAAGACGCTAAATCAAGTTTGCGCGGCGCGAAATGACGTGACAAGCCCCGAAAGGGGGGTCTTTGGCAGCACTCGCTGAGCGGGTGTTCCCCGCCCTCTTCGCCGGGTTCCCGGTCAATTTGACGCCGCGGGCTGCCAAAGCGCGAGCATTCCGTCCATTCCCAGCCGGTCGACGGCCTGCGCAACGCCGCTCTGCTCGATCTGATGCGCAATCGAGCTCAGGCCGACCGCTTCGAGCGTCACGGCGGCCGCCGCCCGCAAGAATGACAGATCGCCCAGGTGCGGATGCAGCTTGTAGTCGCGGACCGGCAGGCCCTTCTTGACGCCCTTCTGCTCCACGAGCCAGGTCACCGCCGTCTTTTCGTCGCCGAGCTGGTCGACGAGCTTCAGATCGATCGCCTGCCGCCCGGTGAAGACCCGGCCGTCGGAGACCTTCTCGAGCTGTGCATCGTCCATGCCGCGCCGAACCTTCACCATCCCCTTGAACCAGGCGTAGGAGTCCTTCACCAGCGCATCGAGCGCAGCCCGCGCTTCGGGACTGGTGGGCTCAAAACCGTTCGGCGCGGCTTTCAGCGGCGAGGATTTTACCTCCTCGACCTTGACGCCGATCGTCTTCAGGAGATCGGCGACGTTGGGAAACTGAAACAGCACGCCTATCGATCCCACCAAGGAACTCTGCTGCGCGACGATGTGGTCGGCCGCGATCGCGGTGATGTAGCCGCCGGAGGCGGCAAGACCTTCGACCACGACGACCAGCGGCTTCTTCGCCTTCAGCCGCGTCAGTGAATCATAGAGCTGCTCGGAGCCGGCGGTGGTGCCGCCCGGCGAATTGATGTGCACGACGACCGCGGCGGCGCGCGAATTCTCCAGCCGCTCCAGCGCCTCGACCCGATCGGCATCGCTCCGGATCAGGCCGTCGATGTGAACGCGCGCGATGGCGCCGGCGGACGCGAACGAGCCGCCCGCGCCCGGCGTCGCGATCAGCGCCACGCCCGCAATCGCCGCGACCGCGATCAGCGCGGCGGTAACCCGCCAGAAGGTCAGCTTGCGCCGGATCCTGCGGCGATCGACGATGATGTCCGAATCGAGCGACATCGGAAAATCTCCAAAAAGGGTCAAACGCGTTTTGCCGTCACAGCGTGACCATCGGCTTATCTGGATACATCAATTGCGTTGCAATTTGAAGAAATGAAGGCCTGGTCTGGCCTCTTGCTCCGCAGGTGTAGCCCGGATGGAGCGCAGCGCAATCCGGGATCAGGCCATCCGCGGAGGGCCCCGGATTTCGCTGCGCTCCATCCAGGCTACGAACCAACAAAAAGCCCCGGCTTGCGCCGGGGCTTTCGGTGCCTTGCCGAACAGGCGTCGGCTTACTTGTTCTCGCCGCGATTCTTGAGCGCGGTGCCGAGGATGTCGCCGAGGGTCGCACCCGAATCGGAGGAGCCATACTGGGCGATGGCCTCCTTCTCTTCGGCGACTTCGAGCGCCTTGATCGACACCTGGACCTTGCGGGCCTTCTTGTCGAACTGGATCACCCGCGCATCGACCTTCTCACCGACGGCGAAGCGTTCGGCGCGCTGGTCGTTGCGGTCACGGGCAAGCTCGGAGCGCTTGATGAAGGTGTTGAAGTCGGTCCCGACGATCTTCACCTCGATACCGCTCTCCTTCACCTCGAGCACTTCGCAGGTCACGACCGCGCCCTTCTTGACGTCGCCCGGCTCGGCGAAGGGGTCGCCTTCAAGCTGTTTGATTCCGAGAGAAATGCGCTCCTTCTCGACGTCCACGTCGAGCACCACGGCCTTGACCATGTCGCCCTTCTTGAAGTTGTCGATCACCTGCTCGCCCGGAACCTTCCAGTCGAGGTCGGAGAGGTGGACCATGCCGTCGACGTCGCCTTCGAGACCCAGGAACAGGCCGAACTCGGTCTTGTTCTTGACCTCGCCCTCGACCGTCGAGCCGACCGGGTGCTTCTCGACGAAGACCTCCCAGGGATTGCGCATGGTCTGCTTGAGGCCGAGCGAGATGCGGCGCTTGACCGAATCGACCTCGAGCACCTGCACCTCGACTTCCTGCGAGGTCGAGACGATCTTGCCGGGGTGCATGTTCTTCTTGGTCCACGACATCTCGGAGACGTGGATCAGCCCTTCGATGCCCGGCTCGAGCTCGACGAACGCGCCGTAGTCGGTGATGTTGGTGACGCGGCCGGTGAAGCGCGCACCCAGCGGGTACTTGGCTTCGATGCCCTGCCACGGGTCATCCAGGAGCTGCTTCATGCCGAGCGAGATGCGGTGGGTCTCGTGGTTGATCTTGATGATCTTGACCTTCACCGTCTGGCCGATCGACAGCACCTCGGTCGGATGGTTGACGCGACGCCAGGCGATGTCGGTGACGTGCAGGAGGCCGTCGATGCCGCCGAGGTCGACGAACGCACCGTAGTCGGTGATGTTCTTGACCACGCCGTCGATCACCTGACCCTCTTCGAGGTTCTGCACGAGCTCCTGGCGCTGCTCGGCGCGGGTCTCTTCCAGCACGGTGCGGCGGGACACGACGATGTTGCCGCGGCGGCGATCCATCTTGAGGATCTGGAACGGCTGGGAGTTGTTCATCAGCGGCGCGACGTCGCGGATGGGACGGATGTCGACCTGCGAGCGCGGCAGGAAGGCCACGGCGCCGTCGAGGTCGACGGTGAAGCCGCCCTTGACCTGGTTGAAGATGACGCCGTTGACCTTCTCGTTGTTCTGGAACGCCTTCTCGAGCTTGCCCCAGCTCTCCTCGCGGCGCGCCTTGTCGCGCGACAGCACGGCCTCGCCGAGCGCGTTCTCGATGCGATCGAGGAACACTTCGACCTCGTCGCCGACCTTGAGGTCGCTTTCACGGCCGGGGCCGGAAAATTCGCGCAGCGCGACGCGGCCCTCGGTCTTCAGGCCGACGTCGATGACGGCCATGTCCTTTTCAATCGCAACCACCTTGCCCTTGACGACGGAGCTTTCCTGCAGGTTGCCGCCGGCGAAGGACTCATCGAGCATCGCGGCGAAATCGTCACGCGTCGGGCTGTAGGTATTCGCAGAAGTCGAAGCCATTTGTTCTCCAGTTGCGGACGTCTTGCCGGCCATCGGGTTTATGGGCGCATCGGGCGCGCAGTGTCGGAAGGTCCGCAAGACCTTCGAGCGACCGCTCGTTGCTTCGGCGTGCGCCGACAGCAGCGGAAGCGGGCCGGCCAAAGCCCGCGCGTTCGATGCGTATGAAATCTTTGTCCGGAGCCTGATGTCGCCGGTCCCAAAAACGAGAGGGGACCGGGGTATCAACCTTCGAGGGCGGGAGCGGGCTTTTTCCTCCAAAGACGGAAGCGGCTTAACCCCGCTTCCGGCCCGCTCGGACGGCCTCGATGATGTCGATGGCGGCCCGGACGCCGCCTTCTATATCCAGTTGGGAGTTATCAAGCAAGTAAGCATCCGGGGCGGGCTTTAAGGGCGCGATCGGCCGGTTCTTGTCGCGTTCGTCGCGCTGGATGATGTCGGCCAGGACCGCCGCCTCGTCGGCGTCCTCGCCCCGCGCCCGCGCCTCCATGGTGCGGCGTCGGGCCCGGACCACGGGGTCGGCGACGACGAAAATCTTCACATCGGCGTTCGGGCAGATCACGGTTCCAATGTCGCGGCCGTCGAGCACGGCCCCGGGCGGGTCGGCGGCGAACTGCCGCTGGAAATTGACCAGGACCTCGCGGACCCTGGGAATCGCCGAGACCACCGAGGCGCCCTCGCCCACTTTCTGCGTCTTCAGGACGGGGTTGCCGAATTTTTCGGGATCGAGTTCCAGGGCGGCGGCGACGGCGGCCGCCTCGTCATGCAGGTCGACGCCCCCCTGCATCAGGGCATAGGCGACCGCGCGATAGATCACGCCGGTATCGAGGTGGCGAAAGCCGTAGTGATGGGCGAGGCGCTTGCCGAGCGTGCCCTTGCCGGAGGCCGCAGGCCCGTCGATGGCGATGATCATGACAAATCGGCCCCCAGCGCGCGCATCATCGGAATGAAGTCCGGGAAGCTTGTGGCGATGAAGGCGGTGTCGTCGACCTTCACGGGTTGGTCGGAGGCGCAGCCCATCACCAGCGCGGACATCGCGATGCGATGATCCATGTGCGTGGCGACGAGGCCGCCGCCCGGCACATGGCCCCGGCCCTCGACGATCAAATCGTCGCCGGAGATCTCGACCTTGACGCCGTTGACCCGCAGCATGTCGGCGGTCGCCGCCAGCCGGTCGGATTCCTTGACGCGCAGCTCGTGCAGGCCGCGCATGATGGTGGTGCCCTCGGCGAAGGAGGCCGCAACCGCCAGCACCAGATATTCGTCGATCATCGAGGGGGCGCGCTCCGGCGGCACCTCGACGCCGCGCAGCCTCGAGGCGCGCACGCGCAATTGCGCCATCGGCTCGCCGGCATCGCCCCGGACATCGCTCTCCTCGATCGAGGCCCCCATCTCGCGCAGCGTCGTGAACAGGCCCGTGCGCAGCGGATTGGTCATCACGTCGGTGAGCACGAGGTCGGAGCCCTCGACGATCAGCGCCGCGACGATCGGAAAGGCCGCCGAGGACGGATCGGCCGGCACCACGACCCTGGCCCCGTGTAATTCGGGCTGGCCGACGAGTGCAACGCGGCGGCCATGCGCACCTTCCGCGATCGAGGTGATGTCGGCGCCGAAATGGCGGAGCATCAACTCGGTGTGGTCGCGGCTCGCCTCGCTCTCGATCACGGTGGTGGTGCCGGGCGCGGCGAGGCCGGCCAGCAGCACAGCCGACTTGATCTGCGCCGAGGCGACGGGCGTCTTGTAGGTGATCGGCAGCGGATCGCGGGCGCCCTGCAGCGTCAGCGGCAGCCGGCCCCCCTCGCCCCCTGCCACTACCCTGGCGCCCATCTTCTCCAGGGGATCGAGCACGCGCCGCATCGGACGGCTGCGCAGCGAGGCATCGCCGTCGAACACCGCCGAGATCGGGCAACCGGCGACCGCTCCCATGACCAGCCGGCACCCGGTACCGGAGTTCCCGAAATCGAGGGGCGCCGTGGGCTGGGCAAAGCCGGCGACGCCGACGCCGCGCACCGACCAGGCGAAATCGCCGGTCCGTTCCACCCTTGCCCCCAGCGCGCGCATGGATTTGGCAGTGTTGAGGACGTCCTCGCCCTCCAGCAGGCCCGAAATCCGGCTCTCGCCGACCGAAAGCGCCCCCAGGATGAGAGCGCGGTGGGAGATGGACTTGTCCCCGGGCACCCGGACTTTGCCGGCCAGCGGGCCGCCGGCGCGCGACTGGAGCGGCCTCGGTTGGTCGGAATGGCTCAAGATGCGTTCCTGGAATCTGCCCCTGAACCTGCGCCGGGGGCTCTCGGGCGGGCAGGTACCACATGGGCCGGGCGCCGTCACCGGCATGTCGTTCTTCTGGAAAGCGCTATTGACAGCGGGCCGCCAACTAGCCAAGTGAAGCACCGCTCTTCAGACATTCCCAGGATTTTTGCCGTGGCCAAGTCCGAACTCGGAACCAAGCGCATTTGCCCGACCACGGGCAAGAAGTTCTATGACCTCAACAAGAATCCCGTGATCTCGCCCTATACCGGCGAAGTGGTGCCGATTGCGCCGGTAGCGCCGGTCCGCAGCCCCCGCGGCGAGGCCGCCCGGGCCCCCATGGCCCCGGACACCGCGCCGGAGCCGGCGGAGGCCGAGGAGTTGGTGTCGCTCGAGGAGGCCGATGCCGAGGAGAATACCGGCAAGGTCAAGGCGGTCGTGCCGGAGTCCGAGGACGACATCGAGATCGACGAGACCCTCGAAGACGACGATGACGATGATTCGACCTTCATCGCCGACGAGGAAGAGGGCGACGAGGACGTGACCGACATCATCGGCGATGTCGGCGGCGACGAAGAGACTTGAGATCGGCAACGATCTGTGTTCAACGGTGCTGCTCCGAGGGTTGCCCAAGACCCGGGAGCGAATGACCGGCAAGGCCGTTCGAAATATTCAAGGCTAATGGGGCCATAGCTCAGCTGGGAGAGCGCTTGCATGGCATGCAAGAGGTCGGCGGTTCGATCCCGCCTGGCTCCACCAGCCTTTGTTAAAGCTTCGGCTGGCACGCCAGCCACTTGCTTAACGTTCTGCCGGTACTTGTAAAGGCAGACTGGCACGCCAGTGAGGGATGTAAGACCTGTTTTATCCATGTAGTCCCCATCGTCTAGAGGCCTAGGACACTGCCCTTTCACGGCGGCAACAGGGGTTCGAATCCCCTTGGGGACGCCATCTTTCTTTAATTTTTAAGGTTAGTATGCGCATCCAAACTGCTCCTATTTTTACATGTATGGTAGGAGTTGGAGTCGTTCTTTGTATTCTGTTTGCCTTTTATTTCCGCTTAGCCAGT
>NZ_JAGWUA010000225.1 GCF_028868675.1 Bradyrhizobium sp.
GCGACTGCGTGATCGCCGCATCCGGCGACAGCTCGCCCCTGTCGATACGGCGCTGGAGGTCGGCGAGTGAGATCATGACGGCGTTTCCTGTTGTTGGAAGCGCTTTTAGGCATCGCATCGGGACGGCGCAAGCCGCCGGTCACCCCCTCATTCCGGGGCGGCGCGCGGCACCGAACCCGAAAATGACGGTGCGGAGCCCCCTTTCGCACGTCTCCAGGTTGTTCCATGCTGGCCTCGCAAGGAGCCGCCGTGGACGCCGTCAATTCAACGCCAGCGCTGACCGAGGCCGAGCGGGTCGACCGTCTCCGGCTGATCCGCTCGGACAATGTCGGACCGCGCACCTTCCGCTCGCTCGTCGACCATTTTGGCAGCGCGCGCGCCGCACTGGAGCGGCTGCCCGAGTTGGCGCGCCGCGGCGGCGCAGCGCGCTCGGGACGGATCTGCGGTGCGGACGAAGCCAGGGCC
The DNA here is from genome assembly GCF_028868675.1 of Bradyrhizobium sp. Lineage (GTDB taxonomy): Bacteria > Pseudomonadota > Alphaproteobacteria > Rhizobiales > Xanthobacteraceae > Bradyrhizobium. The sequence continues at coordinate 466 of NZ_JAGWUA010000225.1, forward strand.
GAGCTAGCCGCCGGCCGCAAGCTCGGCGTCGACTGGCTCGCGCCGGGCGAGGAGGGTTATCCCATCCGGCTTGCAACCCTCGACGACGCGCCGCCGCTGCTTGCGGTGCGCGGCGACCGCGCGAGCTTGATGCGGCCGATGATCGCGATCGTCGGCTCGCGCAACGCCTCGGGCGCCGGACTGAAATTCGCGGGACAGCTTGCGCGGGCGCTGGGCGAAGCCGGCTTCGTCGTGATCTCGGGCCTGGCGCGCGGCATCGATCAGGCCGCGCATCGCACGAGCCTGGCCTCCGGCACCGTCGCGGTGCTCGCCGGCGGCCATGACTGCATCTATCCGCCCGAGCATGAGGATCTGCTCGTCGCGATCCTGGAGCAGCAGGGCGCCGCGATCTCCGAGATGCCGCTCGGCCACGAACCGCGCGCCCGCGACTTCCCGCGCCGAAACCGGTTGATCTCTGGCGCCGCACTCGGCGTCGTCGTGGTGGAAGCCGCCCACCGCTCGGGCTCGCTGATCACCGCGCGCATGGCGGCAGAGCAGGGCCGCGAGGTGTTCGCCGTACCGGGCTCGCCGCTCGATCCACGCGCCGCCGGCACCAACGATTTGATCAAGCAGGGCGCCACCCTCGTCACCGAGGCCGCCGACATCGTCAATGCGGTCCAGCCGATCCTGGAACGGCCGGTGATGTATCCCGTAGACGAGCCGGACAGCGAGCCGTTCGACCGCGATCCGCGGGCCCACGACCGCGCGCAGATCGCAAGCCTGCTCGGGCCGGCGCCCGTGACGATCGACGATCTCGTGCGGATGTCCGGCGCATCGCCCGCGATCGTGCGCACGATCCTGCTGGAATTCGAGCTTGCAGGCAGGCTCGAGCGCCACGGTGGCGGGCTGGTGTCGCTGATCTAGCTGCGAGGGTCGCGCTGCTAGAACCAGATCCCCTGCATGCCCAGGATGACGGCCAGCAGCGAGACGAACAGGCCGATGCCGGAGAACAGGGCGACTGCGACGAACTCGTTTCTGTCGGACTGCCTGGCCCGGACGGCCGACTTCTCGGTGAAAATCCGCGGTGCTGAAAATGAAGAAAGAATGCGAGCTGTCTTGGACATATCGGGCTCCCGTAAAATGGGTCATCAGACCCCCCTCGCCCATGAAAATGTCTGCGCAGCTTGCGCGACGGTTCAACACGTCACGCAAACGCAACCAAATACGTCCAGGGGATGAAGGAACCGGCCGGCACAACCAGCTCGTTGCGCGGATGATCGTCATCGGCGCGAATTCCAATCCAGCACCGTCGTCCTTCGAGGCTCGCTACGCGAGCACCTCCAAGCTCACGACAGCTTGCGCTTGCTGCGCAGACGCATGTGTTCGTCGGCTTCGAGATGGGCCATACCGAGGAGGTGGTGCAGCACGTCGAGCTTGTGGCGCCCGGCGAGCTTTCGCAAGGACGCCACCTGCTCGGCAATGAAGGCGACCGCTTCATCAGCCCCACCCTCCCCTGGCTCGTCGGCCCGCGAACCTCTCCGCCCGGCCGCAGCCGCGCGCCTGCGTTTTCGTCCTGGTGTCGTCACCAGACCCCACCCCGAATCCTCGTCCCGCAAAACCTTACGCCCAATGCGACCGCAACTCCAAGGTGGTGTTTTGCAACTTATCGGATAGGAAATTGGGCGCTTGCCGGCGCCCCTCAACAGCCTGCGATTTGACAGGGGCGGCCTCACCACCCATGTTCGGGGCGAAACGGCCGACCCGAATCCCTTCGAATTCGGCCCCGATTTTCCCCATAAGTTACTGGAACTACATGAATATCGTCATCGTGGAGTCGCCGGCGAAAGCCAAGACGATCAACAAATATTTGGGCTCCTCCTACGAGGTCCTGGCCTCGTTCGGCCATGTCCGCGATCTCCCGGCCAAGAACGGTTCCGTCGATCCGGACCACAATTTCCGGATGATCTGGGAGGTCGATCCCAAGGCCGCCGGACGGCTCAACGATATTGCCAGATCGCTGAAGGGCGCCGATCGCCTGATTCTCGCCACCGACCCCGATCGCGAGGGCGAGGCCATCTCCTGGCATGTGCTGGAGGTGCTGAAGGAAAAGCGCGCGCTGAAGGACCAGAAGATCGAGCGGGTGGTGTTCAACGCCATCACCAAGCAGGCGATCTCGGAGGCCATGAAGCATCCGCGCCAGATCGACGGCGCGCTGGTCGACGCCTATATGGCGCGCCGCGCGCTGGACTATCTGGTCGGCTTCACCCTCTCCCCCGTGCTGTGGCGAAAGCTGCCGGGCGCACGTTCGGCCGGCCGCGTGCAGTCGGTGGCGCTGCGGCTCGTCTGCGACCGCGAGCTCGAGATCGAAAAGTTCGTTTCGCGCGAATACTGGTCGCTCGTCGCGACCCTTCTGACCCCGCGCGGCGAGGCCTTCGAGGCGCGCCTGGTCGGTGCCGACGGCAAGAAGATCCAGCGGCTCGACATCGGCAGCGGCGCGGAGGCCGAGGACTTCAAGAAGGCGCTGGAAGCGGCCGCCTTCACCGTCACGGCGGTCGACGCCAAGCCGGCCAGACGCAACCCGCAGGCTCCTTTCACCACCTCGACCCTGCAGCAGGAGGCGAGCCGCAAACACGGCTTTGCCCCCGCCCACACCATGCGGATCGCGCAGCGCCTCTATGAAGGCATCGACATCGGCGGCGAGACCACCGGACTCATTACTTATATGCGCACCGACGGCGTGCAGATCGCACCCGAGGCGGTCACCCAGGCACGCAAGGTGATCGGCGAGGACTATGGCAACGCCTACGTGCCCGATGCCCCGCGCCAGTACCAGGCCAAGGCCAAGAACGCGCAGGAGGCGCACGAGGCGATCCGCCCGACCGACCTCTCCCGCCGTCCCGCCAGCATGACCCGCAGGCTCGATGCCGATCAGGCACGACTCTACGAGCTGATCTGGAAGCGCACCATCGCGAGCCAGATGGAGGCCGCCGAGCTCGAGCGCACCATCGTCGACATCGTCGCCAAGGCCGGCTCCCGCACGCTGGAGCTGCGCGCCACCGGCCAGGTCGTCAAGTTCGACGGCTTCCTCGCGCTCTACCAGGAAGGCCGCGACGACGAGGAGGATGAAGATTCCCGCCGCCTGCCCGCGATGAGCGGGGGCGAAGCGTTGAGGCGGCAGAGCCTTGCCGTCAGCCAGCACTTCACCGAGCCGCCGCCGCGCTTCTCGGAGGCGTCACTCGTCAAGCGCATGGAAGAACTCGGCATCGGCCGGCCTTCGACCTATGCCTCGATCCTGCAGGTCCTGAAGGACCGCGGCTACGTCAAGCTGGAAAAGAAGCGCCTGCACGGCGAGGACAAGGGCCGCGTCGTGGTCGCGTTCCTGGAAAATTTCTTCAGCCGCTACGTCGAATACGACTTCACCGCCGGCCTCGAGGAGCAGCTCGACCGCATCTCCAACAGCGAGATCTCCTGGCAGCAGGTGCTGAAGGACTTCTGGCGCGACTTCATCGGCGCCGTCGACGACATCAAGGATCTGCGCGTCGCGCAGGTGCTCGACGCCCTCGACGAGATGCTGGGGCCCCACATCTATCCCCCGCGCGCCGATGGCGGCGACATCAGGCAGTGCCCAAGTTGCGGCAGCGGCCGGCTCAACCTGAAGGCCGGCAAGTTCGGCGCCTTCGTCGGCTGCAGCAACTATCCGGAATGCCGCTACACCCGTCCGCTCGCCGCCGACAGCGAGGCCAGCGCCGACCGGTCGCTCGGCCAGGATCCCGACACCGGCCGCGACGTCTGGGTGAAGGCCGGCCGCTTCGGCCCCTACATCCAGCTCGGCGAGCAGAAGGATTATGCGGAAGGCGAGAAGCCGAAGCGCGCCGGCATTCCCAAGGGCACCTCGCCGGGCGATGTCGAGCTCGAGTTGGCGCTCAAATTGCTGTCGCTGCCGCGCGAGATCGGCAGACATCCCGAGACCGGCCAGCCGATCACGGCCGGCATCGGACGCTTCGGGCCATTCGTGCGCCATGAAAAGACTTATGCGAGCCTGGAAGCCGGCGACGAAGTATTCGACATCGGGCTGAACCGCGCGGTCACGCTGATCGCCGAGAAGGCCGCCAAGGGTCCGAGCCGCCGGTTCGGTGCCGATCCCGGCAGGGCGATCGGCGATCATCCTTCGCTCGGCACCGTCACGGTGAAGAGCGGCCGCTACGGTCCCTATGTCAGCGCCGGCGGCGTCAACGCCACCATCCCGGCCGAGTTCGAGAAGGACGCGATCACGCTGGCGCAGGCGATCGCGCTGATCGACGAGCGCGCGGCCAAGGGCGGCGGCAAGGCCAAGGCGAAAGCCAAGCCCAAGAAGACGGCAAAGTCTTTCAAGGCGGCCTCCGAGGCCGACGGCGAGGCCGCAGCACCGAAGACTGCGAAGAAGGGCGCGACCAAGGCCGCAGCCAAGACCAAGGCCGCAGCCAAGACCAAATCCGAATCAACCAGCAAGGCACGCGCAGCCGTGTCGTCGACGGCCAAGACATCGGCAATCAAGACGTCGGCGACCAAGACATCTGCCGCGACCAAGGCGACGGCCAAGAAGAGTGCCGGCAAGAGTTAGAGGTTAAGTGAAACGCAAACATGACCATGGCTTTCCTGATCGGAACGCCATCGTCGCCTTCATCAAGGCAAATCCTGGAAAGGTCGGAACCCGCGAAATCGCGCGCGAGTTCGGCCTGAAGAACGCCTATCGCGCCGAGCTCAAGCGCATGCTGCGCGAGCTCGCCGACGAGGGCACCATCAAGAAGAAGCGCCGCCGGATCAGCGAGCCCGACAGCCTGCCGCCGACCGTGCTCGCCGACATCACCGGCCGCGACAGCGACGGCGAATTGATCGCTTCCCCCGCCGAATGGGACGAGGTCGAGAGCGGCGAGCCGCCCAAGATCCGCATCCATGTGCCGCGCCGCGCAGCCCCGGGCACCGCGGCCGGTGTCGGCGACCGCGCGCTGTTACGGGTCGAGCGCGCCGACGAGACCGAAGGCCCGGCCTATCGCGGCCGGATCATCAAGGTCATCGATCGCGCCAAGAGCCGCATCCTCGGCGTGTTCCGGAGCTTGCCCGAGGGTGGCGGGCGGCTCGTCCCGGTCGACAAGAAGTTTGCCGACCGCGAGCTGAACATCGGAAGGACCGAGACGCTTGGCGCGGAGGACGGAGATCTCGTCAGCGTCGACATCGTCCGCTCGCGCGGCTTCGGGCTTGCCTCCGGCCGGGTCAAGGAGAAGCTCGGCTCGGTCAAGTCGGAGAAGGCGATCAGCCTGATTGCGATCTACGCCCACGACATCCCTCTGCAATTCTCGCCGGCCGCAACCCGCGAGGCCGACGTGGCCGAACCCGCAAATCTCAGGGGGCGCGAGGACTGGCGCGACGTTCCGCTCGTCACCATCGACCCGCCCGATGCCAAGGATCACGACGACGCGGTGCATGCCGAGGCCGATCCGGATCCCAGCAACAAGGGCGGCTTCATTCTCCACGTCGCGATCGCCGACGTCGCCTTCTATGTGCGACCTAGCTCGGCGCTCGACCGTGACGCGCTGGAGCGCGGCAACTCAGTCTATTTTCCCGACCGCGTCGTGCCGATGCTGCCCGAGCGGATCTCCAACCATCTCTGCTCGCTGGTGCCGGGCGAGCCGCGCGGCGCGCTCGCGGTACGGATGGTGATCGGCCCCGACGGCCGCAAGCGCTCGCACAGCTTTCACCGCGTGCTGATGCGCTCGGCGGCCAAGCTGCACTACGCGCAGGCGCAGGCCGCGATCGACGGCCGGCCGGATGACGTCACCGGTCCCCTGCTCGATCCGATCCTCAAGCCGCTCTATGCGGCCTACAACTGCGTCAAGCGCGCGCGCGACGAACGCGATCCGCTCGACCTCGACCTGCCCGAGCGCAAGATCCTGCTGAAGGCGAACGGCACGATCGATCGCGTCGTGGTTCCCGACAGGCTGGACGCGCACCGGCTGATCGAGGAGTTCATGATCCTCGCCAACGTCGCGGCGGCCGAGATGCTGGAGAAGAAATCGCTGCCGCTGATCTACCGCGTGCACGACGAGCCGACGCTGGAAAAGGTCACCGCGCTCTCCGAGTTCCTGGAGACGCTCGACGTCCCCTTCGCCAAGGCCGGACCGCTGCGCCCCACTTTGTTCAACCGCGTGCTGGCGCAGCTCGAAGGCCATGACTTCTACCCACTGGTCAGCGAGGTCGTGTTGCGCGCGCAGGCGCAGGCGGAATATTCCGCGGAGAATTACGGCCATTTCGGCCTCAACCTGCGCCGCTACGCGCATTTCACCTCGCCGATCCGCCGCTACGCCGATCTCGTCGTGCATCGCGGGCTGATCCGCGCCTGCAGGCTCGGCGAGGGCGGGCTGACCGACGCCGAGGCCGCCGCGCTGCCCAAGGTCGCGGAAGCGATCTCGTCCGCCGAGCGGCGCGCGATGGCGGCCGAGCGCGACACGGCCGACCGGCTGGTCGCGCATTTCCTCGCCGACCGGATCGGGGCGCGCTTCATGGCCGTGGTGTCGGGCGCGACGCGCGCCGGCCTGTTCGTGAAGCTCGACGAACTCGGCGCCGACGGATTCGTGCCGGCGTCCTCGCTCGGCGGCGACCGCTGGCGCTTCGACGAGGCGCATCGCGCGCTCGTGTCCGCGCGCGGACGCGAACGCCATCGCGTCGGCGATCGCGTCGAAGTGCGCCTCGTCGAGGCCGCACCTTTCGCCGGCGCCTTGCGCTTCGAACTGCTCGCCAACCTCGGCCATGCGCCCGGTGCGACCGCGGGCCGCGCCCCGCGCCGTGGACAAGCCCCGCCCAAGGGCGCAAAGGCCCGCGCTCGGAACAAGGGCGGGCGGAGCCGGGCATGACGGTGCAAGTTTCCACGATGCGGGTCCCGACGCAGGTTTCCGCCCCGCGGGCCGCGACTTCGGCGAAGCGCGACGCGGCGGCGGCCGTTCGCCGCGGTTTCGCGC
>NZ_JAGWUA010000226.1 GCF_028868675.1 Bradyrhizobium sp.
ACTGGTCTTGTCAACGAAAAAACTCTTGGACTGACCAAACCTTGGACTGACCAAGCGAAGTGTCGCGCGGCGACGCCGGGCGTGAGCACGGATCGATCACCCCCTCGCCCACGGCAGCCATTGCAGCCCTGCGCGCGGCTAGGGCGATCGATCTACCTTAGGTGTTTAAATACTTATCTCGAATAAGCCAATTTTACGTGTTGAGGACTACGGTTACAGACCGCTGGTGCCGTCCGGCGTCGCTCAACCGTTTATCCGGCGCGCCAAGAGATGCTGATGCGTTTCCGTCCCCTTGCGATCTCGGTTGCCGCCGCCCTGCTGGCCGCAGGCCTGTCGGGGTGCGGCACGATCAACCAGAGCATCTCGGCCGGGATGGGCGACTACATCCCGCAATGGGCCGGTGGTCTGCCGGCGGACGCCCCGCCGCGGCCGGGCACTGCGAAATACGACGAGTTCATGAAGGAACGCGAACGGCGGCGGCTGATGCCGGCCTCGGAGCGCGAGAAGGAAGACCAGGCGAAACAGCCCGCCGCGGATTCCGACGACGTCATTCGCTAGACCGGTTATTTCGAAATCGACTTCCCGCGCTTCTTCTTCGCGGGTTCGGGCAAGGAGTTCCGGGCTGCCGCCTCCTGGGCGTCGCGGGCTTCGCGCAGCGATCGAAGGCGCTCCATGTTCTTGCGCACGGCGACCGCCTGCCGCTCGACGTCAGCCATGGCTCGCGCGCCCTCTTCCTGAGCCAGGCGCAGCCGGTTGGCGCGGGCAATGCTCTGAGGTGAAGGCTCAACCGGTTTCTTGTCGCTCATGCCCACTCCGCGTACGAAGAACAAGCAAAACCCGCTCAATCCCGGGATCGAGCGGGCAGCACGGCCATTTCAGTACATCCGTGAAATGGCGCAGGCGGCTCAAGCCAGCGACAGATTTTCCGCGCTGACCTTGCCACGCATCTTGTCGGTCTTGATCTCGAAGGAGACCTTCTGGCCTTCGGCCAGACCGGAAAGACCAGCCCGTTCGACGGCGCTGATGTGCACGAACACATCGTTCCCGCCGTCAGTGGGCTGAATGAAGCCAAAGCCCTTCTGACCGTTGAACCACTTTACAGTACCCGTCGGCATTCTACTTCTCCTGAAGACATTCGCGCAGAAATCCGCGCGTTTCAAATTCAACTCGTCGATGTCTTCGGGAAGGAGCCCGCGGGCGCATTCAAAAAGGCACAGCGGCTAATCGAATGTCTGCAACATAGGCGCTCTTGCCGCAATGCACAAGTCCGTCGGACCCGAAATCCGGCCCAGGGACTTGAACCTCCGGGCGCTGTCCATGCCGACATTCGCGAACGCGAGCGACCCGCCGGGCCACATCTAGTCCACGAACACCACGGTCTTGCGGCCGTTGAGCAGCACGCGGTCGTCGAGATGATAGCGCATCGCGCGCGCCAGCACGCGACGTTCGATGTCGCGGCCCTTGCGCACGAGGTCCTCCGGAGTGTCGCGATGGCTGATGCGCTCGACGTCCTGATCGATGATTGGACCCTCGTCGAGGTCGCGCGTGACGTAGTGCGCGGTGGCGCCGATCAGCTTGACGCCGCGCTCATGGGCCTGGTGATAGGGCTTTGCACCCTTGAAGCCCGGCAGGAAGGAGTGGTGGATGTTGATGCAGCGTCCCGAGAGCTTTGCCGACAGATCGTCCGACAGGATCTGCATGTAGCGCGCGAGCACCACGAGGTCGGTCCTGGTCTTGCCGACGAGATCCCAGATCTGCGCTTCCTGCTCGCGCTTGGTATCCTTCGTCGTCGGCAGATGGTGGAACGGGACGTCGCCGAAATCGAGCCCGGCATAGACCTCGCGCGGATGGTTGGAGACGATCGCGGTCGGGATCATCGGCAGTTCGCCGGTACGCCAGCGATAGAGGATGTCGACCAGGCAGTGATCCGATTTGGACACCAGCAGCATCACCTTGCGGTGCCCGGCGCGGTCGCGCATCTGCCAGTCCATGGCGAAGCGCTCGGCGATTGCGCTGAAGCCAGTCTGCAGCGCCGACAGTTCGACGGCGAGATCGGCCGCGGTGAACACCACGCGCATGAAGAACTTGTTGGTCTCGATGTCGTCGAACTGCTGGGCGTCGAGAATGTTCTGCCCGTTATGGGCAAGGAAGGTCGACACCGCCGAGACGATGCCGGGACGATCGGGACAGGACAGGGTCAGAACGTATTGATGGTCGGGCATGGGCCTTGATGAATCTTTGGGCAAGCCGGCGCGCCGGCGATTTGCGCCCTGCTCTATCATTGCCTGCGGCCTTGCGCCAATCCCAAGCGGCGAGTCAGGATGAATGCAGCATTGCATTTCCGCACCGGAGCGCTCCCATGGCCGACCGATTGAACGGCTACCGCATCCTGATCCTCGAAGCGCGCGAGGAGGCGCAATTCTCCCGGCTGCTGGCCGAGCAAGGCGCCGAGGTCGTGCAATGCCCGATGTTCGCGATCGTCGACGCCCCGGATCCGGCGCCGGTTGAGGCCTGGATTCGTCGCGCCATCGAAAGGCCGTTTGACGATCTGGTGCTGATGACCGGCGAAGGCATGCGCCGCCTGATGAAACTCGCGCGGGCGCGCGCCCTCGACCAGGCCTTCGTGGCGGCGCTCGCCCGGTCGCGAAAGTTCATTCGCGGGCCGAAGCCGGGCAAGGCCCTGCGCGAGGTCGGGCTCGAGCCGCAACAGACCACGGAGAAGCCGACCACCGAGGGCGTGATCGAGATGCTGGCGAAGTTCGACCTCAAGGGCCATCGCGTCGGACTGCAGCTCTATCCCGACAAGGATCACAGTGCCCTGATCGGCGTCATCGCCGCGCAGGGCGTCGACGTCGATACGGTGCTGCCCTACACCCACGACGCCAAGGCGGTCGATGCCAATATCGTCACCGCCATCGCCGAGATGGCGGAGGGGCGGATCGACGCCATTGCGCTCACCAATCTCGGCCAGCTCCGCCGCCTGTTCGAGGCGGCGAAATTGCACGGCAGCGAACGCCGGCTGCGTGAAGGCCTGGAGCGGACGCTGATCGCCTCGGTCGGTCCCGCGGTCTCCGCCGAGCTTGCGGCACTCGGCCTGCGCACCGACATCTCGCCGGCGGAGGAGGCCTATTTCATGCGCCCGCTGATCTCGGCGATGGCAACCACGCTTGCGGAGAAGAGACCGAAGGCAGTCGCAAGGTGACGCGTATTCCTGCGAGGTCCTTTCACTCGTCGCCGTAGTTCCGCAGCCGCTCGATGTCGAGCACGGTGACGCCGCCATATTCGAGCCGCAGCAGGCCCTCCTTCTCGAGCTGGTTCAATGCGCGGTTGGCGTTCTGTCGCGACATGCCGGAAAGCGCGCCGATCTCTTCCTGGGTGATCTCCAGATGCGTCGTGGAGTCCGGATAGAGGATCGGATTGAACAGCGAGGCGATGCTGCGGGCAAGCCGCGCGGTGGCATCGAGCGTCCGGTTCACCTCGAGCATGCCGATGAACTGGGCGAGGCGCTCGTTGAGCTGGCGTACCAGGAAGCGGTTGAAGCCGACGCTGTTCTCGAACAGCCACATGAAGGCGCTGCGATCCATCAGGGCGAGACGGCTGTCGCGCAGCGCGACCACGTCGTAGCGCCGCGGCTCGTTCTTCAGCACGCTGCCTTCGCCGAACCAGGCGCCGGCGGTCAGGCCAGCGAGACTCGTCGCCTTGCCGTCCCGCGAGACCGCTCCCATCCGCCCGAGTCCGCTGACCATGCCGGCCCAGTAGCCGAACATGTCGCCGCGCATGAAGACGGTCTCGCCGGTAACATAGGATTTCTCGACGATCCCCGCGCGCGCGATCTCGATCTCGCGTTCGGTCAGTTCGCGCGACCAGGCGGCGACACGCTTCAGATGATCCTCTCCAATCATGATCCCGAAGCCATCCGCACTGATCCTCACCTCACCTCGTTTGCTGCATCGCAACAAGCCCGCCGCGCCGACATCCGACGAAAGATCAAGAACGATCTTTCGTCGGAAAACTTTTGCCCGCAAATTGTCAGGCACAAGACAATTCAAACTAGCGCTTTACCCTATTGAGGGCCACCTCGCGCGATGCGGCTTTCGATCCCGAACGGGACGGAAGCGGCGGACGCGACCGACCGGGACCATTCGCTGCATGGCCTCACCGGGACGTCCGTTATAGGATCGATGCGGGATCAAGACGAAGAGCGCGTTCAAGCGCCGTCGCCGGGAGGGATTTTCGTGGATTACAGCCTTGAAGTGCGCGAAGTGTCATTGCGGTTCGGCGGCGTCCGCGCGCTGACCGACGTCAGCTTTGGCATCAAGGACGGCGAGCTGTTCTCGATCATCGGCCCGAACGGCGCCGGCAAGACCTCGATCGTGAACTGCATTTCCGGTCGCTACCGGCCGACCCAGGGGCAGCTGTTCTACCAGGGCCGCGACATCACGGGGCTCACCCCCAACGCCCGCGCCTCGCTCGGCATCGGCCGTACCTTCCAGAACCTCGCGCTGTTCCACCACATGAGCGTGCTCGACAACGTCATGGTCGGGCGTCACCACCTCCTGAAGAACAATTTCATCACGGGTTCGCTGTACTGGCTCACCGGCGCGCGCAAGGAGGAGCTCGCGCACCGCCACAAGGTGGAGGAGATCATCGACTTCCTCGACCTGCAATCGGTTCGCAAGGCCACCGCCGGCACCCTGCCCTACGGCCTGCGCAAGCGCGTGGAACTCGCACGCGCCATGGCGCTGGAGCCGCGTCTCATCCTGCTCGACGAGCCGATGGCCGGCATGAACTTCGAGGAGAAGGAGGACATGGCGCGCTACATCGTCGATCTCAACGAGGAATACGGGATGACGGTGGTGATGATCGAGCACGACATGGGCGTGGTGATGGATATTTCCCACCGCGTCATGGTGCTCGATTTCGGCCGCAAGATCGCCGAGGGCGATCCGGGCGCGGTGCTCGCCGATCCCCACGTCAAGCGCGCCTATCTCGGCGAAGAGGACGAGGCGCTGGTCGATCCCGACGACAAGCCCGCAGCTCCGGAGTGTGCGGCATGATGGACTACGCCGGACGCGTCGCACAGGCCGACACCTATCCAAAGCTCCTGCGCCTCAACGCCAGGGAGCACGGCGGCGAGATCGCGCTGCGGGAGAAGGATCTCGGGCTGTGGCGGCTGTTCACCTGGAACGACTACCAGACCCGGGTGCGCGACTTCGCGCTCGGCCTGGTCGAGCTCGGGCTCGGCCGCGGCGACGTCATCGGCATCATCGGCGACAACCGGCCGGACTGGGTCGCGGCCGAGATCGCCTGCCATGCCATCAGCGGCATGAGCCTCGGGCTCTATCGCGACGTGCTGGACGAGGAGGCCTCCTATCTCCTCAATTACGGCGAGGCCCGGCTCGTCTTCGCCGAGGACGAGGAGCAGGTCGACAAGCTCCTGGGCCTTGCCGACCGCGCCCCGCAACTCAAGCACATCATCTATTCCGACCCGCGCGGCATGCGGAAATACGACGATCCGCGGCTGATGCCGGCGGAAAAACTCGCCGAGCTCGGGCGCGCGCGCGCCGCACGCGAGCCCGCACTGTATGACCGGCTCGTCGATGCCACCAAAGGCGAGGACGTCGCGATCCTCTGCACGACGTCGGGCACCACCTCGCATCCCAAGCTCGCGATGCTTGCGCCGGGCCGCGTGCTCGGTCACTGCGCGACCTATCTCAAGTTCGATCCCAAGGGCCCGGACGACGAATACGTCTCGGTGCTGCCGCTGCCCTGGATCATGGAGCAGGTCTACGTGCTCGGCAAAGGACTGCTCTGCCGGATGAAGATCAACTTCGTCGAAGAGCCGGATACCATGATGAACGATCTGCGCGAGATCGCGCCGACTTTCGTCCTGTTCGCGCCCCGGGTCTGGGAGCAGATCGCCGCCGACGTCCGCGCCAAGGTGATGGATGCGACGCCGATCAAGCAGCGCCTGTTCGACCTCGGCATGCGAACCGGATTGGCCGCGCTCGCGCAGGGCAAGCATTCGTCCTTCGCCGACATGATCCTGTTCCGCTCCTTGCGCGACCGGCTCGGCTTCACGCGGCTGCGCTCGGCTGCGACCGGCGGCGCGGCGCTGGGACCCGAGACGTTCAAGTTCTTCCAGGCCATGGGCGTGCCGCTGCGTACGCTGTACGGCCAGACCGAGATGCTCGGGGCCTACACGCTGCACCCGGAGGGCAAGGTCGACCCCGACACCACCGGCGTCGCGATGGCCGACGACATCGAGATCAGGATCGACAATCCCGACATCCACGGCGTCGGCGAGATCGTGGTGCGCCATCCCAACATGTTCCTGGGCTACTACAAGAATCCCGAGGCGAGCGCCGCCGACATGAAGGACGGCTGGATGTGCTCGGGCGACGCCGGCTACTTCAACGACAACAAGCAACTGGTCGTCATCGACCGCATCAAGGATCTCGCCGAGACCTCGCGCGGCGAGCGCTTCTCGCCGCAGTTCATCGAGAACAAGCTGAAGTTCTCGCCCTACATCGCCGAAGCCGTGGTGCTGGGCGCCGGCCGCGACACGCTCGCGGCGATGATCTGCATCCGCTATTCCATCATCTCGAAATGGGCGGAGAAGAACCGCCTGTCGTTCACGACCTACAGCGACCTCGCCTCGCGGAGCGAGGTCTATGCGCTGCTGCAGAAGGAGGTCGAAACGGTGAACGCGACGCTGCCGCCGGCGCAGCGCATCTCGCGCTTCCTGCTGCTCTACAAGGAGCTCGACGCCGACGACGGCGAGTTGACCCGCACCCGCAAGGTGCGCCGCAGCGTCATCAACGAGAAATACGCCGGCATCATCGACGCGATCTACCGGGGCGATGCCGACATCCCCGTCGACACCGTGATCCGCTTCCAGGACGGCACCACCCAACGCATCCGCACGACGCTGAAGGTGATCGACCTGCTGGGCGGCCCGATCAGGGAGGCGGCGGAGTGATGGCTCATCATTGCCACGCGCACGGCGTCATGCCCGCGCTCGTCGCGGGTATCCTCGTCTTTCTTCCTATCGACCTTAAGGCGTGGATGGCCGGGACAAGCCCGGCCATGACGAAATCCGCGACGAGACACTGCCCATGAACACGCAACTCCTCATCCAGCTTCTGGTCAACGGCCTCGTGGTCGGCACGCTGTATGGCGTGGTGGCGATGTCGTTTGTGCTGATCTACAAGGCGACGCAGGTGGTGAACTTCGCCCAGGGCGAACTGCTGCTGGTCGGCGCCTGGGTGTGCTGGGCGCTGATGGTGAAGTATCAGGTGCCGTTCTACGCGGCGATGCCGATCACCATGATCTTCATGTTCGTGTTCGGCATCCTGATCCAGATGGTATTCCTGCGGCCGATGATCGGCGAGCCGATCATCTCGGTGATCATGGTGACGATCG
>NZ_JAGWUA010000029.1 GCF_028868675.1 Bradyrhizobium sp.
AGCGATTGGGAGAACCTGACGCCCGCTCAGGAGTTGACGAAGGTGACGGAGCGGCTCAAGGCCGCGCGCAAGGGCATCATCCTGCTGCACGACGCCCAGCCGCGGACGGCGGCCATGCTACCGGCCTTCCTGCGCTACCTCAGGGAGAATGGCTATCGCGTCGTGCACGTGGTTCCGGCGGGCCGCGGCGTGAAACAGGCCCGGATGGGAGCCGACACGACGCATTGATGCCGGAATGTCACGCCGTCGCAAAATGCGGCGAAATGAGGCCGATTAAGGCACTGTTCATGTTAGGCCGTGCAATCATTGGCAGGCCGGCCTCCGAACCGACGCAGACAGCGTCCAGACCAACGTTCGAGTTCGGCCGGGGTGGGTGTGAAGGCAGACGGTGGTTCATGATCGGCAGTGGAATTGGTGTCCGGACGCGATCCTGGATCGTGCCGTGCCTTAGAATTTCCCTTGGAATTTCCCTTGGAATTTGCCTTGGAATGCTGGCCGCCCCGATCGCCGGCACGCCTGCCGCCGCGGCAGCGGATTGTCCCGGCCATCCCGACGCCCTCGGCACCTCGCGCACCGTCGTGGTCGATCCGCGCGAGCATCCGCGCATCGGCACGATGCAATATCGCGAGACGCTGCCGCTCAGGGATCACGAGGTGGTGCTGACCTTCGACGACGGTCCGCTGCCGAAATATAGCAACCAGGTGCTGCAGATTCTCGCCAATGAATGCATCAAGGCGACCTTCTTCATCGTCGGCCGCCAGGCGCAGGCCAATCCCGAGGGCGTGCGCAAGCTCGTGGCCGCCGGCCACACCGTCGGCACCCACAGCCAGAACCATCCGCTGACCTTCGAGAAGATGCCGGTCGAGAAGGCGAAAGCCGAGATCGACGGCGGCATCGCGTCCACGACGGCGGCGCTGAGCGATCCGTCGGCGCTGGCGCCGTTCTTCCGCATCCCCGGCCTGTTGCGCGCTCAGGGCGTCGAGGACCTCCTCGCCTCGCGCGGCATACAGGTCTGGAGCGCCGATTTTCCGGCCGACGACTGGCGGCATGTCTCCGGCGAGCGCGTCCATCAGCTCGCGATGCAGCGGTTGGAGGCGAAGGGCAAGGGTATCCTGCTCTTGCACGACATCCAGCCGCGCACAGTCGCCGCGCTGCCAAAGATCATCCACGACCTGAAGGCGCGCGGCTACCGGATCGTGCACGTGGTGCCGGCGACGGCCGATCGTCCGGCGACGCCGACCGAGCCGACCGAGTGGCTGTTGCATCCGCAGTCGGAGAGCGTGCCGGTCGCGCGCTGGCCGAAGATTCCGAACTTCGTGTTCGCGCAAGGCGAGCCGCTGCCGGCGCCGGCGCTGGCGGATTTGAACGCCGAGCTGCCGCGGCAGCCGGCCCTGCCGCGCCGATCCGCGGGCGAGGCGGATGCGGCGGCGCTGCCGGTGCCCGGGCGGGACGTCTTCGAGATCCCGGAGAAATCGCTCGCCGTCCTGCTCACGACGTCGTCCCGGCGCGGCGCCACGAGAACGGCTTCCGCCGAAACCGGACACAGGTCGCACGCCGTCGCCAGGGGCAAAGCCAGGACGCCGGCCAGATCGCATGGCCGGCAGCACGCACACGCCGCGCACACCGCGCCGAAGGGGACGACCGGAGGCACGGCCGCCAAGCCGCGTCCGACGCGGCTTGCCAGCCTGAAGAAGCGCTGAGCCGCGACGTCAGGGCGTGACGATCTTGGCGACGCAGAGCAGCACGATCAGCGCCAGGAAGAACAGATCCATGTAGGACTTCAGTTCGCCGTCGCGGCGCAGTCTTGCCGCGTCCATGACGATCTGCTTGCGCGCCGCATTGGCGCCGGTGGCTTCATTGAACGCGGCCTGCAGCCGGCGCGCCTCGGCCTCCAGCTTCTCGATCTTCTGGAAGAAGTAGAACGAGCGCAGCGTCGAGGCGGCGCGCATCGCGCTGTAGACGAGCACCAGAATCGCAAGCATGGCCCGGTTCGGATACTTCTCGATAAAGTTCAGGCTGAAAAAGACCACCGCCATGAATGCGAAGTTCGACACGAAGCGGTAGAGGAAGCTCAGGAAGACCATGCTTGTTCCAGCCTAGGTCGCAAGCGGATGTCGCGTTGCGGATTGCGGGATCATCGGTGGATTGCCGCCGGACTGCACGCTGCGGCCGCTGGTCCACGCCAACGTTGTTACAGTTTCCGCTGCCTGTACGACGCGGGCCGGGAATCGCCCGGAGGTGCGCGCGCCGTGGCGTTTTAGCGGGGCGCCGTCATAATGCAAGGTGTCGGGAGCGCCGTGCGATGCTGCACGCCGCCTGCGGTGCGAGGTGCAGCGGCGCGATGGAGCTTCAGCACAAGTCGCGATACACTGGGTTTGCCACCAGATGTGGGATCTGCCGATGCCGAGAAAGGGAATCACGGGCCACGACGAATGGGTCCTCACCGAGGCTCTGGCGACCGCACTCGTCGCGCTGGAGCAACTCGCGCCCAAGCACCGGCCGCTGGCGCATATGGAAGACCTCCGCAAGCTGCTTGCCAACGGCAAGGAGCCGCAGACCGTCAACCTGCACCTCGCCCAGGCCAAATGCCGGCTGTTTCCCGACCTCGACCCGCTGACGATCTACAAGGAATACGGCGTCGGCGACGAATACGGCTGAGGACCGCGCGGCCAGGGCCGAACCGTGATCGAGGGACTTGCAATCCGGCAATCTGCCGTTATTCTTAGGGCATATTGCCGGACCGTGTCAGAGCGTGCCGATGTCCGTTGTTGAAATCGTAGCAGAAAAGCTGGGAGGCCGTTCCGTGCTTGGCGGCGTCGTGCGCTCGCAAGCCGATCTCGCCCTGGCTGTCCGCAGGCGGCTGCCCCTCACCGCTCTCCAGGGGCTGGCCCGGGCCGGGCTGAGCGATCAGGAGATCGAGCAGTTCGTCATCCCGCAGCGCACGCGCCGTCATCGCGTCGTGAAGAACCAACCGTTGACGGTTGAGGAATCCGATCGCGCGGTCCGCCTGCTGCGCATCCAGACTCTCGCCGAGGAGACGTTCGCAGACGTCGGCAAGGCGAACATATGGCTCCGCCGACCGCTGGCGGAATTGCACAAGGAGACGCCGTTGGCCGTCGCGCAAACCGAGGCGGGCGCGCGCGTCATCGAGACCATTCTCGGCAAGATCGCCTGGGGTGCGGCCGCCTGATGCTGCTCTGGCGCCTGTCGGGTGCGCAACATGCGAGGGCGTTCGATGGCGGCTACGGGCTACTGTTCGATGGACGCTGGAACACGATCGGTCACCCCGTCACCTACTGCGCCACGTCACCTGCCCTGTGCGTGCTGGAAAAGCTCGTGCATGTGGAGGATCCGATGCTCCTGCCCGAACTGGTGATGGTGCGCTACGACGTGCCCGATGATCTGGCCGTCGAGACCCGCGCAGTTGCCGATCTGCCCTCGGATTGGCGGCATCGGGAGAGCTGGACGCAGCGGCAGGGCGATCAATGGCATGCCTCGGTGTCGACGCCGCTCCTGCGCGTTCCGTCCGCGATCGTTCCCTTGGATCGGTCGCCCGACCTGAACGTGCTGATCAACCACCGGCATGCGGACGCCGCGCGCATCTCGATCGTCGCCGCGGAGCGCTTCGTGCTCGATCCGCGGCTGTTCTAGCTGCGGATGCGCCACTGAGCCGAGTGGCGTCCGAGAGATTGCGAATTTCGAGGCTGGTGCGCTCGGAGGGACTCGAACCCCCACGATTTTACTCACTGCCACCTCAAGGCAGCGCGTCTACCAGTTCCGCCACGAGCGCTTGGGAAGCCGGCTGAGGGCTGAAGCCCGGCCGGATCGACGGCGCCGATGTAACAAATCGATCAGGGGGGGACAAGCCTGCCGATGCCCCTAAGCCCACAAGCTCCGGGGGAGAAGTTCCCCCGCTTTTTGGCCGGCCCCTACCGGCTTCCGGGCGAGCGCGGCAGCATCTGCTTGACCTCAACCGCAATCCGGTTGCGGTCCACCAGCACCACGCCGCTGGCAACGGGCAGATTGTTGGCCAGGACCTTGACCTCGTCGGCCTCGGTCGAGTCCAGTTCGATGATGGCGCCGCGGGAAAGACGCAATACCTGGTGGATCGGCATGGTGGTGGTCCCGAGGACCACCATGAGATCCACGTTGACTTTATCGAGAGTTGGCACTTCGGCACCACCGCAACTTGAGACCGGACATTTGCGCCTGCGATCATCACCACGTTATGGTTAGGCAATGGTTAACGACCGCCAAGACCTCGATTTGACGCTGTTTTCCGGCCCGGTGGGCGAGCCGGTGGAATGGCGCATCTCCGCCGCGCCGGTGGCCTATCCGGAGGCCGTGGCCGCCATGGAGGCGCGCGCGGCCGCGATCGCAGCCGGGCAGGCCCGAGAGCTGGTCTGGCTGCTGGAGCACCCCCCACTCTATACCTCCGGTACCTCCGGCAAGCCCGCCGACTTGCTCGAGGGGCGCTTTCCCGTCTTTGCCACCGGCCGCGGCGGGCAACTGACCTATCACGGCCCCGGGCAGCGGGTGGCCTATGTGATGCTCGATCTCAAGCGCCGCCGGCCCGACGTGCGGGCCTTTGTGGCAAGCCTAGAGGAATGGATCATCCGGACGCTCGCCGTCTTCAACGTCCGCGGCGAGCGGCGCGAGGACCGGATCGGTGTCTGGGTCGGGCGTCCGGACAAGGGATCGGGTCATGAGGACAAGATCGCCGCCATCGGCGTGCGGTTGAGGCGCTGGGTCTCGTTCCATGGCATCGCGATCAACGTCGAGCCCGACCTATCGCATTTCGAAGGTATCGTGCCCTGCGGCGTCGCCGACCCCCGCTACGGCGTCACCTCGCTGGTCGATCTCGGCCATCCCGTCACGATGGTCGATGTCGACATCGCGTTGCGCCAGGCGTTTGAGCAGGTATTCGGTTCCGTCACGACGTCACAGCCGGAGGCCGCGGCCTAGAGTCGCCGTGAAGGTCCTCGGATCTGCGACGCAAGACCTCATCCTGGGGGCAACCGAATCTGCCGCAAGGGGCGGAACCAAATCGGCATTGAGGCGTTTGCCCCCGTCGAGGCGGGGTCGAGAATGGTCAAAAAGCTGAACCAACAGAAGGACTTGTTCGAGAGTGAGCGGAGTTTCCGGCTGTTGGTGGAAGGAGTTGCGGACTACGCCCTCTACATGCTCGATCCCACCGGCATCGTCACGAGCTGGAACATCGGCGGGGAACGCATCAAGGGCTACGCGCCGACGGAGATCCTCGGCCAGCATTTCTCCCGTTTCTATACCCAGCCCGACCGCGCCAGCGGCAAGCCGCTACGCGCGCTCCGGATTGCGCGAGAACAGGGCCGCTACGAGGAGGAAGGCTGGCGCGTCCGCAAGGACGGCACCTTCTTCTGGGCCAGCGTCATCATCGATCCCATCTACGAGGACGGCAATCTCGTCGGCTTCGCGAAGGTCACCCGCGACATCACCGAGCGGCGCAATGCCCAGCTCAAGCTGGAAGCGATGCAGAAGCAGCTCGCCGAATCCCAGAAGCTGGATGCGCTCGGCCAGCTCACCGGTGGCGTCGCGCACGACTTCAACAATCTGCTGATGATCATCAGCGGCAGTCTCCACGTCCTGAAGAGAAGCGCGGGCGACGACGACAGGCTGCAGCGCGCGATCTCCGCGATCGATACCGCAACCAAACGCGGTGCCGCGCTCACCAGTCAGCTCCTGACCTTCGCGCGGCGGCAAAGCGTCAATCCGCAGTCGATCGATTTCGGCGAGCGGATCGCGGCCATCGGCGAGGTGCTCCACGCCGGCGTCGGCAGCTCGGTTAGGCTCGCCTTCGACATCGACCGCACCGTCTGGCCGATCAAGGCCGACGTCTCCGAGCTGGAGACCGCCTTGCTCAATCTCGTCATCAATGCGCGCGACGCGATGCCGGAGGGCGGCACCGTGACGATCAGCGCCGGCAACAGGTCGCTGTCCGATCCGCTGCGTTCCGGCGATTTCGTAGCGATCAGCGTCACCGATACCGGCGTCGGGATTCCCGCCGACGTACTGGACAAGATCTTCGAGCCGTTCTTCACGACCAAGCCGATGGGCAAGGGCACCGGGCTAGGCCTCTCCCAGGTGCATGGCTTTGCGCATCAGGCCGGCGGCACCGTGGAGGTCGATAGCGAGCTCGGCAAGGGCACGACCTTCACGATCCTGCTGCCACGCGAGATGGACGCGCCGCGCCGCGAGATCGCGGATATCGCGCAGTCCCGCGGCAGCGGCAGGGTGTTGCTGGTGGAGGACAATCCGGACGTCGCCGCCGTCAGCATCGCCCTGCTGGAGCAACTCGGCTATCAGGTCCGGCGGGTGGCCGACGCGGAAACGGCGCTGCGCGAAATCGAGCTCAACGGCGTCGACTTCGTGTTCTCCGACATCGTGATGCCCGGCAAGATGGACGGGCTCGGCCTCGCCCATCGGCTGCGGGAGATCCATCCCGGCCTGCCGATCCTGCTGGCCACCGGCTACAGCGACGTCGCAGCCGGCGTGCGCGGCAACTTCCCGATCCTGCGCAAGCCCTATGAGATCCACGAACTGAGCGAGGCGATCGCAAAGCTGCCGCGCTGAACGGCTATGTCGTTGTAAGCACCGAGAATGCCTCGCCCGCCCGACGCAGGTTCAACTCGTCCTCGCGCGCCGTTTCTTTCGTCACGCTGTCGACCCGCGCCGATGGCGGACCGTGCCGGCACAATGCGATCATCTCGGCCACCCGCAGCGCCGGTCCGGCGAACAGCGCCTCGACGCTGCCATCGCGGCGATTGCGCACCCAGCCTTCCAGCCCGCTCGTCACGGCCTGGTATTCGACCCACGCGCGATAGCCAACGCCCTGCACCCGGCCGCGGATCGTGACCTGGAGGATCGCCCGGCTCACGTCTTCAACCCGAGAAAGTCGGCGCTGCGCGTCTTGACGTCAGCCTCGCGCATGACGCGGCCGGTCAATTCCGCTGACGCAAGCCTCTTGAGATCCTTCGGCGACGTCCCCTCGCGCAGTGCCTTCAGCGTCTCGTACACGGCTTGCGTGGCGGCCGCGATCGGGGCATGGCCTTGCAGGGCGATTCTCACGCGCTGTGAGGCCAGGTAATCGAGCGCGCTCAGCTCCTCCGGCGCGCCACCGAGCACGATCGGCAGCCGCGTGGCGCCGGAGATCGCCGCAAGCTCCGCGCGCGACTTGATGCCGGTGAAGAACAACGCATCGACGCCAATGGCCTCGTAGGCCTGCGCGCGGCGGATCGTGTCCTCGATCGAAGTGATCGAGGCTGCGCCGGTGCGGCCCATGATGACCAGCGACGGATCGCTGCGGCCGTCGAGCGCCGCCTTCATCTTGCCGACGCCTTCCTCCAGCGGGATGAGCTGCGTCCTCGCTTCCCCAAAGGCCTGTGGCAGCAGCGTGTCTTCGATGGTGAGGCCGGCCGCACCCGCCGCCCCCAGCTCCTGCACGGTGCGCCGGACGTTGAGCGCATTGCCGTATCCATGGTCGGCATCGACCAGCACCGGCAGGCGGGAGGCGCGCGACATCCGCCGCATCTGCTCGGCGAGCTCGGTCAGTGTGATCAGTGCGATGTCGGGATCGCCCAGCACGGCGAGCGAGGCGACCGAGCCGCCGAACATGCCGAGCGTGAAGCCGAGATCCTCGGCGATGCGAATCGAGATCGCGTCATAGACCGAGCCTGGACGGATGCAGCCTTCGCCCCCGAGGATCGATCGCAATGCCTGGCGGCGGCTTCGAAAGGCCATGATGCTCTCTCTTGAAGAGTCCGCGGCGGCCGACGCATTCTCGGCCGTCATTGCGAGGAGCGAAGCGACGAAGCAATCCAGACTAGTCCCGCGGAGGCAGGTTGGATTGCTTCGCTTCGCCCGCAATGACGGTGCTTGCCGCACCGTTCGACTCCTACTTTACGCAAACTCCAGGATCAGCGCGTCGACCGCGAGCGTGGCGCCGGCGCTGGCGTGGATCTTCTTGACCGTGCCATCGCGCTCGGCGCGCAGCACGTTCTGCATCTTCATGGCCTCGACGACGGCGAGCGTCTCGCCGGCCTTGACCTCCTGACCTTCCGTCACCGCGATCGAGACCACCAGGCCCGGCATCGGGCACAAGAGCTTCTTGCCGGTGTCGGATGCGGTTGCGATCGGCATCAGCCGCGCGGAGGCTGCTTCCGTCTCGGTGAAGACGTAGACCGGCACCTCGACGCCCTGATGGGCGAGCCGCACGCCGTTCGCGATCGGGCGGGCCTGCACCGCGATGAAATGGCCGTCGATGGTGCCCTGCCACACCGGATCGCCCGGCTTCCACGGCGATACCAGCAGGTGACTGGCGGCCACCCTGCCGTCGCCATCGGTGAAACGCACCGCGATCGCCTCGCCCTCGCGCGCAATCTCGAGTTGGATATCTTCGCGACCGAGCCAGACCGCGCGGCGGCGCTCACGCTGCACGACGCGGCCGCCGAGTTGGCCCGAGACCTGCCGTTTGCGCTCGCCCAGCACGTGATCGATGAAGGCGCCGACGGCGGCGATCCGCCGCGCCACCTCGCCCTCGGGCGTGCGCGGCGCGAAACCCTTGGGAAACTCCTCGGCGATGAAACCGGTCGACAGCCTGCCCTCGCGCCAGCGCGGATGGCTCATCAGCGCCGACAGGAACGGGATGTTGTGGCGGATGCCGTCGACGTAGAACGCGTCGAGCGCGGTCGCCTGTGCCTCGATCGCGGCAGCCCGCGACGGCGCATGGGTGACGAGCTTTGCGATCATCGGATCGTAATGGATCGAGATCTCGCCGCCCTCCTGCACGCCGGTGTCGTTGCGCACGGTGATGCCGTCCTTGCTGGCTTCCGCCGGCGGGCGGTACTTCACCAGCCGGCCGATCGAGGGCAGGAAGTTGCGGAAGGGATCCTCGGCGTAGAGGCGCGATTCCACCGCCCAGCCGGTCAGCGTGACGTCCTTCTGCGCGATCTTGAGCTTCTCGCCGGCGGCGACCCGGATCATCTGCTCGACGAGGTCGATGCCGGTGACAAGCTCGGTGACGGGATGCTCGACCTGCAGGCGGGTGTTCATTTCCAGGAAGTAGAAGCTCTTGTCCTGGCCGGCGACGAATTCGACGGTGCCGGCGGAGTCGTAGTTGACGGCCTTGGCCAGCGCGACCGCCTGCTCGCCCATCTTGCGCCTCGTGGTCTCGTCGAGGAGCGGTGACGGCGCCTCCTCGATGACCTTCTGGTTGCGGCGCTGAATCGAGCATTCGCGCTCGCCGAGATAGATCACGTTGCCATGCTTGTCGCCCAGCACCTGGATCTCGATGTGGCGGGGATCCACGATGAATTTTTCGACGAAGACGCGGTCGTCGCCGAACGAGGCCTTGGCCTCGGCCTTGGCGAGTCCAAAGCCTTCCTCCACCTCATTGGTCGAATAGGCGATGCGCATGCCCTTGCCGCCGCCGCCAGCGGAGGCCTTGATCATCACGGGATAGCCGATCGCGTCGGCGATCTTGACCGCGTGGCGGGCGTCCTCGATCACGCCGAGGAAGCCGGGTACGGTCGAGACGTCGGCCTTGGCGGCGGCCTTCTTGGACTCGATCTTGTCGCCCATCGCCGCGATCGCGTCCGGATTGGGGCCGATGAAGACGACGCCGGCTTGCTTCAGCGCGCGCGGAAATGCCTCGCGCTCGGACAGGAAGCCGTAGCCGGGATGCACCGCTTCCGCGCCGGTCTGGCGGCAGGCCTCGACGATCTTGTCGATGACCAGATAGCTCTCGGCCGCGGCCGCCGGTCCGATCAGGACCGCCTCGTCGGCCATCTCCACATGCAGGGCGTCGCGGTCAGCCTCGGAATAGACCGCAACCGTCTGAATTCCCATACGGCGGGCAGTCTTGATGACCCGGCAGGCGATTTCGCCGCGATTGGCGATCAGAATTCGTTTGAACATGCTTTTCTTGAATCTGGACCCTGGGCGGGACCCCTCCCCGGCCGTTGGGGCCGTTCGAGAGCGGTCATGATCCTGTCGTCGTACAGCAAAATGGGCCGGAGGCAACGGGCAAATCCGCCTCCTTGCTGGCGTACCAGACACCTAGGGGCGGCTCGGTGAGGCCGGCTGGCTCGCCGGCTTCGCCCCCGGTCCGCACCCAGAAGAGCCAGCTTGCCGGTCGCCGGCAGACGCGGAAACATAATTCTGCAGGCAGTCGAACGGCGCACGGCGTTGTCGGTCCTCACGCCCGATGCACCGTTCCCGCCAACGGAACAAATTGCGCGCGAACGACGTTGGCTTGCGCTTCTGCCATGCCCGCGAATGCCCTGTACGATCGTCCAGGACCGGCCGTCATCCGTGCGGCCATCTGCCCATCGAGCCATAGCCATCGTGCCACGTCTGTGTGAGTATCGCTCCGGCACGTGCAGGCACGCATCACAACGGTCGACCCCTTGAACGACCCGCTGCCCGAGACCGTCGCCGCCGAACGGCTGCGGCAACATCTGGAAGAGATCGCCCGCGAGCGCGACAACGCCTATCGCGCGCTGCAGGAACGCGAGGCCGAACTCGCGCGCATCCAGCGCATCGGCAGGGTCGGCGGCGTCGAGGTCGACTTCCGCGAAGGTTTCAAGAATCGCCGCTCCCCGGAATATCTGATCATCCACGGCCTGCCGCCGGAGGCGGCCAACGAGAGCCATGAGGACTGGGTCAGCCGGATTCATCCCGACGATCGCGCGACGACCGTCCGGCACTTCTTCGACGTCCTGGCGGGCACCAGCGAAGACTATGCGACCGAGTACCGCATCATCCGGCCGAGCGACGGCGACATGCGCTGGATCCGCGTCGTCGCCAAGATCGAGCGCGATGCCGACGGCCGCGCCATCCGCCTGGTCGGCGCCCATATCGACGTCACCGACCAGATGCTCGCCCGCGAGACGCTGCGCGAGAGCGAGGAGCGCTTCCACCTGATCGCCGACAGCGCTCCGGTGCCGATCTGGGTGACGAAGCTCGACCGCAAGCGCTCCTTCGCCAACCAGGCCTATCTCGACTTCCTCGGCCTGCCCTTCGAGGAGGCCATCGACTTCGATTGGCGCAAGGTGCTGCATCCGGACGACCTGCCGCGCATCCTGCAGGAGCAGGTCGCAGGCGAATCCTCGCTCAAGCCCTTCGTGCTGGAGGCGCGCTACCGGCGCGCCGACGGGGAGTGGCGCTGGCTGCGCTCGGAATCGCAGCCGCGCTGGGACCCGACCGGCAAGCATATCGGCTTCATCGGGGTCGCCCACGACATCACCACCGCCAAGCAGGCCGAGACCGAGCTGCGGGGGCTGAACGAGACGCTGGAGGAGCGTATCGCCCAGCGCACCGCCGAGCTCGAATCCAACGAGGCACGGCTGCGGGCGATCCTGGAGACCAGCAACCAGTACCAGGGCCTGCTCGACCTCGAAGGCGAGCTGCTCTACGCCAACAAGACCGCGCTCGCCGGCATCCACGCCGAGCCGGCCGACGTGATCGGCAAACCGTTCTGGGACACGCCGTGGTTCACCACCACCGAAGGCATGAGCGAGACGGTGCGTAGCGCCTTCGACACCGTGCTGAAGGGTGAGGCGGTACGGATCGAGATGCATCTGCGGCTGCCGATCGGCGAGCGCCATTTCGATTTCAACATGCGCCCGGTGCTCGATCAGCACGGGCGGATCACCGGCGCGGTCCCCGAGGCCGTCGACATCACCGAGCGCCGCAGGGGCGAGGAAGCGCTGCGCCAGTCGCAGAAGATGGAGGCGATCGGGCAGCTCACCGGCGGCGTCGCCCACGACTTCAACAACCTCCTGACCATCATCCGCTCGGCGACGGACTTCCTGCGCCGCCGCGACCTGCCGGAGGAGCGCCGCCGCCGCTATGTCGACGCGATCTCCGAAACGGTGGATCGCGCCTCGAAGCTCACGGCGCAGCTCCTGGCCTTCGCGCGCCGCCAGCCCTTGACGCCTCAGGTCTTCAACGTCGGCGCGCAGGTCGAGGGCGTGGCGCAACTCGTCCGGCCACTGGTCGGCGGCCGCATCGACATCGTGGTCGACGTCCACGATCCCGACTGCTTCACCATCGCCGACGTCGCGCAGTTCGAGACCGCGCTGATCAACCTCGCCATCAACGCGCGCGACGCGATGCAGGACGAGGGCCGGTTGACGATCGCGGTGCGGAAGGTCGAGGGCATCCCGGCATTTCGCGCACAGGCGGCCCGCAGCGGCGCCTTCGTCGCGATCTCGATCGCGGACACCGGCTGCGGCATCGCGCCGGAAAACCTTGATGCGATCTTCGAGCCGTTCTTCACCACCAAGGAGGTCGGCAAGGGCACGGGGCTCGGCCTCAGCCAGGCGTTCGGCTTTGCAAAGCAGTCCGAAGGCGACATCGCGGTGGCGAGCACGCTCGGACAGGGCACCACCTTCACCATCTACCTGCCGCAGGCGGTCAGCCCGACCGCCGAGACCGAAGCCAAGGCGACGGCCGGCGAGCAGGCCGCCACCGGGCGCGGCTATCGCGTGCTGGTGGTCGAGGACGACGACGAGGTCGGCCGCTTTTCGACTGAGCTGCTGGAGGATCTCGGCTACGTCGTGCGGCGCGTCGCCGATGCGAACGCGGCGCTGTCGATCCTGGGCGAGGACGAGTTCGCCGTCGATCTCGTGTTCTCCGACGTCATCATGCCCGGTATGAACGGCGTCGAGCTCGCCGGGATCCTCCGGGAGCGCTATCCGGGCCTGCCGGTGGTGCTGACCAGTGGCTACAGCAACGTGCTCGCCGAGAGCGCCCATCGCGGCTTCGAGCTGATCCAAAAGCCCTACTCCGTCGAATCGCTGTCGCGCATCCTGCGCAAGGCGATCACGGAGAAGCGATCCGCGGCGCGGTGATTGAAACATTGGCGCGAACCTGCTTCAACGCCGTCATTGCGAGCGAAGCGAAGCAATCCAGATTGCGGAACGAACCTGGATTGCTTCGTTGCTTCGGCGCAAAATTGCTTCACAATTTTGTCGCGAGCTCCTCGCAATGTCGGCGCTGGCGCGCCGTCGGTCATGAGCGACCAGGAGACCGATTTTGCCGATCGCGCATGACGCCGCCTTCGCCTGGAGCATCATCGTACTTGCGACTGCGGGCGTCATCATCAGGCCGTTTCGGCTGCCAGAGGCAATCTGGGCGCTGGCCGGGGCCGGCGCATTGGTCGCGTTCGGGCTATTGCCCTGGCGCGACGCGCTCGCGGGCATCGAGAAGGGCGTCGACGTCTATCTCTTCCTGATCGGCATGATGCTGATTGCCGAGCTCGCCCGGCTCGAAGGCCTGTTCGATTACCTGGCGGCGCTGGCGGTCGAGCACGCGCGCGGCTCGCCGCAGCGGCTGTTCCTGCTGATCTATCTCGTCGGCACGCTGGTCACGGTGCTCTTGTCCAACGACGCCACCGCGATCATGCTGACACCCGCCGTCCATGCCGCGACCCGCGCCGCCGGCGCAAAGCCGCTGCCCTATCTGTTCGTCTGCGCCTTCATCGCCAATGCCGCGAGTTTCGTGCTGCCGATCTCCAACCCCGCCAACCTCGTGGTGTTCGGCGCGCACATGCCGCAACTCGCCGACTGGCTGCGCCAGTTCGCGATGCCCTCGCTCGCCTCCATCGTTCTGACCTATCTCGTGCTGCGCCTCGCCCTGCACCGCGCGCTGAGCGAAGAGACCATTGCCCGCCGCGTGCCGCACCGGAAACTCGGCCGCGGCGGCAAATTGACCGCGTGCGGCATCGCCGCAATCGGCGTCGTGCTGGTCACGGCCTCCGCGCTCGACCGTCCGCTCGGCCTGCCGACCTTCATCTGCGGCAGCGTCACGGCGGCGGCCGTGCTGCTGCTCAGCCGGCAATCGCCGTGGCCCGTGCTGAAGCACGTGTCCTGGAGCGTGCTGCCGCTGGTCGGCGGCCTCTTCGTGATGGTGGAAGCCTTGGTGCGCACCGGCGTGATCGGCCGGCTCAGCGCGCTCCTGCACGAGGCGGTCGCGCAATCCGTGCCCAGGGCGGCCTGGAGCGTCGGGATCGCCACGGCAATCGCCGACAACGTCGCCAACAATCTGCCCGTCGGGCTCGTCGCCGGCTCGGTCGCGGCCGCCGATCGCCTGCCAGCGCCGGTCGTCAGCGCCATCCTGATTGGCGTCGATCTCGGCCCGAACCTCTCGGTCACAGGCTCGCTCGCGACCATCTTGTGGCTGGTCGCGCTACGCCGCGAGCAGATCGAGGTCGGCGCCTGGACCTTCCTCAAGCTCGGCCTCTTGGTGACGCCGCCCGCCCTGGTCGCGACGCTGGCGGCGGCGATCTGGTAAGGCGCCGCTGCGGCACGGCGTGCGCGCGGCGCTTGCAATCAATCCCCGTTCGCTTCATGCATCAACCATGGATGCTGCACGGGACCAGCCACGCCCTGACACGGCCGCCACCGCGGCAGCGAGGCCAGCCTCGGTCGGCTCGCCACTCGAAGTGCTGCGCATCTTCCTCAAGCTCGGTGTGAGTTCGTTCGGCGGGCCGATCGCCCATATCGGCTACTTTCGCGACGAGTTCGTGGTGCGCCGGAAATGGCTTGACGAGCATGCCTATGCCGATCTGGTCGGCCTGTGCCAGTTCCTGCCTGGACCCGCCTCCAGCCAGGTCGGCTTCTCGATCGGGCTGATGCGGGCCGGGTATGCCGGCGCGCTCGCGGCCTGGGCCGGCTTCACCCTGCCCTCGGCCATGGCGCTCGTGCTGTTCGCCTATGGCGCCGGCGCGCTCGGCGGCCCGGTCGGCACCGGGCTGCTGCATGGCCTGAAACTCACCGCGGTCGCCATCGTCGCACAGGCCGTCTGGGGCATGGCGCGCTCGCTGTGCCCGGACCGGGAGCGGGCCTCCATCGCCGTGGCCGCGACCCTGATCATCCTGTTCAGCACCTCGTCGGTTGCGCAGATCGGAGCGATCGTGCTGGGCGGCCTCGCCGGACTCTGGCTTTGCCGCGACGGGACGTCGGCCCTTGCGAGCCACGTCGCGATGCCGGTGAGCCGCAAGGCCGGCCTGGTCGCGCTGACCCTGTTCTTCGCCCTGCTCGCCGGGCTGCCCGTGCTGCGCGGCCTGACAGGATCGTCCGGCGTGGCGCTGTTCGAGGCGTTCTATCGCTCCGGCGCATTGGTGTTCGGCGGCGGCCATGTCGTGCTGCCCCTGCTGCGCGAGGCATTCGTCACGCCCGGCTGGCTGGGCGATGACGCGTTCCTGGCCGGCTATGGCGCGGCGCAGGCGGTGCCGGGCCCGCTCTTCACCTTTGCTGCCTATCTCGGGACGGTCGTGACGCCGACGCCGCATGGCGTGGCGGGTGCCCTGCTCGGCCTTGTCGGCATCTTCCTGCCGGGGATGCTCGTGCTGCTCGGCATGCTGCCGTTCTGGAACTCCTTCCGCAAGCGCGCCGGCGCCCAGGCGATGATGCGCGGCGTCAACGCCGCGGTCGTCGGAGTATTGGGAGCAGCGCTCTACAATCCGGTCTGGACCACGACGGTGAAGTCTCCTGGCGACTTCGGGATCGCACTGGTCGGCTTCGTGCTGCTGGCCGTCTGGCGCGCCCCGCCGCTCGCGGTCGTGACGTTCTGTGCATTGGCGGGCGTCGTCGTCGGGCTGCGCTGAGCGGAAACTCACCGCGCCTTGAGCCCTTGCGACGGGCTCTCGACCAGGCGAGCGGCTACCAGCCGCACGGCCCGCTCGAGGCCGCCGCGGTGGTATCCTCGAGCTCGAAGTCGAACACGGCGAGCGCGATCGGCGCGGGCCGGTCCGCTGCCATCGCAAGCGCCTCTCGAATCTCCCGCGAGACGAAGGACTCGGCCCGCTGCCAGGCCTCGTCATTGTCGCCGCGGAAGGTGTAGAGCTTCTCCATCACGATCTTGTTGGCGGCAACGTCGATCACCGCGGCCCGCGCCCACTGCACCAGCGTGCTCGTCTTTTGGACGCCGCCGGCGATCCTGAATTTGGCATCGGACTGCGCCGACGGAATGAGCTGGTATCGCCGCTCCGCTCCGACGTCCTGCCGCAACGCCGCCATGAAGGCCCGCAGCCGCCTCTCGTGAGCGGCGGTCTGATCGACGGGCTCGCCCGACGTATCGAGATAGCCAAAATCCTCGACCGCAACGCTGACCGGCTGGGCTGCGTTGGCCGCCGCGTCCGCGTGCACGGGACGAATGCCCGGATCGGTCGCCAGAAGGGCAAGCACGCACAGGATTGGACGGAACCGACGCATGGCCGGACCTCCCATGATGGAGCCTTTGCAGCCGGAGATTGCGTCAGACCGGCGCCGGAGCGCAATTCACGTGGTCTTGACCGCTAAATCTTGACCGCGGCAAATCTTGCGCCGCCCATCGTCCTCTCCCGCACCAGGCCGACGAACAGGACGTAGGATCGGTAGAAGTCGTCGTGTCCAGCGGGAGTACCCGCCTGCTCCGCCTCGCGCCGCAGCGCCTCGTACATGCGCAGACGCTCAGCCAATATCCGGCCCCATGCCTCCGTCTCGTCCTCGACCCGCTCCATCGCAAAACCGGCGCAGCGCAGCAATTCGCAGTGCTCGTCGATACCGATCAGGGTTGCTGCCGCCATGCCGTCCCACAGCAACTGCCGGTCGGCCTCCGACAGCGGCCGGTGGACCACCCAGTTGGTGAAGGCGATGCGCCCGTTTGGCCGCAGCACGCGATGCGCCTCGCAAAGGGCACGCCCGAGGTCGGGGACGTGGAGCAAGGCCTCCTGGCTGACGACCGCGTCCGCGCTGGCGTCCGCCAGGGGCAGCGCGGTCACGTCGCCCTCGACGACCCGCACCCGAGCATCCAACCCGACGCGCCGCGTCAGTTCGGCCGCACCGGCGACCCGCGATGGCGTCAGCTCGATGCCGGTGACGTCGGCGCCGTAGCGATGCGCGAGATAGCGGGCCGGACCGCCGAGGCCGGCACACAAATCCACGACCGCGGTGCCGGCACCGATCTGCGCGCATGCGGCCAGCGCATCATTGGCGGCGAGACCGCCATAGTGATCCTGATCATGCGCGAACAGTTCGTCCGGACGCAATCCGTCGAGCGTGCCGCGAGCCGCCTCGAGCCTGGCCAGGATGATCTGCGCCGTGATCGGGTGACGTTCGTAGAAATCCACGGCAGTGCTGATCTGCGGCATCGCGAACGTTCCCCATGTCGACACTGCGCTCGAGCGAGTTAGCGAATTCTGTCACAAGAAGGCGGCCAGTCACGACAAGAATCTGTGCGGAGATGCGCTCCGGGACGACGGCAGACCCCGCAGCCGATCCATTCGATGGGGTGACGGCGGCAGATTGCCCCGGATTGTGGCTGCGACGTCACAGCCGGCGCGCCGAGGTCATGATGAGCTGCCGCAGCGATTCCAGCCGACGCCGCCCGCCGTCGACCGGCTCCTGAAATGAATGATCGATGGCACGAAACGGGCGCGAGGTCGGAAATGAAAGCATATCTGGTGCTCGACCTGACCGTGAACGATTTCGGCGGTTTCAAGAAATACATCGCCGAGATCCCCGCATTCATAGCGAAGCATTCGGGTCGGTACATCGTACGAGGGGTCGAGCCGACGACCATCGAGGGTGACTGGAATCCCGACCGACTGGTCATCATCGAATTTCCGGAACGCACCAACGCGGAAGCCTTCCTGGGCGACCCCGACGCTCAGAACCTGTTCAAGCTGCGCCACGCCACCGCGACGAGCAGGCTCGTGCTGGCCGACGGCTGCACGTGACCCGACCGAGGCATGTCACGACCCGACACTTGGCTCACACTGCGGCGCGGCGGGCGCAGCCGTGGGAGGCGCCTCCTCACCTTCGATATGGATCAGCGCGCGCGCCCCGTATTCCGTTTGCGTGGCGCGGACCACGTCACTCCGGCTGGCTCACTGGCAGGTTTGTGTTATCTAACGATCCTCGGCCTGGTATGGCGCGCACCAGGCGCGCGGGTTGGAGCAACATGACCGGATTTCTGACGTCCCGCTGGATTGGCGACTTCCTGTTCGCCTTCGGCGCGCTGTTTGCGATCATCAATCCCTACGGGCTGGCCTTCATATTCCTCGACCGGACGATCGGCCTTACGGACCGCGAGCGCGCGCGCATCGCGCTGCGCGTTGCGCTGTACGCCTTTGCCGTCCTGCTCGGCTCGTTGTTCGTCGGCAGCCACATCCTGAAGCTCTTCGGCATCTCGATGCCGGCGCTGCGCATTGCCGGCGGCCTCGTCGTGGCGGCCTCCGGCTGGTCGATGCTGCACGCGGTGCCGGCCGCGCCCGGCGGACACGCGACCTCGGCGGCCGGCTTTGCTGCGATTCAAAGGATGGCGTTCTTCCCGCTGACCATTCCGTTGACCACCGGTCCGGGCACCATCGCAACCGCAATCGCGATCGGCTCCCATCGGCCGGAGGATCTCGACGGCATGTTCACTTCGTCCATCGTCTTGTTCATCGTCGCCGTCGCAGTGTCGGCGTTGATCTATCATGCCTACGCAAAGTCGAGCGCCATGGCGCGGCTGTTCGGAGAGGAAGGCACGAGCGTGATCACGCGATTGTCCGCCTTTCTGCTGCTTTGCGTCGGGGTGCAGATCATCATCACAGGCGCCGTCGAGGTCGCGCGCTCCGTTCTCGACGACGCGGCGCAGATCTAGCGGGCGCGCCCGCGCGCGCCTCCGGCCTGCATCGCGGCCACCAGCACCACGTCGTGAAAATACATGCCGCCGGCGATGCCGCGGTCGTGCGAGGCCCACAGCTCGGGCAGGATTTCCACCTTCCTGCCGCCGCGCGCGTGCAGCTTGACGAGCCCGTTGTTCTCGGCGGCGGTGAGAAGCTTGCGCACCTGGGCGCCCGAGACGCCAAAACGGTCGCCGACGTCGGAGTAGCGCACCGCGGCGTGGGTGTCGCCGGCCTGCATCGCGGCCTGCAGCAGCGCAGCGAGGATCGGGTAGCCGGCCGCGTGGTTGAAGAACAAGAGCATGTTCGGCTGGGACAACAGGAGCCTCATGCCGAGATGGGCGAAGGTGAATGCGGTGCGGCGATGCAGCACCTGGAATGCCGCGTCCGGCTCCAGCACCGGCCGATAGTCATGATGCGGATAGAGCACCGCCAGCGGCGCATAGTGGGCCGCAAGCCAGGCGCGGTCGTGCGCCCGCGCCTTGTCGGTCAGCGCGAGAATGCGAACGCGACGATCCGTCTCCGACGGCCGCGACGTCATGAAGCCGGCCTCGCACAGCCGCGCCACCAGATGATCGACATGGCGGTCGCTGGCCATGCCCATCATCGCCAGCCACTTCTTCAGCGCCCCGATGGTGAGCCAGGTGTCGCGCCGCTCGATGTCCTGGGCCGCTTCGATGACCAGTGCGAGGATGTAGATGGAGAACCGGCCGGACTCGATCAGGAGCCGCACCAGGAACGGGTCGCCGTCATAGACGTCGAGGAAACGGTCGATGTATTGCCCCCGCGCGTCTGCAAGCCGCGGATGGCCGATGATGTCGTGATTGGTCACGCGCGGCGGCCCGCCCAGGAGCCGCTCGACCTCCGCGTCTTCCAAAGTGCCCCCTCCACGACATCGAAACAGCGGATTCGATATACGCAAAGTGTTGCGAACGCCAGAGCGTTCGCGGCCCGGTTCTTGCCAAACAGCGAGCGCGCCGGACGGCGCCGATCATCGGGCAACGAGGCTGCGGTGACCGCAATCTGTTCCGTACGTCGAAGCCGAATCTGCCCTAGCTTTTCGCGACCGCGGGAGCCCGGAGGAATTGACGATTTGTGCAGCTTCAGTCCGACCGACGGCCATGACCTGACGCCGGAATTCCGGCGAGGCTACACCCGTGCTTGCGCCGTCCTGGCGGCCATCCTTGCCGTCGAGCTGATCGCGGCGGTCTGGCTCGGGTAAGCCGCATACTTTCGGAATTTTTCAAAAGGACCTTTCATGACCGATGCCCGGACGAATTCCCGCACCGTCAGTGACATGCCCCGCATCGGGATCGGCTATGCCCTGATGCTGGCGGCGGTGGTGGCCTACGGACTGCACGCGCTGCTCGTTGCCGGCCCCGCGCTGCATGCCGCTGCGGAGCAGCACCTTGCACGCGCGATCGCCGAGGAGGACCACGACGTCTGCGGATCGTTCGGCATACGCCCGGGCACGGCCCAATTCCTCTCCTGCAGCCGAGCGCTCGCCATCATCCGGCAGCGGCAGTCCGACCGCGACAACGCGGCCGCGCAGGGAGTTCTGTAAGCGGTCCTGACGTTGTTCGCCGGCGAGCCGGGCGAAGTGTCCGGACTCGTCGCGCCGCTCAGTAGCAGCGCATGATGTTGACGGTGTGCTCTCCGCCGCCCCGACCGGGAACGGTGACGGTCTCGGACGGGCAGCTCGGCACATAGGGCCGATCGGACGGCACGACGTTCGGCGGATAGCGATGCACCCAGTCCCAGGGAACGTCGTAAGTGTAGGTGTAGCGGACGTCGCTGGGGAGCGGCTGGACGTACTCCGCCAGTGGCTCGCTGGCGTTCGGTCCGTAGAAGAAGGCGCCGCCGCCGGGCCATAAATTCCACGCGCCCCTGCCGTGGTGATGTCCGAAGCCCGGGGCGATGTGCGGATGGGCCATTCCGGCAACCGGCGCTCCGCCGGATCGTGCAAAGGTGTCGTCGACGGCAAACGTCAGCGCCACGGCGCTGAGAGAGGCGAGAACCGCCCCGCGAAATCTGTTCGTCATGATACGCACCAACTCTTTGGCTGTTCGACCGCTCCCCGGATCACGCTAGGCCGGGCCCTCCACCCCCGGCAAACTCATCCTTAATTGTTAGTTAAGGCGTAATCTTAACACGCCCCTGCGCGCCCGCCAGCCCGAACGGAGCGCCGCAAGAAGTCCGGGGCCGCCCGCTCCCCGATATTCCGCCAGCGCTCCGTGCAGGCTTTCGCCGCCTAAGAGTCCAGCCTCGCCAGTTTGAACCGGTCGAGCGGCACTTCGGCCCGCTCCGACAAGGACGGGACGACACCGCGGACGCCGGCCTCTCCCACTTGACGCTTGCATGAGGCTTCGTCCCCTGTAACAAAACCGTCATGCAGCAAGACTAGACGAAGGCGGCGGCCGCTTTCGGCCGCCAAGCCGCCTCATCGCAGGGAGAGATCTTGATGCGCCGCTCAATGCTGTTGCTGTCCGCCGGACTGACCTTGCTGTCCTCCGGGCTTGCGTCCGCGCAGAACGCCACGCCGAGAAACCTGATCCTGTTCGTTCCGGACGGCCTGCGCGCGCTGAAGGTCTCACCCCAGACCGCCCCCGCAATGGCCGAAGTCCGCGACAAGGGCGTCAACTTCAAGAACCCGCATTCGCTGTTTCCGACCTTCACCATGGCGAACGGTTCGGCGATGTCGACCGGGCACTATCTCGGCGACACCGGCGTGTTCTCCAACACCCTCTACACAGCCTACAGCTCGGGGCCAGCCGGCGGGACCGTCACCCCCTTCATCGAGAACGATGGCGTGCTCGGCGACATCGACGAGCATTTTGGCGGCAACTACCTCAACGAGGACACCATCCTGAAGCTCGCGCGCGACAAGGGGTTCAGCACCGCGGCACTCGGCAAGGTCGGTCCGACCTACCAGTTCGACCACACCGACCGTCCCGACAAGCCGGGCCTGCATTCGATCGTGTTCGACGATTCCACCGGCGGCAAGAACGGCGTTGCGCTGTCGGACGAGGTGAAGGCGGCGCTGACCAAGGCCGGCCTTCCCCTCGCCGCTCCCTCGCGCGGCGACAATGCCAAGGCGGGCGATGCCAGGACGCCCGGCACCACCGTCGCCAACGTGGCCCAGCAGGCCTATTTCGCCGACGTCGCGGCCAAGGTGGTGCTGCCGATGTTCAAGGCGCGCGGCAAGCCCTTCGTGCTGGTGTTCTGGTCGCGCGATCCCGACGGCAGCCAGCACAACACCGGCGACAGCCTCAACCAGATCAAGCCAGGCATCAACGGGCCGACCTCGATGGCCGGCATCAGGAACGCCGACGACAACCTCGCGCGATTGCGCAAGGCGCTCGATGAACTCGGGCTTGCCGCCTCGACCAATATCATGATCTCCGCCGACCACGGCTTTTCGACCATCTCCAAGGAGAGCAAGACCAGCGCCTCCGCCAAGGTCAGCTATGACGACACGCCGAAGGACTTCCTGCCGATGGGGTTTGTGGCGCTGGACCTTGCCAAAGCGCTCGACCTGCCGCTGTTCGACCCCAACGACAAGAACGCAAAGGTTGAAGGCAACAAGCACCCCAGGGCCGGCAACGGTATCCTCGGTAAGGATCCGACGAAGCCCGACGTCGTCGTCGCCACCAATGGCGGATCGGACCTGATCTACCTGCCGAACAGGGAGCGCAAGCTCGCCCGGCGCATCATCGGGGCGCTCCTGGAGCAGGATTATGCCAGCGGCATCTTCGTCGACGACGATCTCGGCAACTTCCCCGGCACGCTGCCGATGTCGCGGCTGAATCTGGAGGGCAAGGCGGCGACGCCGACGCCGTCCATCGTCGTCAACTTCCGCTCCTATGCCAGCGACTGCGGCGAGGCGCCGACCAACTGTTCGGTGCAGGTGGCCGACACCGTGCTGCGCCAGGGCCAGGGCATGCATGGCAGCTTCAGCCGCGGCGACACCATGAACTTCATGGCGGCGATCGGACCGGACTTCAAGGCGGGTTTTGCCGACGAGTTGCCGGTCAGCAACGCCGATGTCGGCGCCACCGCGGCAAAACTGCTCGGCCTCTCCGTCAAGCCGAAGGGCAAGCTGATCGGCCGCGCGATGACGGAAGCGATGCCGAACGGCGCGGCGCCTCAGGCCTATGCGGGTTCGGTGAAGTCGCGTCCCGCCGCGAACGGCCTGCGCACGGTCCTGAACTTCCAGCGCGTCGGTGCCCAGCGCTATTTCGACGTCGCGGGCTTCCCCGGCCGCACGCTCGGGCTCGAGGCTGAGAGCGACAAACGGAAAACGGCAGGGAAATAACCCCGCCGTCCCCAAACACGATAAATTGCGCGAAAACTTACAGGCCGATGTCGAACATGTTCGGCAGCTGGCCCGCCAGCGGCAGCGCGGTGGCACCGATGAAGGTCGCCACCATCGCCATCAGACGGCGATTGCCATGGCGCTTGCCGCGCATCTGGCCGGCGATCCACTCCAGCATCTCGCTGTTGACCCTGGAAGCATAGGCCGGCGCCCAGCTCTCGATCTCGGTCTCCGGCGCGAGCGCCACGCTGCGCGGCGGCACCGACAGGCCAGACGCGGAAGCCGCATGATGCGCCACGGCCTTGGCGAGCAGGTCGTCGAACCGGCCGCCGTCGGTGCGCTCGGTCGCGGCCTCGTTGATCTCGAACAGCGCCTCAGCTTCGGCGCGGCTGACCGGCTGGTCGTTGACAGCGACCGCGGTGAGGATGCGCGCGCACCAGGCGGCGTCATCGGCATCGAGCGAGCGGGAGAAATGCACCCTGCCCTTCGTGGTCGGGCCTTCGCCAGTGATCACGCCGTCGCGCACGACGGCCAGCGCATGCGCCGCGGTCTCGCGGCAGGACGGTTCCAGGGAATTGGGATCAACGGATTTCGACGCAGCGGCGGACATAGCTCACTTCCAGATTTCTGATTCCGGCCCACCATTTTCATGCGGGCGTAAACGAGTGGTTAACGATTGGATACCGGGATCGCGAGTTCTTTAGATGGTTGCCGATTGGTCGCTCTCGGGACCTTTTCGGTTTCATCCCGGCCCGGGGCCGCGCGTGATGCGGGTGATAAAAGGCAATATCGGGGCAGCCGGCACACAATCGCGCGCAACCGGTTATTTCGTCGCGGCAGCCATGACCGCAAGAAGATGCTAGGAGGTGCCGCGAGGCGGGAAGGATTTCACCTTTTGCGGCAAGGAGTTCACTTAAGCCATTTGAGGGCCTATACTCAAGCCGGACGCCTCCAGGACGAATTCACAAGTACCTTCAATGAGATGAGGAAAGAACATGCCACTTCCGATTGGCTCCACCGCCCCCGACTTCGAAGCCGAGACCACCGAGGGAAAAATTAGATTCCACGACTGGATCGGCAGCGGCTGGGCGCTCCTGTTCTCGCACCCCAAGGACTTCACGCCGGTGTGTACGACCGAACTCGGCGCGCTCGCCAAGCTCAAGCCGGAATTCGACAAGCGCGGCGTCAAGCTGATGGGCCTGTCCGTCGATCCCGTCGACAACCACGCCCGCTGGTCGCAGGACATCAAGGAGACGCAAGGTGCGGCGCCGAACTATCCGATGATCGGCGATACCGACTACAACGTCTCGAAGCTCTACGACATGCTGCCGGCGGCCGTTTCCGGCGATCCGTCCAAGCGCACCGCGGCCGACAACCAGACCGTCCGCAACGTCTTCATCATCGGCCCGGACAAGAAGATCAAGCTGGTGCTGGTCTATCCGATGACCACGGGCCGCAACTTCCAGGAAATACTGCGCGTGATCGACTCGCTGCAGATGACGGCGAAGCATCGCGTCGCGACGCCCGCCGACTGGAAGCAGGGCGAGGACGTCATCATCTCGGGCTCCGTCTCCGACGACGAGGCGAAGACCATCTACCCGCAGGGCTGGAAGGCGCCAAAGCCGTATCTGCGCATCGTGCCGCAGCCCAAGTGACGCTTTTCGGCTGCGCCACGCAACCGCAAACCCTCATCCCGGGACGGCGCGCAAGCGCCAGTCCCGGGAGTTCGAGATTCCGGGGTCGATGCGACGATCCGCAAAGGTGATCGGCCCACCTCAGAAGCGCCGATTGACCAGGAACACCGCGGCCGCGCAGATCGCCATGCCGACGATGGCGATCGCGTCCAGCCGCTCGCCGAACAGCAGGTAGGCCATCAGCGCCGTGACCGCCGGCACGAGGTAGAACAGGCTCGCGACCGAGGTCGCGGCCGAATGCCGGATCAGCCAGTAGAGCAGCCCGATCGAGCCGATCGACAGCACGACCGCAAGCCAGACCAGTGCGAGCACGAATTCCCGGGTCCAGTGCACCACGCGGTCTTCGAACAGGAAGGCGCCGGCCGCGAAGAAGATCGCGACGGAGACGTATTGCACGAGATTGCCGGCGCGCCAGTCGATGTGATTGCAGAAGCGCCGCTGATAGAGCGTGCCGAGGGTGATACTGACCAGCG
Organism: Bradyrhizobium sp.; assembly: GCF_028868675.1. Classification (GTDB taxonomy): domain Bacteria; phylum Pseudomonadota; class Alphaproteobacteria; order Rhizobiales; family Xanthobacteraceae; genus Bradyrhizobium. The sequence goes on from NZ_JAGWUA010000029.1 coordinate 25,171, forward strand.
ACACCACCGAGGCGAGCCAACCCAGCCCCGCCTGCCCGGTCATCGGACGATCGTGCAGGATCAGCGCCACACCGCCGAGGCCGAGCAGCAGTCCGCCCCATTGCAGCGGCGTCACACGCTCGCCGAGCCAGCGATTGGCGATGGTCGAGGTCAGGATCGGCTGCAGGCCCGGGATGAGCGCGGAGAGACCCGCAGGAATCGAATGTGCGATCGCGATCGCCGTACCGCCGAGATAGAAGCCGTGCACGAGAATGCCGGCGGCGGCACTGTGCAGGATGCCGACGCGGTCGGGCCATTTGGGGCGTGCAACCGCGGCGATGACGGCCATCAGGCCGACCACGAGCGCCATGCGGATAGCGAGGTAGGTCAGCGGATCGGCGTTGTTGACGACGTATTTGGTCCCGACAAAGCCGGTACTCCAGAGCACGACGAAGACAACCGGCGCCGCCCGGGCGGCGAAGCTTCCCTGACTGTGATTCATTGCCGCTCTCATTGCCCGACCATGGTCGACGCGGCAACGCGAATCTGCACGGGATTGACGGCGCGCTGCACGGAGCGCGCCCCGCGACGGCAGGGGTCAGCAAGCCCTCGCCGGGGTCACCACTCGTCGGGACAGGGATCGACGATCTTCCAGAGCTCGGCGCCGTTCTTGATCTTCTTCATCTCGGTGGTGAGCCCGCCGTTGCGGCGGATCCAATCCTTCACCGTGTCGGGATAGTAGGACATCAGATCGGATGTCCCTTCCGCGCTGGTGACCTTGATGCCGAAGGTGAAGGCCTTGTCGTAGTAGGCCTGGTGGAAGCCGAGGCTGGCGCGCGGCGTCACGCAGATCTTATTCATCGGCACGATGCCGAGCACCAGTGTGCAGGCGGAGTTGCAGATGCCGTCGATGATGACCCGCTCGCCCCTGTCGCGGATGCGCTTGTACTTCGACTTGTACTCGTCGACATAGCCGCCATGGTCACGGGTGATGTGCAGCTCCGCGCGCGCCGGCGTGACGGCGACGAAGGACAGCAGCAGCAGGCTCAGGGACGTGATGCGCATCGCGAGATAACGGCGGAAAGCCTTGTCTTGCATGGAGCCGGCCTGAAGGACCCCCAGGAGGCCGGCAATGGGATCGAGCAGCGAAAACTTTTGGCCAAACTGTGTTGGCAATTCGTTAAGCATCCGGAAACGGCCAAAAATGGGCAGGAGGCCGGCCCCGGCCCCTGCACTTTGGCGCCATCGACCGTCGAATCTGTGGACTTCGGCACGATTCTAGGCCCCGCCATGGGTATCCAGGGGCCGTGAAATCGCTATAAGATATGGAGTTGGTGCCGGTTCCGGAGAATTGAGATGAGCAGGTCGACGCTTGTTGCCGCGGTTGTCGCGCTGTCCGCTGCAACCCTTGCCCCCAGCCTCGCAGATGCGCGGGGTCATCACCAGTACGACCGCGTCTACGCCAATCCGCTGCCCTACCCGATCAGCTATCTGCACAATTACGGGCCCGGTCCCACGCCCGGCACCTTCGCCTATTACGACGGACCGGCGACCAACCACTGCTACCGGAGCGCAGCCGCCTATATCGGCCAGGACCGGCGCCGGCACCCCTGCTACTGAGCGGTACCCGACGCGGCGACCCGGCCGGCTATTTGGCGGCCCCCGTCGCCAGCAACTGCTTTTCGATCTCGTAGACCGGCATCTTGACGAGGTCCTTGCCGACCTCGCTCCGGATCGCCTTGCGCACGGCCTCCGAATAGTCGGCCCGGATCATGCCGAGCGCACGAGGAGAAGCGACCATCGTGAGCGCCGTGGTCTCTCCCGAGGTGACGGCTGAATTGAGTCGTCCCGCCAAACCTTTCAGGAAGACGCGCTCGGCCTCATCGTGCCAGTCGGTCTGCTCGACCGAGCTGCGCGCGTCGCCGACCGACCCATGCAACCGCCCCGGTGCGTCCGTGCCCTGGGCGTGGGTCGAAAGATTCGGCTGCTCATGGACTTCCCTCGTGTGCAGGTTCGGAAACATCTCGTCGCCGAGATTCTCCAGGATGAGCGCCTTGCGCCCGTCGCAGACCACGAGCCAGTCGCCCTTGTCGAGTCTCATCTTGTTCATTGCAGTACTCCAGAAACATAGGCGTGCGGGCGCACGAATCCATCGCTCGCGCGCAGGAAGGCGGGATCCACCGGTCAGAGGTGTCCTTCGAACTCCTCGAAGGACTTGCCGAACTGTTCCATCGCCTCTTCCAGATAGTCGGCGAGCATCGGCGTTCCCAACAAGTAGGAAGCGGTACGCTTGTTGTGCGCCTGCGCGGCCTGCGAACACAGCTCACGCCAATTGCCGAGCTCGCCGTCGCCGCGGCCAAGCCACATCAGCGCGACGAGCTCGATCTGCTCGTCCACGTTGAGATCGCGGATGAAACCCGAAAGCTCGGCGCGATCGGTATCCGCGCCTCGGCCGCCGCGGCCGTAGCTCATGTCGTCGTCGCCCGAATCGAGGATCACGCCCCCGCCGCCAGACTCGCTTTCGGACTGGCGCGACTTCGAGATGATGAAAAACACCTTCTCCGGCGAGATCGACAGGTTCGGAACGGTCCGCATCGTGGTTTTGCCTCTCCGGGAGCCGGCGCCGTGCCGTTCCCCTCAAATAAAGACTAGAGTCCCGCCGGGAGATGCGGTTTGCGCGAGATCAAGGTCGAAATCCTGATGCCGGAAGGCGACGCCCTCGGCTGAAGACCCGTTCATCCTGGATTCTGCGTCCTGCGTCCCTTTGCATCTGCGAGCCCGCATTTCCACCGTCAGACGGTAGCTCAGTGCCGCTGCCGGCATACCACAATGACTGCCGCGAACGAGCGGTCGTGTCCCGGCCGAATCCGATTTACGAAATCACGACGCATCAGTGATATGATCATCATCGAAACGATCGCCGACCAAACCAAATGCTGCTCAGCACGCTAGCCCCGACATCGGCACTCCAACTGACCACCTTCACGGACGTCGACGCATTTCGGCCTGCGGAGCTGATGGAGGATGCCAGGAGCATCCCGCTCGATATCGCCCGCTTCTCTGCCACGCGTGCGGTTGTCCGGCTCCCCGCATGCCGGATCATCCTCCTCAAATCCTTCGCGCGCATCCTGGACACCGTATATCGCGCCCCCGGCGGCATGATCATCATCTCGATGGACGACGACGTGCAGGCCAGCGCGAAGGGTATGAGCCTGGACGCCCGCTACATGGTCGCGGTTCGCGGAACCGACGATTGTCACTTCATGGAGCCCAGGGCCAATCTGCACGCCATGGTGATCTTCTCGCCAGACATGCCTGATCGCGGCTGGTTCGATCGCACCGACAGGCTGCAGGCGAGTATCACGGACCGCGCCGCCTTGATGCACGCCCGGTGCCTCGTGCGCGACCTGCTACGAGCCGCGGCGGCCGAGCCCGGCCTGTTCGAACAGCCTGCCGTCGCGGAAGATCTGCAGGAGGGCCTCCTTCTCGCCGTCGACGATCTGTTTGGCATGACGCCATCGCCGGATGGCAGCTCTGCAATTGCGGGCGATCGACCCTCGAAGCTCGTGCGGCGGATCGATGATTACGTCGCATCGCATCCGACGTCGCCGATCTATACGGCGAGTCTCGCCAGCGAATTCGGCGTCTCCATGCGGACGCTCGGCGGAGCGGTCACGAAAGTGCGCGGCATGAGCCTGCATCAATATATCCGCCTCAAGAAGCTGTGGGCGACCCGCTCACACCTCCTGAAAGGCGGCAATGGCGCAACGGTCGCCTCATGCGCGCGAGCCCAAGGCTTCCACCACATGGGCGAATTTGCCGCGCTCTACCGCGCGACGTTCAACGAGGCGCCGTCGCACACGCTGTCGCGCGGGCGGCATGCCGCGTCGCGGATCGCGCCTTAGCAAGGCCCGCGGACGCAGCGCGCATGACGTCCCGACACGCTGAATGGCGCGCTCGGAGAGATTCGAACTCCCGACCCTCGGAATCGAAATCCGATGCTCTATCCAGCTGAGCTACGAGCGCCGCTTGCCCGTTGCCGGGCCAAGGTCCGATCCTGATCAAAACAGAGAAGCGACCGCCGAAGGCGGATCGATCGGACGGATTTCGATTAGCAGATGGAACGGCCGAGAAAAAGCCCCAGCCGAGTGCCCGCGGCAGATCGGGCGGCGTCACCAGGTCGTGTTGAAGAGACCAAAATGCGGCTGCTGCGCCACCAGCATCATCGGCCGGCCCGGAGCAGGCGCCGATCGCGTCCTCGCAACCTTGCGCTTTGGCGGCGATTGCGGCTGCGCCCCGGTCCTGGCGTCAATGACGGCCTCGCCCCGCTTGGCGGTCGTCGCCCCAGGCCGCCGCGCGGACGGCACGTACTGCGCGAACGACTGACGCACCTCTGCCTTGGCCGACGGATCGGCCGGTTTCGCCGCCGTCGGCTCCGAGACGACCGCCACCGCCGTCGGTGGGACGATGGTCGGCTGGCTGGTGTCGAGCACGACGCGTTCCGGAAGCTTGCGCTCGGAACGGATTCGAATCAGGGGCAGGTCAGCGCCTGATGCCACGACGGCAGGCCGATCGCCCGTCTCTTGCGGCAGCGCCAGATTCACGGCGAACAGCAGGGCGATCAGCGCTCCACCGACGAAAACGAAATAGCGAAAGATGGGCATCTGGCATCGCTCCGCCCGCGCGCTGGCGCGTGGCTCTCCGCATCAACCGGCCACCCTCTCATTGGTTCCCTCGCGGGCGGCCGGGTTCAAAGCGGCGCGAATTTTTTCGCCGATCGCGGGAGATCAGGGTGACTTTTCAGCTAACGGCGTAGGACTCTACGCACGCCTTGCCGCAATCACCTTGCACTTCGCCTGACCGGCATTGACGTTGACGAATCCGACAGCCACGTGCGCAAAGGTCTTTCGGCTCATGGTGTTCACGGTATCGGGAAGAAGACGATGGCGATCCGTCAGATGGCTGCCGTCGCGGCGGTCGAACACGCAGGCGATCTCGATGTCCCTGACCGCGTACTCATTGTCGTTTCGCAAGGTGAAGCTCACCAGCGCCTTGGAGCCGAGCCCACCGCGCCGCCATGACTGGGAGGAAATCCGCATCCGATCGAGTTCGGCTGCTCCTTCCGGCGCCTGGGCCGTGGCCGTCGGTGCCTCGGGAGCGGCCGCCGGTTCCGACTGAACCGCGGCCATCTCCGACCGGAGCGGTTCACTCTGGGCCACATTGCCTTCCGAATCGGACATGAGCAGCCATAAACCACCGCCGACGACCAAGGCCACCGGCAACCAGAGTTTGGCGATGCGAGGACGTGCGATCCGGCTGAGCTCTGCGTTCATGGCACGTGTCACCGAGGGACAAGAGCAACGTCAGAGCGAGTTGCGCTCGCTCCCTTATCCAGCCGGTACGACCGTTCTGCGGCGGCTCGACGGCCCTGCACCTAAACTCACGAGGTCGACCGTAAGTTCCCTACCGGCCGCGGACATATGGTCATCGCCCGAGCGGATGGCTAACATGTGCCGCAATGCGGCAAAGACTCCACTGGGAGAAAACAAAATGACTGTCGTCACCTGGGACCACGTCCATCTACGCAGCCCCGATCCCGAGGCGACGGCGACCTGGCTGCGGGACGTACTCGGCGGCGAGATCGTGCGCGGCCCAGGGCGGATCGACGTGAAACTCGGCGGCGCCAACATCTTCATTGCGCCGCTGGAACCCGGCCAGGCCATGAACCCGCCGCCACCGCACCCGCATCAGGGCCTCGACCACTTTGGGCTGGCCGTAAAGGACATCGACGCCGTCGCCGCCGAGATCAAGGCAAAGGGCGTGGAGTTCACGCGCGAGCCGACCACCATCCGCCCGGGCGTGCGTATCTGCTTCATCCGCGGCCCGGAAGGCATTTCGGTCGAACTGCTGGAGCGCGACAAGAAATACGCCTGACGAGATGTCCTCTCGTGCATCGCCGACCGGCCCTTTCGCTGTCTCACGAGCCGCGCTTCAGCAGGTGACGGTCACTTATCCATCATGCTCAAGCCGGCACAGCTATCATCGGCACCCGCCGGCAAACTGCCGCGTTGCGCACAAGATGGTGCTTTGGCATAAAAGCCGGACCGGCGCGCCAGGGGCGATGGCCGCTGGCCCGCGGGGCGCATGATGAACGGCCTCTATTCGATACATGTGACGTTGCTCGATGGACGCGTCGGCAAGGGCAGCGGCGTGATCCTGTTTCGCGACGGCCAGATTCTCGGCGGCGACGCCTACCTCTTCTACACCGGCAGCTACACGTTGAAGGGCAACATCTTCAAAGGCGAGGTCTTGGTGCAGCGGCACACCTCTCCGCGCAACGACGATAATCCCCTGTTCGGCGGACCGGCGCCGGTCGGTATCGGCGTCAGCGGCACCTTCACGGGAACACGCGCCGAGATGACGGGAACCGCCCTTGTCGGCAAGGCCAGCCTGATCTTCGGCGCGACCTTGCGCAAGCTCGCGGACGTCAATTAGCGCAGCGTGCTATTCGGCGGCCTGCTCCAGCGGCGCGACCCGCGGCAGGATCATCTGGACGCGTGTGCCGCCCCCCGGCGCGGAATCGAGGTCGAGCCGTCCGCCCAGCCGGTTGGTCACGATGCTGTAGACGATGTGCAGCCCAAGGCCGGTGCCACCCTGGTCGCGACGTGTCGTGAAGAACGGATCGAAGGCGCGCCGGCGCACGTCCAGCGACATGCCGCAGCCGTTGTCGGAGAAGATGATCTCGACGTTGTCCTTGCCGGACTCGCGCGCCTGAATCTCGATCACGCCTGGCCGCCCGTCGGGAAACGCATGCGCGACGGCGTTGAGGAACAGGTTGGTCAGCACCTGGCCGTAAG
>NZ_JAGWUA010000030.1 GCF_028868675.1 Bradyrhizobium sp.
TGCGTCCGGGGCACGAGATTGCGTGTGGAAAAAACTAACCGCCGGCGTCGCCGAGGCGGACGTCTTCGCGGAGCGAGGAGGACAGGCTCGGGATCTGCTCGCCTTCGCTCGCGCGGGAGATGGCGGAGCGGGTCTTGTTGAACGCGCTCTCCACGCCCGCCTGGGCATCGAGATTGTTCAGGAGCTCGGAGACCAGCACGCTGTGCTCGCCCTGGACGTCGTCGGCGACCTTGCCGGGCGCGTTGGACGACAGGATCAGCGCATTGTCCGGCGCGGCGATCGGCGCCAGTCCATGGCTGTAGGAGCGGAAGCGCCGCTCATAGGGATTGCGGCGGGAGGCGTCGACGACGACGAGCCTGGCGCGGGCGCCCTGCTCCTTCATCATGTCGAGCACGCTCTCGATCGAGATGCCGTTGCGGCGAACGTCCCGTTCCTTCCAGATCACGGCATCGACGGGCAGCATGTAGCTCTCGCGACCGGCCTGCACGCCGTAGCCGCCGAAGAACAGCATGACCACGGAATCGTGCCTGATCCTGGACTTGAGGCGGCTGACGGCGCGGACCATGTCGTCCTTGCTCGCGTCCTCCACCATGTCGACGTCAAAGCCGCTCTTGCGCAGCGCGGCCGACAGCGCGCGCGCGTCGTTGATCGACTGCGTCAGCGGCGCGTTGGCGTCGGGGTAATGGCCGTTGCCGATGACGAGCGCTAGCCGCGACGGCTGGGCCGCCGGATTGGCGCTCTGGGTTGCAACCGACTTGGCGGTGTCGAGCGCGCGCATGTTGAGGGCAGCATGGGCGCCGATCGCCAGCGACACCGTGCCGATCATGGCGGCGGCGGCGGCAATCGTGCGTCGGGACGGGGTGAGCTGCCTTACATTCATCACGGTTCATTCCTGTCAGTGCCAAGGGCGCGCGCACAATCCGTGAGTAGCGCCAGGGCGTCTCGAGGTTTGAGGGATTGGCCGGAGGTGTGCCGCCGAATTGCGCGCAATTTGCGGCGCCGCACCAAAGAAACCCTTAACCCGATCCCTCCCGGGCGGCAATAGACGCTCCCGGATTCCAGTTAACATATTGAAGATACTTGATAATAATTCGGCCCGGAGATGCTGATTCCTTCATTTTCCCGCCTCCTTTGCGCCATCGTCGATGCAGTTCCGGTGCCGGCTTTGACCATGATCTCCGTCACATTTGTCTTTCCTGCCGATTTGTGTACCTTTTCAAATACTTGCAGGGGCTTTGGCGGATCCGGCGGGATGGCGCTGCAGAACCTGGCTCAAGCCCCGCGACCAGGTTCTTTATGAAAGCCTATTATATCGCCAGCAGTGCCTATCGCGCATTGACGGCGCGCAAGGACGGCCCGTCGCTGTACGACGTCTGCGACCCCGTGCTGGGGGGCGCCCCTTCGGGCAATCCGCATCTGGCCAAGTTCTACAAGACCGCGCTCGGCAATCCCGCGCTGCGGGTGCTGTTGCGCCGTGCCGGCCTGCCGGAACTCGGCGATCGCGCCCGGCTCGCCCGCCTGCGCGAGGCCTTGGTGCGCGCCCGCGACGACGAGAGGCCGGACTGGGAGGCCGCCGGCCGGCCCGTCGCCGACCTGCTCGACACCATCGCGCTCGATCATCCCCGGCCGCCGGCAGTCCCGTTCAACGGCACCGCCCCGGCCCTGCAGCAGATCGACGGCGCCATCCGGGACTGCGCGCAGCATCTGCTGCGCAGCTACCGGCAGAACGGCTTCCTGCCGACGTTTGCCGCCTTCAACCTGATCGGCGATCCCGACATGCGCGGGCGCGAATTGATCATGGCGCTGACCGGGCTGAACTCGCGCGGCTACAAGAACTCCTCGCTGCTGTTCAACCTCGCACGCGTGTTCATCGCCCGCTCGCCGGCGCGCGCCGTCGTCAATCCGCCCTGGACGGGCATCGCCGAACCGATGTGGGAGCCGATGCAGATCCGCCACCGCTCGGCCTATTACGACGCGTTCTTCATCGAGGCGCTGATCGGCTTTCTCGAGAGCGGGCTCGCCTCGCCGTCCGACGCGACCGCCGCGAGGCGCGCGATCGCCGACATGGTCGATTTCTGCATCAACATCAGCCGCGAAGAGGTGAGGAGCGCGGCGGGCGAGCGCTTCGACGTCATCACCGCGCTGGCGCCCGCGCCGCATCCGCGCTTTTCCCGCTTCTTTGCCCAGATCAAGCAGGATTTGGGCTTCGGCATCTATGTGCCGGACTGCGACACCACGGCCTGCTCGTTCTCGGCGGCGACGCAGGCCGGCTCGAACGATCCGATCCTCGACCAGCCGCTGCTGGATTTCTATGCCGGCTACCAGGTGCGCGAGGGCGTCAACGAGCCGCGCGTCACCGTGCCGCTCAACGACAACATCGACTACGAGGGCGGGGTTGCCACCTGGATCGACAACCTCGCCGGCGAGCGGCCCTACGGCAACGACCTCGACCCGACGCTCAACCTCGACATTCTCGAAGTGTCGTTCCGCAATCTGGCGCGCTGGAAGGTGCTGGAGACGCCGTCGCGGCTCGCGACCGTGCATCGCATCATCGGCTTCCAGAAGCGGCTCGCGGCGAGCGGCGCCTTCGCCAATCCGCGCTCGCACATCTACTATCTGCCGGAGCTCTACTGCGCCTATTTCGGCCGCTGCTACGCGGCCTATCTCGCGCTGCCGCTCGCGGCGCAGGCCGCGATCGACCCCGACGGCGCGTTCGATTTCATCCGCGCGCGCGTGCTCGCCTATGTGCAGGGCGAGATGCTGGTCGCCGAGATGAACGTGTTCGACGCAGCGCTCGCGCTGATCGCGCTCGGCCATCTCGGCGCCGATCCGAAGACCTTCGCGCCCGCGCTGATCTGCATCGTCTCCCGACTCGGCGAAGGCGGCCGCCGCGGCCCGTTCCGCGCCTATGAGTGGAACAAGATGAAGACGCCGACGCGCATCCTGGTCGGCGGTCCCGAGGTGACCTCGGCCTTCGTGCTGATGGGGCTCGCGGTGGCGAGAAGGCGAATGGGGGCGAATAGCGAGTAGTGAGTGGCGAATGGCGAATCGGCATCTATTCGCTACTCCCCATTCGCCATTCGCCCTTCCAGATGACGCGAAGTTGAAAGCACGAGGTTTGGGCCGGCGCTGGCCGGGCGGCCGAATCCCGACCACAATCGCGCGGATCGATCGACGTCATTGCTAGCTGAACCGGGACCGCATGCTCCGCCGCCTCCTCCCCGCCATCGTCCTCCTGCTGTTGCCGTCGCTTGCCGATGCCGCCGACATCACCGGCACGGCGAAGATCCGCGACGGCGACTCCATTCTGATCGGCAGCACCCGGATACGGCTCGGCGGCGTCGACGCGCCCCAGGCCGACCAGCTCTGTCTCAACACCAAGGGCGAGCGCTGGACCTGCGGGGTCGCGGCGCGCGACGAGTTGATCAAGCACACCGAGGGCAAGACCTGGCAGTGCCATGCCCGCTCGATCGACCGCCGCGGCCGCACAGTGGCGCGCTGCGACGTCGACGGCGAGGACATCCAGAAATGGCTGGTGCGGAGCGGCTGGGCGCTGTCCTACAAGCGCATCTCCCACGATTATGATGCCGACGAGGCCGCCGCGCGCGAGGCCAAGGCCGGCATGTGGCAGGGCGCCTTCATCGCACCCTGGGACTGGCGCGTGCGCAACAAGAAGACGCCGATCCTGGGCGCCACGAAGCCGCCGCCGGGGGCGCATGCGATCCTGCTCGCCTCGGCCTCGGGGCCGGTCGCGCCCTCGCCCGACTGCACCATCAAGGGCAACGTCAACTCGGCCGGCGAGTGCATCTATCATACCCCGACCAGCCGCTGGTACGCGCAGATCAGGATGCGGATCAGCAAGGGCACCCGCTGGTTCTGCTCGGTCGAGGAGGCGGAAGCCGCCGGCTGCCGCGAGACCCGGCGATAGATATGCTTTTCTTGATCGCCCGCGGCGCGTAAAAGCTGGCATCAGCGACCCCTCCAGCCTGTCCTCAAGCAAGGAAGAACAACAATGACCGTTCGCGCGGGCCGGGAATTTCTGGCCATCCCCGGGCCCACCACGATGCCCGACGAGGTGCTGCGGGCGATGCACCGCCCGGCGCTCGACATCTACTCCAGGCAGATGACCGACCTGACCGAGGGCCTGCTCGCCGACGTCGCAAAGCTGTTTGCGACCAGGGGCAAGACCTACATCTACATCTCCAACGGCCACGGCGCATGGGAAGCCGTCTTGAGCAACGTGCTGTCGCGCGGCGACAAGCTCCTCGTGCTGGAGAGCGGCCGCTTCGCGGTCGGCTGGGGCAACGCGGCCCATTTGATGGGCGCCGAGGTCGAGGTGCTGAAGGGCGACTGGCGCCGCGCGGTGCGTCCGCACGAGGTCGCCGAGCGGCTGAAGCGCGACACCGGGCACAGCATCAAGGCGATCGTCGTCGTGCAGGTCGATACCGCCTCCGGCGCGCAGAACGACATCGAGGCAATCGGCAAGGCGATCAGGTCGACCGGCCATCCCGCGCTGTTCATGGTCGACGCGGTGGCCTCGCTCGGCTGCATGCCGTTCGAGATGGACGAATGGGGCATCGACGTCGCGATGTCGGGCTCGCAGAAGGGGCTGATGACGCCGCCCGGCCTCGGCTTCGTCGCCGCCAACGACCGTGCGCTGGAAGCGCACAAGCACGCGAACATGAGCACGCCCTATTGGAGCTGGAGCGAGCGCGAAGGCACCGAGCACTACCGCAAATATGCCGGCACCGCGCCGGTGCATCTGCTGTTCGCGCTGCGCCAGGCGATCGACCTCATCCATGAGGAAGGCCTCGAAAACGTCTTCAGGCGTCACCGCCTGCTTGCGGAGGCCGCGCGCCGCGCGGTCGCGGCGTGGTCGGAGGGCCAGGTGCTCGGCTTCAACGTCGCGGAGGCCAGCGAACGCTCCGACACCGTGACCACGGTGACCATGGGCGGCGGCCACGATCCGGCGGCTCTGCAACGCTATTGCAAGGAGAAATGCGGCGTGGTGCTCGGCACCGGGATCGGCGACTTGCAGGGCCAGGCCTTCCGCATCGCCCATATGGGCCACGTCAACGCGCCGATGCTGCTCGGGACGCTCGGCGTGATCGAGGTCGGGCTGAACGCGCTGAAGATCCCGCACGGCAAGGGCGGGCTGGAAGCGGCGGTGGAGTATCTCGGCGAGACGGTGGAGGCGTAGCAGTTCGAGACTGTCGTCCCGGACAAACGAACGAAGTGAGCGCTGATCCGAGACCCACAACCACAGGGAGTAGTTTGGCGAAGACTCGGAGTTGTCAGCTCGCGCGCCAACGCCTCCCTGGGATTATGGATCCCCGCGTTCGCGGGGACGACATCTGAATTCGTGGCCCGGCTGTAGCCTCGCATCCGCGTTGGTACGTCTTCAAATCCGCCGCGTTTGCTCCGATATTGGGACGAAACACAGCCCCTGAATCGAGGATCGCTTTGACCAGCCAGCCCCCTCCCCCCGTCGCGCCGCGGCGGCCGTCTTCCTTCACGCGGCACGGCATCACCGTGAGCGACGACTATGCCTGGCTGAAGGACGCGAACTGGCAGGAGGTGCTGCGCGATCCCGCGGTGCTCGATCCGGACATCCGCACATATCTCGAGGCCGAGAACGCCTATACCGAGAGCGTGCTCGGCCATACCCGTGCTCTGCAGAAGACGCTGGTGCGCGAGATGCGCGGCCGCATCAAGGAGGACGATTCCAGCGTGCCGTCGCCGGACGGGCCGTTCGCCTATTTCCGCAGGTTTCGCGAGGGCGGGCAGCACGAGATGTTCGGCCGCATGCCGCGCAGCGGCGGCGACAGCCATATCGTGCTCGACGGCGATCAGCTTGCAAAGGACCACAAATATTTCAGGTTCGGCGGCAGCCGCCATTCGCCCGACCACCGCCTGCAGGCCTGGAGCGCGGACACCAAGGGCTCGGAATATTTCGCCATCCGGGTGCGCGACTGGGCGACGGGGAAGGATCTCGACGACATCGTCGGGGAGACCGACGGCGCGGTGGTCTGGAGCAAGGACGCCAAGAGCTTCTTCTACGTCAAGCTCGACGACAATCACCGCCCGATGCAGGTGTGGCGGCATCGTCTCGGCACCAGGCAGCCCGACGATCTGCTGGTCTACGAGGAGCAGGACGCCGGCTGGTTCACCCATCTGCACGAGAGCACCAGCGGACGCTTCTGCGTGATCGCGGGCGGCGATCACGAGACCTCGGAGCAGCGGTTGATCGACCTCGCCGATCCGGACGCGCCGCCGCGCCTCGTCGCGGCGCGGACGGCAGGCGTGCAATATTCGATCGCCGACCGCGCAGATCAGCTTTTCATCCTCACCAATGCCGACGACGCCATCGACTTCAAGATCGTCACCGCGCCGCTCGCATCGTCCGGGCGGGCCAACTGGCGCGACCTGATTCCGCACCGGGCAGGCATCTACGTCATCGACATCGACCTCTATGCCGGCCATCTGGTGCGGCTGGAGCGCGCCAACGCGCTGCCGGCGATCGTGATCCGCGATCTCGCTGATAACCAGGAGCATGCCATCGCCTTCGACGAGGCCGCCTATTCGCTCGACACCATGGGCTCCTACGAGTTCGAGACGACGAATTTGCGCTTCTCCTACTCGTCGATGACGACGCCCTCGGAGGTCTATGACTACGACATGGCGACGCGCAGCCGGACCTTGCGGAAGCGCCAGGAGATTCCCTCCGGTCACGATCCGGCCGACTACGTCACCACGCGCGTCATGGCGCCTTCGCATGACGGCGCGCTTGTGCCGGTCTCGATCCTGCATCGCCGCGGGCTGGCGCTCGACGGCTCGGCGCCGCTCTTGCTCTACGGCTACGGCTCCTACGGCATGGCGATGCCGGCCTCCTTCAACGCCAACCGCCTGTCGCTGGTCGACCGCGGTTTCGTCTACGCCATCGCCCATATCCGCGGCGGCGCCGACAAGGGCTGGGGCTGGTATCTCGACGGCAAGCGCGAGAAGAAGATCAATTCGTTCGATGATTTCGCGGCCAGCGCGCGCGCGTTGATCGCGGCGAAGTACACCGGCGCCAAACGTATCGTCGGTCACGGCGGTTCGGCCGGCGGCATGCTGATGGGCGCAGTCGCCAACCGTGCCGGCGAACTATTTGCGGGCATCGTCGCCGAAGTGCCGTTCGTCGACGTGCTCAACACCATGCTCGACGACACCTTGCCGCTGACGCCGCCGGAATGGCCGGAATGGGGCAACCCGCTCCTGAGCGAGAAGGATTTTCGCACCATCCTGTCCTACTCGCCCTACGACAACGTCGCCGCAAAGGACTATCCGGCGATCCTGGCGATGGGCGGATTGACCGATCCCCGCGTCACCTACTGGGAGCCGGCGAAATGGATCGCGCGGCTGCGCGCCACCATGACCGGCGGCGGCCCGGTGCTCTTGCGCACCAACATGGGCGCCGGCCATGGCGGCGCCTCGGGCCGCTTCGACCGCCTCGACGAAGTCGCCATCGTCTACGCCTTTGCGCTATGGGCGGTGGGGATGGCGGAGGCGATGGCGTAGATACGTAGCCCGGATGCAGCGCAGCGAAATCCGGGACCGGTCTTGTGCGCGTCGCCCCGGATTACGCTGCGCTGCATCCGGGCTACGGGGTTAAGAGATCACCATGCGCCGCTACACCAAGAAAGATTTTCCCGTCGCCAACGTCCGCCGCCTGCTCGAGCCGGGGCCGATCGTGCTGGTCTCCTCCGCGCACGGGGACGAGCGCAATATCATGACCATGGGCTGGCACATGATGATGGAGTTCACGCCGGCCCTCGTCGGCTGCATCATCTCGAGCGCGAACCACAGTTTTGAGCTGATCCGCGGCAGTCGGCAGTGCGTGATCAACGTTCCGGCCGTCGATCTCGCTGCGACCGTGGTCGGGATCGGCAACACGTCCGGGCGCGACATCGACAAGTTCGGCGAATTCGGCCTGACGCCAAAGCCCGGAACGCATGTTCGCGCGCCGCTGATCGAGGAGTGCTACGCCAATTTCGAATGCGAACTCGCCGATGCCGGTTGGGTGAACAAGTACAATCTGTTCGTGTTCGAGGTGGTGAAGGCGCATGTGGCGACGGCGCCAAAGACGCCGAAGACCATCCACTATCGCGGCGACGGCGAGTTCATGATCTCGGGCGCGGAGACGCGGAAGTTCCGCAGGCTGTTCCGGCCGGGGATGCTGTAGCGATCTTCAGAAGATCGGCGGCTCGCCGATCGGCGCGCCGAAGCCGGTTTCCAGAAAGTCGAAGTCGCAGCCGTCATTGGCCTGCTTGATGTGTCGCGTGAACATCCAGCCATAGCCGCGCTCGAAGCGGCGCTCGGGCGGCTTCCATTCGGCGCGGCGCCGGGCGAGCTCCGCCTCGCCCACATCGAGATTGATGCTGCGCGCGGCGACGTCGAGCGTGATGCGGTCGCCGGTCCTGACCAGCGCCAACGGGCCGCCGATGTAGGATTCGGGCGCGACGTGCAGGATGCAGGCACCGTAGCTGGTGCCGCTCATGCGCGCGTCCGAGATGCGCACCATGTCGCGCACGCCCTGCTTCACCAGTTTCGTCGGGATCGGCAGCATGCCCCATTCCGGCATGCCCGGCCCGCCCTGCGGCCCGGCATTGCGCAGGATGAGGATATGGTCGGCGGTGACGTCGAGATCGGGATCGTCGACCGCCTTCTTCATCGCAGCGTAGTCGTCGAACACCAGCGCCGGACCGGTGTGCCTGAGGAAGCGCGGCTCGCAGGCGCTCGGCTTGATGACGCAGCCGTCGGGCGCGAGATTGCCCTTGAGGACTGCGAGCGCGCCTTCCCGGTAGATGGGATTGTCGACGCTGCGGATGACGTCGTCGTCGTAGACCTGCGCGCCTGCGATGTTCTCGCCAAGCGTCCTGCCCGACACGGTGAGGCAGTCCAGATGCAGATGCGGGGCGATGCGGCTCATCAGCGCCGGCAGGCCGCCGGCATAGAAGAAATCCTCCATCAGGTAGGTGTCGCCGCTCGGCCGCACATTGGCGATGACGGGCACCTTGCGGCTCGCCCGCTCGAAATCGTCGAGCCCGATGTCCTGTCCGGCGCGGCGCGCCTGCGCGATGACGTGGATGATCGCATTGGTCGAGCAGCCCATCGCCATCGCCACCGCGATGGCGTTCTCGAAGGCCTTTCGGGTCTGGATCGCCTGCGGCGTCAAATCCTCCCAGACCATCTCGACGATGCGGCGGCCGCATTCGGATGCCATGCGGATGTGGCCGGCATCGGCCGCCGGAATCGAGGACGCGCCGGGCAAGGTCATGCCGATCGCTTCCGCAATCGCGGTCATGGTGGACGCCGTGCCCATGGTCATGCAGGTGCCGTAGCTGCGGGCGATACCGGCCTCGATGTCGACCCAGTCGCGGTCGTTGATCTTCCCGGCGCGGCGCTCGTCCCAGTATTTCCAGCCATCCGAGCCGGAGCCCAGCGTCTTGCCCTTCCAGTTACCGCGCAGCATCGGGCCGGCCGGCAAATAGATCGCCGGGATGTTCATCGAGGTAGCGCCGAGCAGCAGCGCGGGCGTGGTCTTGTCGCAGCCGCCCATCAGCACCACGCCGTCGACGGGATGGCCGCGCAACAGCTCCTCGGCGTCCATCGCAAGCAGGTTGCGGTAGAGCATGGTGGTCGGCTTCAACAGCGATTCCGACAGCGACAGCGCCGGCAATTCCAGCGGCAGGCCGCCCGCCATCAGCACGCCGCGCTTGACGTCGTCGACGCGCGACTTGAAGTGCATGTGACAGGGCTGCGCGTCCGACCAGGTGTTGAGGATCGCGATGATCGGCCGGTCCTTCCACTCCTCCGGCGCGTAGCCCATCTGCATGGCGCGGGAGCGGTGGCCGAACGAACGCAGATCGTCGGGCGCAAACCAGCGCGCGCTGCGCAACTCTTCCGGTGTCTTCTTCCTGGTCATCGGCCCTTGTCCGTGAGAGAACCCGGATGGGTCATCTCACAGGCCATTGCCTCCTCGCAAGCCCTCGGATGCCGACCTCGCGGCCGAGATGCCCCGCACCGGCGCCTTACGCCACGACCTTGCCCATTGCCCGGCTGCTCTCCTCGCCCGTGCGCCACTCGGCTTCGCGACGTGCTTGCAGGCCGGGTAGAATCTGCGCCACAATTTGGCGCTCGACGATGCGGTCGAGCTCGATTCCCCATCCAGCTCCGAGGACTGGAATTTGGCCAACACCCTGATCGTGGACGACGATTCGGCCGCATGCAACGATCGCGGGGGCCTATCCATGCCCGGAAAGCCCCCATCCGGGGAACCCGATATTCGCGCCGGGAGCCGATGACGAGGATGCCCGTCGCACTGCCTGCCAGACCATGCGGAAGCACGACGGCGGCGGGGACGTTCCCATGACGCTCGCAAGCCGGCTGGCCATTGCGATGATCCTGCTGGTCGCGGTGGCGGTCTCCGCGGTCGGATGGCTGAGCTATCATGCGCTCGAGCAGGCCTTGCTGCCGCGGGTGCTCGACCGCATCGAAGGTCATTCCCGGCTGCTGGCAGCCGAGCTCGAAGCCTATGTCCAGGGCGCGCGCGCCGACATCGCCACCTTCCGCGCCAATGGCGCCCTGCGCGGCATCGTCGCCGCCCGCTTCAACGGCGGGGTCGACCCGGACGATCACCTCACCGAGGCGGCATGGCGTCAGCGGCTGCTCGTTCCCCTGATCGCCGAACTCGAGGCCAAGCCCAACTACGCGAAATTCCGCATCATCGAGACCGACGGGGTCGAGATGCTGCGGGTCGACAGGTCCGGTCCCAACGGAGCCGTCCGCGTCGTCCCCAACGAGCGTCTGCAGAACAAGGCCGAGCGCTCCTTCTTCCAGGAAGCGGTCAAGCTCGCCGACGACCAGATCTACGTGTCGCCGCTCGACCTCAACGTCGATGACGGGGTCATCCAGACCCCTCACGTCCCGACCCTGCGGGTGGCGGGCGCGATCTTCGGCCCCAACCGGCAGCCGTTCGGCATCGTCGTCATCAACATCGACATGCGCGACGCGTTCAGCCACGTCCGCGCCTCGATGCGCACGGGCGAGCAGGTCTATGTGGTCGGCGACAACGGCGACTACCTCGTGCATCCCGACCCGAGCCGCGAATTCGGCTCGCAGCTCGGACGGCCGACGCGCTGGCAGGACGACTTTCCCTATTTCGCATCGATCGTCGACACCGCCGGCTCCGCTTCGCAGATCGTGACGAGCCCCGCCGGCAAGCCGGGGGGCGTCGCGCTCTCGTCCGCGATCCTGGCGGGAACGAAATGGGCCGGCGTCATCCAGGTCGCGCCCAATGCGACGTTCATGGCGCCTGCCGCGGCCATTCAGCACACGAGCCTGGCCATCGGCCTCATCGCGGTGCTGGTCGCGGCGGTGCTGGCGGTGCTGCTGGCGCGGACGCTGACGCGACCGATCGGGCAGTTGACCGCAGCGGTCGAGGCCATCGGCCACGATGACGCCGTGGTCATCCCGACCGAAGCGCCCGGCGAGACCGGCGTGCTGGCGCGCGCCTTCGCGCAGGCGATCGAGGAGACCCGAGCGAAGACCGCGGCGCTGGAACGCGAGATCCTGGACCACCGCCGCACCGAGGCGGCGCGCGATCATCATGCCGCCCGCGAGCACCTGTTCTCGACCGCTGTGGAATCCTCCGACGACGCGATCGTCACGCAATCGCTGGACGCCGTCATCACCGGCTGGAATCGCGCGGCGGAGCGCCTGTATGGCTATTCGGCGGAGGAAGCCGTCGGCCAGCCGACCTCGATCATCATGCCCCCCGAGCGCCGCAAGGAGGCCGAGGACAATTTGCGACGCATCGCCCGCGGCGAACGCATCGAGCATTTCGAGACCACACGCCGGCGCAAGGACGGCAGCCCGATCGAGATTTCCGTGAGCCTGTCGCCGATCAGGAGCCCTTCCGGCGAGATCATCGGAGCCTCCGGCTTCGCCCGCAGCCTCACCGAGGCCCGACGGACCGAACGCGCGCTGCAGCAGCAGCTCGAGGAGCGGCGTCAGATCTTCGACACCTCGCAAGACCTGATCATGATCATGAACTCCAGAGGCTGGATCGTGCAGATCAGCCCGAGCTGCGAAACCATCCTCGGCTATCGGCCCGACGAGGTCGTCGGCCGCGGCGCCGACGAGTTCACCCATCCCGATCACCTGGAGGGCGCCCGCGCGGAGATGCGCGCGCTGCGGCGCGGAGAGCAACCGAAGATCGCCGATACCCGCGCCCTGCACAAGGACGGGCGCGAAGTCTGGCTGTCCTGGCTCGGCGCATGGTCCGAACAGGCCAGGCGCTATTTCTATGTCGGGCGCGACATGACGGAAGCCCGGCGGGCGCAGGAATCGCTGCGCGAAAGCGAGCGGCTCGCGCGCAACATCATCGAGACCGCGCTCGATGCCTTCGTTCAGACCGACGAGAAGGGCGGCATCCTGAATCTGAATTCACGGGCCGAAACCATGTTCGGCTGGCCGCGCGACGAGGCGCTCGGCAAGGACGCGCTCGACCTGCTGATCGGCGATGCCGACCGCGAAACGGAGAGGAACAGCCTGCGGCGCTTTACGGACAGCCGACAGGGCGGCGGCCGCCGCCGCGAGGTCATGGCACGGCGGCGCGACGGCAAGGAGTTCAGGGCCGAGCTCAGCGTTACCGGGCTCAGGCGCCGGGAAGGCCTGGTGTTCAACGCCTTCTTCCGCGACCTGACCGACAAGATCGCCGCCGAGGAGCGCATCCGCCACACCGAGAAGATGGAGGCGATCGGCCAGCTCACCGGCGGTGTGGCGCACGACTTCAACAACATCCTCACCGTCATCACCGGCACGATCGAAATCCTCGCCGACGCAGTGGCGAAGGAGCCGCAGCTCGCGGCCATCACCAGGATGATCGACGAGGCCGCGGCACGCGGAGCCGATCTCACCCAGCACCTGCTGGCATTCGCGCGCAAGCAGCCGCTGCAGCCGCGCGAGACCGACGTCAACACGCTGATCGTCGACACCGCCAAGCTGTTGCGACCGACGCTCGGCGAGCACGTCCAGATCGAGACCGTGTTCGAGAACGAGGCCAGCGTGGCGATCGTCGATCCCAACCAGCTGACCACCGCGCTGCTCAACCTGGCGCTCAATGCGCGCGACGCGATGCCCGGCGGCGGCAAGCTGATCCTCGAAACCGGATTCGTCCATCTCGACGAGGCCTATGCGAGCGCCAACGACGTCCGTCCCGGCCACTACGTCCTGATCGCGGTGAGCGACACCGGCTCGGGCATCGCCGCCAACGTGCTGGACCGGGTGTTCGATCCGTTCTTCACCTCGAAGGGGCCGGGCAAGGGCACGGGACTGGGACTCTCGATGGTCTACGGATTCATCCGGCAATCCGCAGGCCACATCAGGATCTACAGCGAAGAGGGCCACGGCACCTCGATCAAGATGTACCTGCCGCCGGGCAACGCCGCCGCGGCGGGTGCGGGCGATGGTGTCGCACCGGCAACGGTCGCGAGCGGGCACGAGACGATCCTCGTGGTCGAGGACGATCGCCTGGTGCGCGACTACGTGCTGGCGCAGCTGCGCTCGCTCGGCTACGTCACGCTCGAGGCCGCGGACGCCGCGGAGGCGATGGCAATCGTCGCATCCGGAAAGCCGTTCGACCTCCTCTTCACCGACGTGATCATGCCCGGCAGGATGAACGGCCGTCAGCTCGCCGACGAGCTGCAGAAGACCCGCCCCGGTCTCAAGGTGGTCTACACCTCGGGCTACACCGAGAACGCCATCATCCATCATGGCCGGCTCGATAGCGGCGTCCTGCTGCTGGCAAAACCCTATCGCAAGTCGGAGCTCGCCAAAATCCTGCGCAAGGCGCTGGACGGCTGAGACGCATGCGCACCGACTCCCGTGTTCCGGACGAGCGAAGCGCCGGTCGGGAACACGAGAGCGGATCGCAGGGAATTGAAGACCGGGAGAGAAACGGTGAAGCTTACGAGGCGCGCTGGGCCGCCGTCATCACGATGCGGATCAGGTCGGCGGCATTCCTCGCCCCGAGCTTCTTCATGATGTTGGCGCGGTGGTCCTCGATGGTGCGCGGGCTGATCCCGAGCGTGCGGCCGGCCTCCTTGTTGGAGGCGCCGGAGGCGAATTGCTCGAGCACCTCGCGCTCGCGCCGGGTCAGCGGCTCGCGTCCCGGGAAATGCAGCGAGCCGAACTGCGGCGACGTGCTCTCTGCATGCCGGCGGGCATAGGCGCCGATCGCCTCGTCCAGCCGGCCGACGATCTCGCTGCCGCGGAACGGCTTCTCGATGAAGTCGAGCGCGCCGTTCTTGATGGCGGTGACCGCCATGGCGATGTCGCCCTGGCCCGAGATCATGAAGATCGGCGCCGGGTAATCCTCGCCGTGCAGTTCCCTGAGAATGTCGAGACCCGATTTGCCGGGAATGTGAACGTCGAGCAGGATCGCAGCCGGCGTTCGGTTTCGCGCGACGGCGAGAAGCGCGGCGCCGTCGGCGAAGCAGATGACGTCATAGCCAGCCGCCTTCAACACCATCGACAGCGTTTCACGCACGGCGGAATCGTCGTCGACCACGAATATCTCGCCACGAGAATTTTTTTCGGCCATGTGGCACGTCCATCCGGCATCAGTGAACTCGTGTCCGCGCCTCCCGCTATGGCGTTCGGCACGGATTCGGCCCACCCGTATTTGTACGGGACATGGACTTAACGCACAAGTAGCGGCAAAGCGCCTAATTGCAAGGGACGGAGAATATCCATGCTGAATTTTGCGGGCACTGCCCCTGTCATCGCGAGGTCCGACGGCGACAGCCATCAGTTGATCGTTGCAGACCTTCGCAATCTCGTCGCGCAAGTCGAAACCCTCATGCGCCTGATCGATGCGGCAACGCTGGAGAATGAAGGCGAGGATCCGTCGGGTTCCCGCGACGTCGTCGTGCTCGACGACGTGACGCCGCGCTACGCCGCGGCAAGCGCCGCGCTCAACGCCTGCAAGGTCAATCTCGATCTCGCGCTGCAACGCCTGTCGGAATCCGGCAACCGCCTCGACGCGGCGGCTGCGCCGCGCCTGACTGCGTAGCAATCGCGCCGCATCAGGCGCGATGCCGCTCCACGATCGCGTCGGTCGCCACGCCGCCCCAGGTATGGATCGCGGGCAGGCCCATCGCCGTCTTGCTCAAATTCGCAAGGCTGATGCGCAGCGCTGCGAGGTCCAGCGGCTTCGGCAGGCTCTGGAGCTCGATGCCGACGGAGCGGGCGAAGCTGCGGGCCGCGCTGCGGCGCGGCGCATCCATGCCGCTGATGACGATCACGGCGCCCGCGAATTTCGCCGCGGCCATCTCGCGCAGCACTTCGATCCCATCGCCGTCCTCCAGCACGAGGTCGAGCGTCACGCAGTCGAACCGCGCCGCGCGCAGCCTGTCGACCGCTTCCGCGACCGATGGCGCCACCGTGACCTCGTGGCCGGCCTGCTTGGCGGCGACCGCGATCAGGCTGCGCTGGGTGGCGTCGTCGTCGACTACCAGGAGCTGGAGCGCGCGCCGTTCGGAGGCGTCGAACAGATTTGATCGGACGGTGGAGAGGGAACTTCTGGGCATTGCCGGATCCTGATTTTGAGACGCAACCTGCATACACATTGCGCGCTTAGGTCGCGTAAACCCGACGCGCCGAATTCCTTGCGATGTTTTCGTCAAATGTGAACCAAGGCCGGAGCCCGGCGGTAGGGTGTTGCCGCGATCAGACGGTCGCGTCGTGACCGCCGACCGAGCCGCGCTTCTTCTTGTTCTTGCCGCGCAGGAACTGGATGTCCATCTCCGAGCCGTTGACGCGCACCAGCTCGCAGCGGCGATAGGCGAGGCCGGTCGAGGACAGCAGCAGGAAGAACTCCTTCAGGTTCAATCCCTGGATCGATCCTTCGACGGTGAGCACCGCGTCGGTGTCGGAAATTGCGTTGAGGATGCAGTCGCGGCGCCACGTGCCGTCGATGGCCATGATGCAGACGTCATAGCCGCGGCTGAACGTCACGCGCTCGGTGCCCTTGCCATCCTCGGCCATGCTCACAGTCCTGCGATCGCGGCCATCCTCGGCGCGGCGCCGGAGAGTGCCGGCCTTGCGGCCGGCGCGCGCGCGTCATTGGGCTTGTAGAGGCCGCGCCGCTCCGCGACCGGCCTGAAGGCGTCCGTCAATCCGACCACGGTTTCAGCCGCTCCCAGCACCAGGAAGCCGTCGGGCTCGATCTGCCTGGCGAGACGGTTGAAGATGTTGATCTTGGTCTCCTGGTCGAAGTAGATCAGCACGTTGCGGCAGAAGATGATGTCGAAGGTTCCGAGCTGGGAGAAGTCGTGCAGCAGGTTGAGCTGGCGGTGCTGCACCATCGCCCGCAGCTCGGGATTGATCTGCCAGGTCTCGCCGGTCTGCTTGAAGTACTTCATCAGCATCTGGATCGGCAGGCCGCGCTGCACCTCGAACTGGCTGTAGATGCCGGCCTTGGATTTCTCGAGTACCTCCTGCGACAGGTCGGTGGCGATGATCTCGACCCGCCAGCCGCCGAGCATCGCGCCCATCTCCTTCAGGCACATCGCCAGCGAATAGGGCTCCTGCCCGGTCGAGCCGGCGGCGCACCAGATGCGCACGCTCTTGCGGCCGGCGCGGGCCTTCAGGACCTCCGGCATGATGGTGTCGCGGAAATGATCGAACGGAACCTTGTCGCGGAAGAAGAAGGTCTCGTTGGTGGTCATGGCTTCGACCGCGCTGGTGACCAGCGCGCCCGATCCCGCGCCTTGCAGCTTCTGCACGAGTTCGCCGATGCCGGACAGGCCAGCCTTGCACGCGAGCGGCAGCAGCCGGCTCTCGATCAGGTATTGCTTGTCTGCGGACAGATCGAGACCTGAATGATCCCTGAGAAACTTACGCAGATACTCATACTCGGGCGGGGTCACGGGCAGCCTCTCGCAAGCTTGCAGGGAACACTCAGGCGAAAGCCTGTCCGACGGGGATCAGGCCGACTTCCGCGAACTTGTCGGCGATGATGTCCTTGTCGAACGGCTTCATGATGTACTCGTTGGCACCGCCGCTGAGCGCCTGGGCGATGTGGGCGACGTTGTTCTCGGTGGTGCAGAACACCACCTTGGGCCGGTCGCCGCCGGGCAGACGGCGCATATGACCCATGAACTCGAAACCGTCCATGACCGGCATGTTCCAGTCGAGCAGCACCGCGTCCGGCAATCGTTGCCGGCAGATCTCCAGCGCCTTCGAACCGTCCTCGGCCTCGGTGACTGCGAAGTCCAGACCTTCCAGGATGCGGCGCGCGATCTTGCGCACGACGCTGGAATCATCGACCACCAAACAGGTCTTCATCTCGGTTCTCCGGCTTCGATGCTTCGTTGCTCAGGCGGCCAGCTGGACCTTGCTGTCGAGTTCGAGGACGCGATCGACGTCGAGGACGACCATGAGCTGGCCGTCGAGGCGGTGGACGCCGCCGGCGAGCTTGGCCATGCGTGGGTCGAGGTTGACGGGGTTTTCCTCCTTGCCGTCCTCGGGCAGGCGGAGCACCTCGCCGATCTGGTCGATCATCAGGCCGTAGGACTCGCCGCGCAGGTCGACGCCGACCGCCATCGGCGGCTTGCCGTCCTCGGGCTTGGGCAGGCCGAGGCGGGCGCGCATGTCGACCACGGTGACGATGCGGCCGCGCAGGTTCAGCACGCCGGCGATCTCGTGGCTGGCGAGTGGAACGCGGGTCACCCGCTCCGGCATGAACACGTCCTGGACGCGGGAGATCGGCAGGCCGAACAACTGCCCGCCGATCATGGCGGTGACGTATTCGACCATCGCGCCTTCGCTGCTCTGGGTCTTGCTGGTCATCGAACTGCCTCCTTACGCCGCCCGGTTGAGCTCGGCGGCGCCGGCGGCGCTGGCGGTCTGCTCCTTCAGCGCCGCGATCAGCCCGGGACGGTCGAACTTGGCGACATAGTCGTGGAAGCCGGCCTGCCGGCCGCGCTCGATCGCCGCCGGCGACACCAGCGCCGACAGCCCGATGATCGGCATCGAACCGAGATTGTGGTCGGAGCGGATCACTTCCGCGAACTCGAACCCGTTCATGTCGGGCATCTCGATGTCGGTCAGCACCACGTCGAAGCTCTGCGCGCGCAGCGTGGCGAGCGCCTCCTGCGCGTTCGGCGCGGTGCGCACCCGGTAGCCGGCGGCCTTGAGCACCGGGGCCAGCATGTTGCGGAAGAAGGCCGAATCGTCGACCAGCAGCACCGACTGCGAGGCCATCGACGGCTTCATCTCCTTGCGGGTGAACCAGTCGGCGAACGCCATGGGGAGGAAGTGGCCGACGTCGATCACCTCGGTGGCCTGGCCCTTGATCACGGCCGAGCCCAGAATGCCCGCCCCCGCGCCGCCGACCTCGATGTTGAGCCGTTCCTCCACGATGTCGATGATCTCGTCGACCACGAGGCCCATGGAGCGGCCGTCGTCGGCGAACACCAGGATCGGCTGCGCGCCCTGGCTTGCGACCGTCACCCCCTCCATGGCCACCAGCGGCATCAGCTGCTCGCGGTACTGCACCATGTAGCGGCCGTTACTGAACTCGATCTTGTCGGCAGGCAGTTCCTCGAGCCGGGTGACGAGGCCGAGCGGCACCGCCTTGGGCTGGGCGGAGCCGGCGCGGAACACCAGCAGCGAAGTGGTCTGCTCGCCGGAGGAGGCATGATGGGCGGCCTGCTCGTCGGCCATCTCGTGGGCGGAGGAGCCGGCCGCGCCGAGCGCCTTGGCAATCCCGTTGGGGTCGATGATCATGATCACCGCGCCGTCGCCCAGGATGGTGTTGCCGGAGAACATGTCGATGTGGCGCAGCTTGGTCGACATCGGCTTGACCACGATCTCCTCGGTGTGGAACACGCCGTCGACCACGATGCCGAAGGTCTGGCTGCCGACTTGCGTCACCACGATGAAGCCGTTCTCGGGGTCGGAGGCCGCGCCGTCGTCGATCTTGAGCAGCTTCTTGAGGTGGATCAGCGGCAACAGCTTGTTGCGCAACCTCAAGACCGCGGTGTCCTTGATGCGCTCGATGCGGTGCTCGGAGTTGGCGCGGGCGCGCACCAATTCGACCACCGAGAGCTGCGGGATGGCAAAACGGTCGCCGGCGGCCTCCACGATCAGGGCGGAGACGATGGCCAAGGTCAGCGGGATCTTGATGGTGACCGAGCAGCCCTCGCCCGCCACGCTCTTGATGTCGATGGTGCCGCCGATCTGGTCGATATTGGTGCGCACCACGTCCATGCCGACGCCGCGCCCCGACACCGAGGTGACGGCGGCGGCCGTCGAGAAGCCCGGTGCGAAGATGAACCTGTGGACCTGGGCCTCGCTCATCTTCTCGAGCTCGGCCTCGCTGACGAGGCCGTTGGCGAGCGCCTTGGCCTTGATCTTCTCGGTGTTCAGGCCCCGGCCGTTGTCGGCGATGCAGATGATGATGTGGCCGCCCTCGTGATAGGCGGAGAGGCGGATGGTGCCCTGCTCGCCCTTGCCGCTAGCCTGCCGCTCGGCGGGGGTCTCCAGGCCGTGGTCGGCGGAGTTGCGCACCATGTGGGTGAGCGGGTCCTTGATCAGGTCGAGCACCTGGCGGTCGAGCTCGGTGTCGGCGCCGTGCATCTCGAGCTCGATCTGCTTGCCGAGCTCGCTCGAGAGGTCGCGCACGATGCGGGGCAGCTTCTGCCAGGCATTGCCGATCGGCTGCATGCGCGTCTTCATGACGCCCTCCTGCAGCTCGGCGGTGACGTTGGACAGCCGCTGCAAGGGCACCTTGAACTCGGTGTCCTCGTTGCGGCGGGAGATCTCCAGCAGCTGGTTGCGGGTCAGGACCAGCTCGGAGACCATGGTCATCAGGTGCTCCAGCGTATCCACGTTGACGCGGATCGACTGGTTGGCGATGCGCTCGCCCTCACTGCCGGCCTCGTCCGCCGCCGGCTTCCTGGGCGACGCCTTGGTCTCCTTGGGCTCCTTGGCGGCCTTGACCTCCTTGGCAACCACCGGCGCGGCGGCGGGTGCAGCCGGCCTGGCGGCGGGCGCCGGCGCCTCGATCGCGGTGTCGCGGAAGGCGCGCTCCAGCTCGTCCAGCGACACCTCGCCCGGGCGCAGCGGGCGCTCCAGCGTCTGCTCCACCAGCGTGCCCTGCGTCAGCTCCTTGGGCGCAGCGGCCTCGACCGTCGCCGGCATCTCCGGCGCCAGCGGCGGCGCCGACGCTGACATCGAACCCGACATGGCGGCCATGCCCTGCTCCACCATCGCTTCGAGCTTGTCGATCAGGTCGCGGTCGTTGCCCTCGGGCTCCGCCTCGGTCGCCTCCAGCCCCGCCAGAATCTCCTTGATCCGGTCGATCGACGACAAAATCACCGTCACCGCTTCCGCCGTCACCGGCATGCCGTCGCGAAACTTGCCCATCAGCGTCTCGCCGGCGTGCGCGATCGCCTCCAGCCGCGGTAGTCCCAGAAACCCGCACGTGCCCTTGATGGTGTGAACCAGGCGGAAGACGTTATCCAGGATCCTGGCGTTGTTCGGCTCCTGCTCGAACTTCACCAGCTGATTGTCAACGGTGTCCAGGCTCTCGCTGGTCTCCGTCAAAAACTCCCGCAACAGATCATCCATGGAATACGCCTTACTAACCTGGACTTCGCGGCCGTGTCGGCCCTTGATCCCGTCGGGCGCGATGGCCTTTCGGGACCGGCAGCTTTGCCAAGCGGAGGGCGTCGGCGACGACGCGGCGGCCGCCCAGGAAAGGACGGGATGCCCTCTCCTCGATCGTTAGACATTGCGTTTCACGGTCCCGTTAATTTCGTCCTCCGTGCTAATACGGATATTGAAGGCAAGTGAGGCGGTTGCAGCAGCCGGTTGGCGCGTTCCGGCAACGCCGGGAGCGACCGGCCAAACGGAGGCTGCACAATCGTGCCGGCAGCGGCCCGCACGCGCGGCGAAAAAACTCCCGGCGGTGAAAGGCCATGCATGCCAACCGGCCGAGTTTGAATCAATTTGTCGACGATCGACGACTGCGCAGCACACGCGCGCGCCACCTTGCAGGCGAAGCACCCAACCTGCGTTCGAGGTGAACCAACCCTCACCTGCCGAAGCTACTTGCGATGTTGCGCGCTAACTCAATCGAGAGGGCGCCTTACGTTTGCGCGCCCTGCTTGGTTTCGCCGCGAATGCCGCAGGCTGTCCGCCCGTTGCCGTGGATGTGGACGAGAAGACGCAACTAAGATAATATATGCGTAATTCATACAACCAGACGAACGCAGTGCGCGGTCGTGATGCCGAATGCAATCCGCGTGACCGGAAGTGGCCGTCTGCGTCGCGATCCGCACGATTTGTTCGGGCCTGCACCCAATTGCCACTTGTTCCCGAGAGGGGAATGGGGGACGCTGGGTCGTCGAAACTGCCGCGGTGATCTGAGCTTCATCGGCCCGGAACAGGGCGGGAGGCGAGCTTGGAAGGGATGGGACGTCCACCGAATGGCTTCCTGTCTGCCATGTCGGCGGACGACTATGAACTCATTCGCCCGCATCTACGCAGCATCGACCTGCCGCACGAAACGGTGCTGGCGAAGCCAGGCGACGAGCTCGAGCGCGCCTACTTTCCACACCGCGGTATCATTTCACTGGCGGTGAAGCTCGCCAAGGGCGACCACGTTCAGGTCGCCATGATCGGCCGCAACAGCCTCTTGGGCGCAATGTCGGCCATGGCCGACACGAGCGCTTTGAACAATGCAGTGGTGCTCGTCCCCGGAACGGCCTCCATGCTCGATCTCGACCGGCTGCGCGCCGCGGCCGACCAGAGTTCGCGCTTGCGCAAACTGCTCGCGCGTCACAGCCTCGCCGTCTACGTGCAGATTCAGCAGATCGCCGGCTGCAACGCCGCACATCCGGTCGAGGCGCGGTTGTCGCGATGCCTGCTGCAAGCCCAGGACCTGTCCGGCGACCGCAGGCTGCTCCTGACGCAGGAAACGCTGGCGCAGATGATCGGCGCGCGGCGCAACAGCGTGTCGCTGGTCGCCAACAGCCTGCAGCAGGCCCGCTACATCCACTACAGCCGCGGACACATCCAGATCGACAATCTGGACGGGCTGCGCCAGACCGCGTGCGAATGCTACGCCACGGTCAAGGCGCAGTACGACGGGCTGCTCGGGCCCTGACCATCGGCAACAGCGGCGTGGTAAACCGACGGCTTACGGCCGTCGGCAAAAGCCCCGCGCATGGCTACGGGATGCGAAACGCAAATGGCGTAGAAGCATGCAGAGCCGACAACAGGCAGAACAACCATGCTCGACCTCCCCATGGCCGCAGCGCCCTCGCCAAAGACGTCGTTCGACGCCGAACCGGCGCGCGAGCCGGATGCATTCGACGCGCTGGTGCGCGAGATCGGGCACGACGGCGCGTGTGAAGTGCGCGCGGTGTTCTGGGCCGAGACGGGCGCCCGGCTGCGAATGTTTCGCGACATCGCCTTCGCGCCGCACCGCGCCAGGATCGAACGGGAGGCCCATTCGCTCAAGAGCGCGGCGCAGACCTTCGGCTACCGCCGACTCAGCGCGCTGGCACTGCGGCTGGAGCGCGAGGCGGCAACGCTCGCCGAAACCGAATACGGCGAATTGCTGCAGCAGATGGACGCAGCCTATGCCGCGGCGCTGAAGCAGGATTTGGAAGGTTAGCGACGCAGGGCGCAGCCGGCCCGCCGTACTTCTACGGCGTTCGATGTTCACAGATGGCTAATCATAGGTGGCGATAGTCGCGCGAGACCAGGAGGGCCTCGATGTTCACCTATGAAACAGCGGACCAGAAGGAAGTCCGTCGCTTTCGCATCGCGCAGTTCAACGGCAGGATGGCGACCGTCAAGTCGGGTGAGGCGACGGTGACCGGCTTCGTGCGCTCGGTATTGGAGCAGGAATCGAGCATTCCGCCGCGCTGGACCATCACCCTCATCCCGGGCGCCTCCAAGAGCACCAAAAGCGGCACCAAGCCGCTGCGGCCGGGCGCGCGCGTTCGCCCCTTCGCGGAAGACTATTACTGAGCGCACCGCTGCGGCCAGATCCCGCCGACCGGCCCGCTTCGCCGTCAGTCGATCGAACGCAGCAACGCCGCGCGGACCAGGTCCGCAGTATTTCGCGCGCCGAGCTTGCGCATGGCCTCGGCCCGATGGCTCTCGAAGGTTCGCGGGCTGATCTGCATGCGCAGCGCGCCCTGCTTGTTGGAATAGCCCTCGCTGATCAGCCTCAGCACCTCGCGCTCGCGCCTGGTCAGCGGCTTGTGGCCGGACAGGGCGGGAAACTCGACCAGGCCCAGGCCGTGCAAGGCGGGTTCGGATTTCGCATCCGCCTCCTCCACTACGGCTGGCGACGGCAGGGCATCCTTGTGCGGGCCGGCGAGCTGCTTGACCATGCCGCACACCCGCTCGGTCTGCGTCAGCGCATTCTCCACTACCCGCTGCAGATAGGCGCGGTCGCCCGACGCCGGCGACAGCTGGTCGCTGTGATGCTTGATCTCGCCCATGTAGAGCAGAAGGGCCGTCAGGGGCCCGTTGAGCTCGCGGGCAATGGCTGCCGCCGTCTCGTCGGCTGCCCTGGCTCGTGCCGCATTCACCCGGACGAGTTCGAGCTCTTCGTGCGGGGACGCGCTGTCTTCGTACCAAGCCGACGACCGCGAATCAGCGACGGAATCATGCTGATGGCCCATGCGGTTCGTTTAGCGGAACCCGCGCCGATCTGTGGTTAACTTTTTGCTCCGTAAGATTACGGTGATTTCGGCGCTTCTGCGGATGTTTTTCGGCCGAGGCACAATTCATGCTTGTGCGACCCCGGCGCCAATCATGCTGAGGTTGCGAAAGCCGGTCGAATTCCCGGCCGCCAGCCATCCACATCGTTAACGGCGCCCGGGTGACGGACAGCCGGGTCATCCTTCTTTACCGATAAATTAACGTCGCCTTGCTTCTCTTGGTCGCAGTTGTGAGCGCGCGAATGCCTCCACGCGACGGCCACGCCGTGCGCGAATAGCTCCGGAAACATTGCGAGCCATGCTTGAGATCGAACGGCTCTGGGAGTTCCTGCAGCGACTGACGCCGCTGTCGCGAAGCTGTCTGCTGAGCGAACTCGAGCGACTGGAGCTGTGCGGGATCGACATGCCGGGCTCGGCCGACATCCAGGCCAAGCTGCGCGCCGAGTTCCGCAAGGACGGCTCGACGCAGGGCCGCGCCGCCAGTCCCTCGCGCAGCTTCTTCGCGCCGCTCGAGCCGTTGCTGATCGACGGCGCACCCGAGCACGCGAATGTGGGCCGGATCTCGCGCAACACGCTGACGCCGATCTGGGAGTGGATCT
Organism: Bradyrhizobium sp.; assembly: GCF_028868675.1. GTDB lineage: Bacteria > Pseudomonadota > Alphaproteobacteria > Rhizobiales > Xanthobacteraceae > Bradyrhizobium. The sequence continues at coordinate 24,395 of NZ_JAGWUA010000030.1, forward strand.
GCCGCGATCTGCTGCCGACCATGGCGCGGGATTACATCAAGGCGGTCACCGAGCAGATCGCCGCCAACAACCAGAAGGACGCGCTGAAGACCGCCGCCGCGTTCCAGACCAAGGTCGTCAAGGTGCTGGAGAACACGCTGGCTTCGCCCGAAGGCACCGAAATGGCCCGCGGCAAGCTTGCGCAATACACCGCCTCGCAGTTCGCCTTCGACGACGTCGTCAAGATGCTCCACGCGCTGCGCGCCGCCGACGCGCTGGCGAAGTTCAACGCCAAGCTGCCGGAGCGGATCGCGAAGTTCGACGACGCCAAGATCGAGCAGATGACGACTCTGCTGAACGGCTTCAAGAAGAGCCATGCCGACGCACTGCCGTTCGCGATCGCATTGGTGGGACAGCGGCTGAAGACCTCCTGGCAGCTGATCCGCCTCGCGACCAAGGCGGCCGCGAGCAAGAGCGCCGCCGACGTCGCCGCCGCGCCCTATGCCATCGCGGTCTCCATGGTGCTCGACCAACTCGACGACAAGCGCATGGCGCTGCGCATCGCGCTCAAGAACAACAGGGTGCTGGTCTGCCGCGACCTGCTCGCCGACATCTACGACACCGAATATGCGCTCCGGGTCCGCATCGACCAGATCGAGCAGTCGAAGTGGGGCGGCCGCCTGCAGCAGTTGATGGACGCAATCGCGACGCTCGTAACGACCGAGGTCGCCCGCTTCCCGGACAATGTCGGCCACATCCTCGGCTCGCGCCGCCTGCGCAGCCACGACACGCTGAGCGGCAAGCTCACCTATCTGGCGTGGAAGGGGCGGGACGCCGTGCAGGACGGCGCGGCGGCCTTCCGGAAGCTGATCGGATAAGCTCGAGAGCCGCCTACTTGCCCGGCATGCGGGGCCGGCTCAGGAAGCGGTCGAGAAACCGTCCCGACAGCACGAACCTGAACCACCAGAACATCACGCGCCGCGTCGTCATCATGCGATCCTCGACGGCCGGTTACTCCGACTGGGCAACCGATAACGCCGCAGCGGCCGAATGCCTGTGAGCTGCTTCACACCGGCCCCGATCGGCCGGACGGGAGCACCTGTTCGTGATCCGGGCGGTCCCGCCGCCGCCCATATGGAACCGTTCCGCCGGCTCGGATGTTTTTCTGCAAAACAACCCCATGCACAGCGGGGGGCGCCGCTCTCAAGGAAAGGCTCCCGTCATGTCTGTCTCCCCTGCCGACCCGGTCCTGCTCTCATCCAGCGAGCATCAACTCCAGCTTCGCCGCGCCGTGATCGCGTCCACCATCGGGACGGCGATCGAGTGGTACGATTTCTTCCTCTATTCGACCGTCACGGGCCTCGTCTTCGCAAAACTGTTCTTTCCGCATTCCGATCCCTGGGTCGGGACGCTCGAGGCCTTCGCGATCTATGCCGTCGGCTTCATCGCGCGTCCGATCGGCGCCGCCATCTTCGGACACTACGGCGACCGCATCGGCCGCAAATCGACGCTGATCGCAACGCTGCTGCTGATGGGGCTCGCCACCTTCGCGGTCGCACTGGTGCCGACCTACGGGAGCATCGGCATCTGGGGCGCCGCGATCCTCACCGTACTGCGGTTCATCCAGGGCGTCGGGGTCGGCGGCGAATGGGGCGGCTCGGTCCTGATGTCGATGGAATGGGCGCGCAACGACCGCTCGCGCGGTCTGATCGCCTCCTGGCCGCAATTCGGCGTGCCCTGCGGCCTGTTCCTGGCCAACCTCGCGGTGCTCGCCTTCAGCCAGATGTCCGGCGAACAGTTCCTGGCCTGGGGCTGGCGGATTCCGTTCGCGCTCAGCCTCATCCTGGTGGGCGTCGGCCTCTACATCCGGCTCGGCATCCTGGAGACGCCGGTGTTCTCGCGGCTGCTCGCCGAACGCAGGGTCGAGCGCACGCCGATGCTGCAGGTCATCAAGGAGCACCCGAAGGAGATCCTGCTGTCGGCCTTCGCGCGCATGGCCGAGCAGGCGCCGTTCTACGTCTTCACCGCCTTCGTCTTCTCCTACGGCATCACCACGCTGCACGTTTCCCGGGACTTCCTGCTGACCGCGGTGCTCGCGGCATCCGTGCTGTCCTTCGTGTCGATACCGGTGTTCGGACATCTGTCCGACCGCATCGGACGCAAGGCCATGTACATGATCGGCGCGGCCGCGACCGGGGTATTCGGCTTCATCTATTTCGGCATGCTCGGCACCGGCTCGCACCCGATCATCTTCTTCGCCATCATCCTGTCGCTGATCCCGCACGACATGATGTATGGGCCGCAGGCCGCGCTGATCGCCGAAAGCTTCACGGGACGGCTGCGCTACAGCGGCGCCTCGCTCGGCTACCAGCTCGCGTCCGTGATCGCCGGCGGGCCGGCGCCGCTGATCGCGGCCTGGCTGTTCGGCACCTTCCACTCCGCCACCGCGATCGCCGCCTATGTGGCGCTGTGCGCGGTCGTTTCGGTGATCGCGACGGCCGCCATGACCGATTACACCGGCAAGGACATTTCAGGGGAGTACAAGACGACCTGAACGCCCGTCGCGCCGCGCCCCTTGCGGGGCGCGCGCGCCTGCGGACCGAAGGTTTCAGGCGGCCTTGATGTTGCCGAGGAAGAGCTCGACCTCCTTGCGCAGCATCTCCGATTGCTGGGACAGTTCGTTGGAAGCCTGGAACACCTGGTGGGCCGCAGCGCCGGTGTCGGACGCGGCCTGCCGGACGCCCGAGACGTTCGAGGATATCTCGGTGGTGCCGAGCGCCGCCTGCTGCACGTTGCGTGCGATCTCCTGCGTCGCCGAGCCCTGCTCCTCCACTGCACCGGCGATGCCGGAGGCGATCTCGTTCATCTGGCCGATGGTCGCGCCGATGCCCTTGATGGCGGTGACGACCTCGCCGGAGGAGGCCTGGATGGAGGCGACCTGCGCGCCGATCTGATCCGTCGCGCGCGCGGTCTGTTCGGCGAGATTCTTGACCTCGGCCGCCACCACCGCGAAGCCCCGGCCGGCTTCGCCGGCCCGCGCCGCCTCGATGGTGGCGTTGAGCGCCAGCAGGTTGGTCTGGCTGGCAATCTCGTTGATCAGCTTGACCACCTCGCTGATCGCGCCGGCGTCTCTCAACAGCCCCTGCACGGTGACGTTGGTGCGCTCCGCCTCCTCCACGGCACGCTGCGCGATGCCGGCGGATTGCGCCACCTGGCGGCTGATCTCGGTCACCGAGCTCGCCAGCTGCTCCGAGGCGGCCGCAACGGTCTGCACGTTGGCCGAGGCCTCCTCGGTCGCGGCGGACACCGCGGTCGCCTGCGTGCTGGTCTCCTCGGCGGTGGCCGACATCTGCGATGCGGTCGCCTGCAGCTCCGTGGACGCCGAAGCCACCGACCTCAGCACCGAGGTGATGCTCGAATCGAACTCCTGCGTGAGCTCGTTCACCCGCGTGGCGCGCGCCATGCGCTGGCTCAGCGCTTCCGCCTCCCTGGCGGCGAGTTCCTTGGCCTTGATCATGTTCTCCTTGAAGACGATGACCGCGCGGGCCATCAGGCCGATCTCATCGTGCCTGTCGGGCGCGGGAATCTCGACCGAGTGATCGCCGCCCGCAAGCCGCCCCATCGCGCTGACCATGCCGAGGATCGGCGGCACGATCGATTTCGTGGTCAGGTAGACGATCGTCGCGGCAATGCCGATGCCGACGCCCATCAGCACCCAGAGCAGCGTGGTGAGGAAGGTCGTCTCGCCGAGCACCTTCGCGCCGTCCTCCTTCAGCAATTGCTGCTGCCGGCCGACCATGCCGCCGGCCCGCCCGCCTTCGGCACCCCTGGCGCCGACGAAGATGTCGAGCAGCCGGTTTGCGCGCGGCGCCGCCTCGTTCGACAGGAACCATTGCGCCATGTTCCAGCGATCGGAGGCGCGAATATCGAACATCTTCTTCGGCAGGGGCGCGAACTTGGCGCGGGCCTCGACCAGCGCGTCGAACGCCTTCTGCTGGTCGGGCGTCATGTCGGACCGCCGCTTCGCCAGCGAGTCGAGCTTGGCCTGGTTGGTCGCCCACAGCTCCTCATATTCCGTCTTGAAGGCGGCGTCGGCGGTCAGGAGATAGGCGCGGATCGCCGCGACCCCCATCGCCATGCTGCCGCGCATGTCGGCGAAATCGAGCAGCAGTCTCTTGCGCGTGTCGGTCGAGGGAATGCCGCCCTCCTCGTCGATCATCGAGGTGAGGTTCTTCAGGATCACGTTTGCGAGAGGCGCGGCTTCGGTCGCCAACAGCTTCGCAGCGGGCTGCTCGTCGATCGTGTGCGCGATCGCTTCGGCCTTGTCCTGCGCGCCGCGCAGTTCGTCGAGCAGCGGTTTCGCCGCCTTCCAGTCCGCCTTGTTCTGCTCGCTCGTCCAGCTGCCGGACAGGCGGTCCATCTCCGAACCCTGCTTCTGGATCTCCTTCCAGAGCCCGGCGCGCTCCGCCCTGAACGTCTCGCTGCCGGTGATCAGCCAGCCGCGCAACGCCGCGAGCGAGGCATAGACCCCGGATTCCAGATTGCTCGCGGTCAACGCCGTCGGCACGCGGCGATTGACGCTGACGTCCGTCGATACGTTCACGGTGTTGAGCTTGAGCATCGTGATGCCGACGATCCCGGCCAGCAGGGCGCAGAGAACGCCGAAGCCGAGGGTCAATCGCCCGCGGATGTTCAGTTTGGGGAGACGCACGGCTTCCTCCTGCACGAAACGGATGACTTGTTGAGCATTTGCTCAAGATGTCGTCGTTAATCGTGAAGAATGGTATCCCTGCTGTTGATGCAGGTTAAAATTGCCGCCCGGCGCAAGACGTCCCGCGGGTGTCGGATCGCGGCAAAGCGGGTGGCGCAGGGCGAGCGATCTCCGCGAGACCAATCAAACGTTTTCGACATCAATGGCTTGCCGATCGCCTTCGCGCTCCCGATGACGGGATCGGTGGAATCGGAATGGGCGGTCGACCCGGCGGCGCGCCTTCGCCTACCGCCACCAATTGTTCGCAGCGGCCACCGTCTGGAAGTGCACGGCGATGACGTGAGAAGCGGTGATGAGCTGCGCGGAATCCTGCTCATAGGCAGCACGCAATTGCGACCGCACCTGATCGGAGGGCTGTGTGAGCTTCACCCCCATCCTGGAAAGCTTGACCGCAAGCTCGAAACCCGCCTGCGGAGTATCGGTCTTCAACGACGGCAGCCAGAGATCGGTCATGGACAGCTCCCGAAAGATTTGCCTTGCGGACCGACCATACTCCTGTAAAACATATATTTCAAATGCTCATTTATAGAGACCCGGATGACATCGGCAGAGCGGCAGCAAGGAGCAATGCCATGAGACATCGAATGCATCCCGTGACCGACGAGGCTTCCGCCGATCCCTATTCCGGCAGCAGTCTGGTGCCGATGCTGGTTGTGGGCCTCGTCCTGACGCTCGTCGGGATGGCGGCAGCAGTCATCCTGGCATAATCGCGGACTGCTGCTGCGAGAGTCAGCGCTCCTTCGGCACGCGTCAATCGCGCGAGGCGGGGCGTTCGCGAGCGCTGGTCCGACTCATAGAGGCGTCGGGTCGACGGCCGTGGGCCTGCGCCCCGCCGGGTCGGCCGAAGCGATGCCACGCAGCCCATCGAGAGCCAGGGCGACCAGCTCATCGTCCGCTTGCGCCGAACAGACGGCGTAGACGGGATAGAAGAAACTGGGAGCGCCCGCAACGAGATGCAGCTTTCCCGCCGCTATGTAAGGCGCCACCACGCGCTGTCGAAAATAGCCCGACCCGCCTGCTTCGAGGATGTAGGTCAGTGCCAGCGGTCCGAGGCCGACGAATAGGCCCGGATTGTTGTCCTCGGGAAAGCTCAGCTCATGATGATGAGCGAAGTCCGGTCCCCAGTCGACATAGACATAGCCGTCCGGCTCGACCGTCCTGGCGTCCGCCCTGGTCGTGACCAGGACGAGCTTCTCCTCCAGAAGCAATTCGACGCGCGCGCCGGGCCGGTACTGTGGCGCATACATCACTGCAAGATCGAGCGCGCCCGTCGACACATGATCGGTCAGGCTGTCCGGCACGTCGACCTGGACGCGGAGCGCGACGTCCGGCGCACGGCGACGCATCCAGTGAAGACATTCGGTGAGCCACGGGTGCCAGAGACTCAACTCCCCGCCGATGGTCAGAACAGCCCGCCATCCGGGCGGCACTGCGACCTGATGCCGCGCTCTTTGCCACAATTGCACGAACATCGGCGCGTAACGGAGGAACTGCTCGCCCGCTGCCGTGAGCGAGGCGCCATTCTTGTTGCGGACGAAGAGCGGTCGACCAAGCTGCTCCTCGAGTGAGCGGACACGGGCGCTGACGGCCGTCTGGCTCACATTCAGCTGTTCGGCGGCTCGTACGAAGCTGCGCGCCCTGACGATCTCCAGAAAGGTCCGGGCAAGTTCGACGTCCATAGCCACCTTCCTCTGGTTTCTAATCTAGCATTTTTTGTGCATCAATAAACCTATTAAATTCGTTTGCTTGCTTGAAAACGCGGCGCGAGGATTGGAACGCGCCGAGTGTTTGAGACTGTGCCCGGCCACAAGGACCGTTCGCGCCGGGCCGTCGGGTACGAGGGATGCCAGGGCATGCAGCGACGGCGAGGATCAGACGGTCTGCTGATTTCGCCAGAACCGACATGACGACATCAACTCGCCGTCGACGACGTCGCTTTCGCGATCGACTGCGCGAGCCGTGAAATGGTTGGGAGGTTGACGTGCCTCAGGATGCGGACGGTTCCGGACTTGCGGCGCTGTTGTGGGGACTGTGGATCTACTGGACCATCTCCTCGTGGTGCGACTATCTGTCGTCCCTCTCACAGGCCAAGAGAGAGCGGCAGCCGGCCCGACCGAGTTCGCCAATGGCGAGTGTACCGTTAAGCGGCTCGGCGGCGCCGGCGGATCTCGAAGTGCTGATGTCCGAACTGCACCGCTGCAGCGGCAGCATTGCAGTCAGGGACTTCGTCGAAGCCAGGCTTGCCGCCTATGAGGCGATCGTCGCCGCATTCGATGCGGGCGATCGGAGCACGCTTCGCAAACTGGTCTCCGCCGAGGTCTACGATACGTTTTCGGACGCCATCGCGGCCAACGAAGCGCGGCTCGAAAAGACCGAGACGGTGTTCTCGAGCATCGAGCCACCCGAGATCCTCGGCGGCCGTCTGTGCGAGACCCACGCCGAGGTTTCCATGCGGTTCGTTGCCGAATCCTACAGGCTGTCGCGCAGCGGGGCAGGCCAACCGGTCGGGGGGATCTCGGGCAAACGTCACAGCATCGACGTCTGGACGTTCGGATGCACGTCGTCGTCGCCGGTCCGCGAATGGCGACTGATTGCAGCGGAGGCGGGCGCCTCATGAACGGACGGATGAGCCCGAGCCGAGGCTGCTTCGACCGGTGCGATGACGAGCCCGACACGAACGAATACGCGTCGCCCCCCTGTTACATGCACGAAGTGGACCCCTCCTACTTCGGATTGGCACCCCCGCCGGATCGGAATCCGCGCGATCCCGAACTCATCCCGAATGCGCCCGCCAGGATGCGCG
>NZ_JAGWUA010000227.1 GCF_028868675.1 Bradyrhizobium sp.
GATCGAGAGCGAGCTTCGCGGCGGCGAATATCCGGCGACCGCGGAGGAGCTGCGGATCATCGATGCCGCCATCGCCTCTATCGATCTCGGTGACGTCGCGACCGATGCTGATGTCGCAGCTGCTGATGTCGCAGCCGCGTTCACGAAATTCCGCCGCGGATGAAGCTCGTCTATTCCCGACGAGCGCTCGCCGATCTTGCCGACATCGCAAACTACTAGGCGACCAACGCGAATCCCCGGGTTGCCGAGGCCGTCGAGCGACGATTTCTCGATGTGATCGAGCGCATAGGACGTGCACCGCTATCGTCGCCGCGCGTTGCGCAACGCTCCCAGGTGCGGGTGGCGTCGGTCGTCCGCTATCCATTTCGAATATTCTACCGCATACGCGGCGACGCCATCGATGTTCTCCACATCCGCCATACATCCCGGCGGCCACCTACAGGCCTGAATGAACCTGGTCGCAGTATCCTTGAGCCCGGACTCGACCAGAAGAAGGAACTACCCGACGCTTTCGGTTCCGCTTCGCCTGCGGGGCAAGCCGCAAATTTCGCCGGATCGCGCCGATTTGGGCAAAATAACTACGGAGCGCCGGCATTCGGCTGATTTTTTCTTATTTGCTTCGATCCGTTGCGCCGACTGGCAAGTTCATTCTACGTCGTCTTGCCTGACTGACGGGATAAACCTAAGTTCTGCAGAGATGATTGATCCGCTCTACGTCGCCTCGGGATTCGGCGTCGGCCTGCTTGTCGGCATGACGGGCGTCGGCGGCGGCTCGCTGATGACGCCGCTGCTGATCCTCTTGTTCGGCATTCATCCGTCGACCGCGGTCGGCACCGACCTTTTCTATGCCGCCGGCACCAAGACGGCCGGAACCGTGGTGCATGGCTGGTCGCGCAGCGTGCACTGGCCGGCCGTGTTCCGGCTCGCCAGCGGGAGCATCCCGGCGAGCGCAGCGACGCTGCTGGTGCTGTGGAAGCTCGATCTCAAGAGCGATGCCGAGCGCAACCTGGTCAATCTGGTGCTGTGCTTTGCGCTCATGCTGACCGCGGCCTCGCTGATCTTCCGCAAGTCGCTGATGGCACAGTTTCGCCGGCGCGTCGAGCGGATGGACGCCCGGACCACCGCAATCGGAACCGTGCTCGTTGGCGCGCTGCTCGGCGTGCTGGTCTCGATTTCCTCCGTCGGCGCGGGCGCGGTCGGCGTGACCGCGCTGCTCCTGCTCTATCCCCGCCTGCCGATCGCAACCATCGTCGGATCCGACATCGCGCATGCGGTGCCGCTGACTTTGGTCGCCGGCGCCGGGCATTGGGCGCTCGGCGACGTCGACTGGGCGCTGATGGGCGTGCTGCTGATGGGCTCGCTGCCGGGCATCGTCATCGGCAGCTACAGCGCTGCGCGCGTGCCGGAGACGGTGCTCCGCGCCGCGCTTGCCAGCGTCCTCATCGTGGTCGCCGGCAAGATCGCATTCGCGGAGCTCAACCTGTCGTCGGCGATCGTCACCGCATTGGCGTGGAGCCGCTGAACGGCTCGCCCCTCAGGCCGCGGTCCAGCCGCCGTCGATCGAGAGATTGGCGCCGGTGATCTGCGTGGCGTCGTCGCTGCAGAGGAACAGCGCGAGCGCTGCGACCTGCTCGGAGGTGACGAACTCCTTGGTCGGCTGCGCCGTCAGCAAGACGTCGTTGATGACCTGCTCGCGGCTGAGGTTGCGCGCCTTCATGGTGTCGGGAATCTGCTTCTCCACCAATGGCGTCCAGACATAGCCCGGGCTGATGCAGTTGCAGGTGATCTTGAAGGTCGCGAGTTCCAGCGCCACCGTCTTGGTGAGCCCGGCGATGCCGTGCTTGGCCGACACATAGGCCGACTTGAAGGGCGAAGCGACCAGCGAATGCGCGGACGCCGTGTTGATGATGCGGCCCCAGCCGCGCTTCTTCATGCCGGGCACCGCGGCGCGGATGGCATGGAACGCCGACGACAGGTTGATCGCGATGATCGCATCCCACTTCTCGATCGGGAACTCCTCGACCGGCGAAACGAACTGGATGCCGGCATTGTTGACGAGGATGTCGACCGAGCCGAACGTCTTCTCGCCGAGCGCGATCATCCCGGCGATCTCGGCGGGCTTGCTCATGTCGGCCGGCGAATAGACCGCCTTCACCTTGAAGTCCTTCTCGATGGTCGAGCGTTCCTTCTCGACGTCCTCGGGCGTGCCAAATCCGTTGATGACGACGTTGGCGCCGGCCTGCGCAAAGGCGCGCGCATAAGCGAGCCCGATGCCGCTGGTCGAGCCGGTTACAACGGCGTTCTTGCCTGTCAAGCTACCCATTTCATTCGCTCCTGGTTGAGGACGGGGACGCGGAGACGTCCTTCGTCAGATCGTAGGCCACCATGGTCTCGCCGGATTGCGGCTGCTCGAGCTGGTCCCTGTGGCGCATCGACAGATGCACGTCGCGCACGCCGGACTCCCAGTGCTCGACCATGGCGACATGGGAGAAATCGTAGTCCTTGGACGACATCTCGTAGGTCTTGCTGCGGTAGATCAGATGCACGACCGTGACGGTATTTTCGCACGCTGCCTTCGCGAGGATTTCGACCGACGGATCGCTCCTCAACTCGGCGGGCAGCTTGCCGATGAGGTCGCGCAATGCCCTGCGGGTGTTGCGCAGCTGCCTGTTCTTGTCGGTGTTCATCCGCGTGCGGCTGGAAAAGCGGATGTCCTTCTCGCGCTCGGCGGCATCGAGCAGCGACGTCGGCAACTCGCCGCGCGCGCTGAACAGGTCGACCTGGAAGATCAGGAGGTCGCGGTCGGCCTTCGCATCCAGCACGTAGTCGAGCGGCGTGTTGGAGGCGATGCCGCCGTCCCAATAGTGCTCGCCATCGATGATGACCGACGGGAAGCCCGGCGGCAGCGCCCCGGAGGCCATGATGTGCTCGGGGCCGATCCGCTTGCCGAGCCTCCTGAGCTCGACATTGTCGAAATACTTGAAATTGCCCGAGGTGACGCCGACCGCGCCGACCGACAGCCGCGTCTTCAGGTCGTTGATCCGGTCGAAATCGACCAGCCGCTCCAGCGTTCTCTTCAGGGGCGCGGTATCGTAATAACTCTGCGCCTCGGGGTGGCCCGGCGGCCAGAGCGGTGCCGGCGGAATGCGTGGGGTGAAGAAGCCCGGCACACCGAAGGTCGCGACCAGCGCGGCGCTCGTCGAATTGAACAGCTCGCGGTTGTGGTCGCCGTTGACGACCGGCGTCCACGGCACCGGCGCCGAGACCATCTCCCAGAATTCCTTCAGCCGCTTGACGCGGGTGAGGCCTTCATTGCCGGCGATGATGGCGGCATTGACCGCGCCGATCGAAATTCCGGCGACCCATTCCGGCTCGAAGCCGTAGCCGCACAGCGCCTGAAAAGCGCCGGCCTGGTAGGAGCCGAGCGCGCCGCCACCCTGGAGCACCAGAACGCGCTCTGCATTGGCGGGGACCTTGTTCGATGCCGGGCTGTGAGGATCGGTCATGATGGATCAATAGCAGATCGCGGCCCAGCGTGGCGGCCCTTCACGGCAACGTCAATTGGCCGGAGATGCAGGACCCGTTTCACCTGGTCTCGGTTGACGCCAGAATCATGGTCCAGAACACCTTGTATTTGGTGTTCGGAGCGTAGCTTGCAGCGATGCCCATTCTTGTGACACCGCTCTTGAGCATGTTGGCCCGGTGCGGCGGCGAGTCACGCCAGCCGGAAAAGGCCTCCGCCAGCGTGTGATAGCCGGCCGAGATATTCTCGACCGCGACTGTCGCGGGATAGCCGGCGCCGGTCAGGCGCCTCGCCAGCGGCGCCCGCACGTCGTGGTCCATCTTGTTGGCGGCGGCCATGGCCTGCGACTGCGATTCGGCGAGCTTCATCAGGTCGGGATCGATCACGACGCTGCCGAGGACGTTGTTCTGGCGGTATTGCGAGATCATCACCGCGGCAGCCTGCGCATCGAGCCGGGCTCCGGGAACGGCCATATCGGCATACATCGACGGCTGCTCGATCGGCGCCTCGGTGGCGCAGCCGGCGAGAAGGAAAGTGATGAGAATTGCGGCCGCGGCGCGCATGGACAAGCCCCCAGGAACGGGCCGTTGTTGCATACCAACCGTGGCTGAATAGTGAACGGTGGGCGGGAATTCGCGTCTCGGCCGGATAGCCCCGGCTCCGCGGGACCCAGCGGACGACCGGCGGATGCGCCTCAGGACGTCCTGGTCGTGTGAATGCCGCATTCGGTCTTGGCGCGGCCACGCCAGCGGCCGGCGCGCGGGTCCTCGCCCTCGGCTGCGCGGCTGGTGCAGGGGATGCAGCCCACCGACAGGAACCCGGACGCGACCAGCGGATGCTGCGGCAAGCCGGCACTTGCGTAGATCGCCTCGATCTCCGCGCGCGAGACGTTGGCGAAGGGATTGAACTTCAGCCGCACGCCGTCTTCCTCGACCACTTGTATCGCCGCCCGCGCGCCGCCCTGGAACCGCTTGCGGCCATTGATCCAGGCGGAGAACGGCTTCAGCGCACGGGCCAGCGGCTCCACCTTGCGAATGCGGCAGCAGGCGTCCGGATCGGAAAACCAGAGCTCACGATCGGGATCCTCGCGCGACAGGATCTCCTCCGACGGCTTGATCGAGCGAACGTCGCGCAAGCCGAGCGTCGCGATCAGCGTGTCGCGATAGGCGAGCGTCTCCTCGAACAGCCAGCCGGTATCGAGGAAGATCACGGCAATCCCCGAATCGACGTCCGCCATCACCTTGAGCAGCGCGGCCGACTCCGTGCCGAACGACGACACCAGCGCGAGATGATCGCGCCCGACCGCCTTCAGCGCCGCCGCGACGACCTCCGCAGGCGACGCATCGCGCAGTGCGCGGTCGAGCTCTCCCGCAAGCGTCAGGGTCGATTCCGGCGCAGCCTGAGACGCGACGGCCGTCATGGGCTGACGCCCTCGGCATGACGCAGCTGCATGCGCCGGTGCAAGGCGGTGATACGACCGTCGCCGGTCGGCTGGTAGAACACCGAATAGCGCTTCACGGTCTGGGCAAAGACCTCCGCGTCGGCCTGTTTCCTGACGTCGAACGTGTCGAAGCCCGCGCGCAGCATGAACACGAACTGATCGCGCAACACCTGGCCGGTGGCCCGCAGCTCGCCGCGCCAGGCATAGCGCTCGCGCAACAGCCTTGCCTGGCTGTAGGCACGGCCGTCGCGGAAGACCGGAAACACCAGCGCCACCGCCGCAAGCCTGCCGAGATACGGCACCAGCGCATCGATGTCGCGATTGTTCGGCCAGATCATCCCCAGCCGGCCGGCGCGCGCGAGCAGGCCCTCCGGATCTCCGAGGAAGCGATCGGCCGACACCAGGATGTCACCGACCGCAGGCGTCTGCGCATCGTCGGCGAGCCTCACGAAGGGATCCTCGACGATCTTTCCGCCCTTAACGAGTGGCATAGACCCGCTCCTTGAACGGTTCGACGCCGAGGCGCTTCACGGTGTCGATGAACAGCTCTTCCGGCCGCTCGCGCAGCGCCAGATAGGCCTCGACGATATCCTCGATCACGTCGGCGACCTCGTCGAACTTGACGCCGGGCCCGATCAGGTTGCCGAGCGCGGCGTTCTCGTCGGCGCGGCCTCCAATCGTGATCTGGTAGACCTCCTCGCCGTTCTTCTCGACGCCGAGAATGCCGATATGGCCGACATGGTGATGGCCGCAGGCATTGATGCAGCCGGAGATGTTGATGTGGAGACGGCCGATCAGGTTGGCGAGCTCGTGATTGGCGAAGCGCCGCGTCAGCTCCTGCGCGACCGGGATCGAGCGCGCATTGGCCAGCGAGCAATAGTCGAGCCCCGGGCAGGCGATGATGTCGCTGATCAGGCCGACGTTCGGCGTGGCGAGGCCGAGCCTGTCGAGCGCCTTCCACAACGCCGGCAGGTCGCGCTTGGTGACGTGCGGCAGCGCCAGGTTCTGCTCATGACCGACCCGGATCTCGCCGAACGAGTACTTGTCGGCGAGATCGGCGAGCGCATCCATCTGTTCGGCGGTGGCATCGCCCGGAGGACTGCCCACCGGCTTGAGCGAGATCGTGACGATCGAATAGCCCTGGACCTTGTGCGCGAACACCGAGTTCTTGCGCCACGCCTCGAACGCGGGATCGTGTGCGGCGGCGCGCAGCTCGTCCGGCATGTGCGGCAGCTTCTCGTAGGCCGGGTAGGTGAAGTGGGCGCGGATGTCCTCGATCACGCCGTCGTCGAGCTGCAGCGAGCCGTTGCGGATGTGCCGCCACTCCTCCTCCACCTCCTGCGCGAATTTTTCGATGCCGAGCTCGTGCACCAGGATCTTGATGCGCGCCTTGTAGATGTTGTCGCGGCGGCCGTACTGGTTGTAGACGCGCAGGATCGCCTCGACGTAGCTCAGGATGTCGCGGCCGTGGACGAAGTGCTTGACGGTCTTGGCGATGAACGGCGTGCGGCCGAGCCCGCCGCCGACCAGCACCTCGAAACCGGTCTCGCTCTTCTCGTTCCTGGTCAGGCGCAGGCCGATGTCGTGGATCTTGATCGCCGCGCGGTCGTGGTCGCTTGCCGTGATCGCGATCTTGAACTTGCGCGGCAGGAACGAGAACTCGGGGTGCAACGTGGTGTGCTGGCGCAACAGCTCCGACCAGATGCGGGGATCCTCGATCTCGCCGGGCGCGACGCCGGCCCACTGGTCCGAGGTGACGTTGCGCATGTTGTTGCCGGAGGTCTGCATCGCATGGATGCCGACCTCCGCGAGGTCGGCCAACGCGTCCGGCAGTTGCGCGAGCTTGATCCAATTGAACTGGATGTTCTGCCGCGTGGTGAAATGGCCGTAGCCGCGGTCGTAGGTGCGCGCGACATGGGCGAGCCGCCGCAACTGGTTCGAGGCCAGCGTGCCGTAGGGGATCGCGACGCGGAACATGTAGGCGTGCAGTTGCAGATAGACGCCGTTCTGCAGTCGCAACAATTTGAACTCGTCTTCGGTGAGCTCGCCCGAGAGGCGGCGCTTCACCTGGTCGCGAAATTCGGAGACGCGCTCATTGACCAGCGTGCGGTCGATTTCGTCGTAAGCGTACATGGAAGAATGCCTCAAACCTGAACCGGCAGTCCGATGGTAATGCCGGTGCGCCGGATCCGTTCGCGCAGGTTGCCGGGCTCGATCCGGCCGTCGTTCGCGAGCCGCACCGGAGCGATGTAGGCACCGACTGCGCCGACGTCGTCGGCGACGGATTCGGCGAGCAGCGTCCTGGCGTCATCTGAATTACGCACGATCGCGGCGTCCGACAGTTCGGCCGACCAGTCCCTGGTGGGCGTGCGGTAGATGACG